>CAZIOV010000012.1:0-47472 GCA_964541045.1 uncultured Oscillospiraceae bacterium | reverse complement strand
TTATCGCTTGACACATTCTTCAGCATCAATTATACTTATAGAAAGCTAATGCGAGGGAGGAGTAAAAACATTCATGTTTAAAAAAAGCTGTATTAGTTGCTGTGGCTTTCGAGCGTTGCGGACGCCGCCTTCGGCAGGGGCATCTGCCTTGTTCAGTTGGACACGCCCGGCGGCGAATACAACCGAAACGAAGCAAGGGTTGAGCACCCGAATTCATAAAAGAATTAGCCTCGCTTAAGAATAAATATTGATATTATACTTATTTATATCTAAAAGTATTTCAAGAACAGGCAAGAAACTCATCACACGGCGTTTGCGCTCGCTTTTTTGCTTTCATTTCGGAAAAGGATCAGTATCATAGCAACAATTTTTCGTAGAATCAGTATTATGCTATTACAGGAAATCAGCATTATAGCTGCCGCCGCTCCATTTCAAAGGAACGGCGGCAGCTCTTGTTTTGTCATAAAAGCAGTTCAACTACCCAATCAGCTTTTTAATTTCAGCTATCGCCGCGTCGCCCATGGCCTTGTGGCCGTTGACACTTGGGTGCAGCCCGTCGCCGGAGTCGTACTCGGCTTTCAGTTTGGTCTTATCGTCCGGGTCGCAGGTGGCTGCAGCAAAGTCTATAACGCCGTCGAAGCCGCTGTCGCTGCTCAGCATCCATTCGTTGACCTTTGAACGGATATTCTCATGAAGCTCGGAGGACCACCAGTCGTTGTTTCCGAACGGGGTTATGGTTCCGGCGTATATCTTTATTCCTTTGCTGTGGCAGGCCTGAATCATCGCCTTGTATTCATTTATCATGTCCTCAGAGGTATCCGTTTGCGCTCCGGGAATGTCATTCGTACCGATAAGAATTATAACGCTTCTAACGCCGGGAATCTCCAAAACATCGCGCTGGAATCTGTCCTTAGCAGCGATTCCGGATCCTCCCCATATGGCGTTGCCGGCAATAGCAGTGTTTACAACCGAAATGTGCATGGTTGCAGGGTCGCTCTGCAAAGCCTGACCCAGAAGATCCGGCCAGGCGTCGAAGCCATTGAAGGTGGAAATAGAGCCGTCGGTAATCGAATCGCCGAAGCATACAAGGGTTTCGGTGCCCTCAGAATAAGCGTCGGCACGGCAGAAGGAGAAGTAGCTCCACATCCAGGCAGTGGGATTAAAGTTTTCGCTCACACGGTTGCCCTCAACTACCCAGCTTCCGCAGTCCGCCTCGGAATGGCATGTCGGGAATGCGGGGGTGATGCCGAATTTCGTGGATACCGCCAAAAATTCAAGGCTTTCAAACGAAAAATCGATTTCGTCCGACGTTACGGTTTCGCCCGCCGGTATGGTGACGCTTTCGGAGCCGCCAAAGGTTATAACAGTGTCGGTTTCAGTGTCTATATTAGGCTCTCCGGGCTTTAACAGCTTGGCAATGTGAACCGATTCGAGCACCATATCTTCGTCCGGTGCGTCAAGGGTTTCGGAATATTCGTTTGAAAATGTAAGGCGGATTTTTGTGCCAGAAGCCGAAGCCTGAAACTGCTGGCGGCAGGTCGAGCCGGAAAGGTAAGGGTTCTTAGGAAGCTGGTCGAGCGTGGGATTAAGAGTCGCCGCTGCGAATATGCAGCACCAGCCGTCCGATTCGGGCGGCACAGCAAGCTGTTCCTGCTGATTTTTGGTGCCGGAATCTTCGCATCCGACGCAGCCTAAGCACAGAGTAGCGCTGAGAAGGATTGTAATAAGTCTTCTGTTCATAGAAATACCTCCTATTGATTAAAATAACTAAGTATATTCTATCATTGAGTGAGCAAAATGTCAATTCTAAAAAATGAATACGCCCATGTATTTGTCACATTCATATATTAAAAGCCGGTGCGAAAGCCACATAAAAGTGAGCTTGCATCGGCTTAAAGCTTGCATCGGCTTAAGACTTATTCTGTTCTGAGGGCAACAACAGGGTCCTTCTTGGCGGCAATTCCCGATGGGATAAGCCCTGCTATCAGCGTAAGACATATGCTTATGGCAACCAGTATTATCGCACCCGAAACGGGAAGCGAAGCGGAGAGTATCTCAATACCGGTCAGGACATGGAGCACAATATTAATCGGAATCAGCAAAAGCAGGGTGATGCCTATGCCGACTGCACCCGCAACGAAGCCGATTATCATAGTCTCTGCATTGAATACGCGTGAAATATCCTTCTTTGACGCTCCCACAGCTCGGAGTATGCCTATTTCCTTGGTTCTTTCCAGAACCGAAATATAGGTTATAATTCCTATCATGATGGACGATACCACTAAGGATATCGCAACGAACGCCATTAACACATACGATATCGCGCTGATTATTGTTGTTACCGACGACATCAGCAGCTTTACATAGTCGGTGTAGGATATCTTATCCTCTTCCTCCATGCCGGAGTTGTAGCTTTCTATAAGGTCGGCTATGTTGTCCTTGTTCTCGAACGAGGCGGCATAGATGTATATTGCCGAGGGCGAGGTCATGTCAACATCGCCCAAAAGCCCTAATACCTCTTCATATGTTCTGTCCGAACGGGTGGCGGGAATGTGATTGTCAAATACCGTTTTGTATTGCGCTGCGGTAAGTTCGCATGATGCGAGCATTGCCGCAAGCTGTTCGGTACTGTAAACACCGAGTTCTGTTGCGGCCTGCTCTGCGTATTGCTGAGCTGCCGCTGCGGTGGCTAGCTGCATTATCAGATCTTCCTTTTCAGCCGAATCCATATTTGCAACATAGTCCGCAACAGTCGCTTCGTCAATCTGGGTCTGGGCGACTGCAGCGTCTATTATCATTTTGTCGGCAGCCTCGGGCGTAAGTGTCTGGCGGAACTGCATCGCCATGGTTTGCAGATAACTTTCATCCGGCATCGACATTATCTCGGCGTAAACCGCCGCCTTTTCGGCTTCGGACTGCTTGGAGAGCCATGCGTCTACCGTTTCGGCAATTTCCTCCTCGGTTATCTCCTCACCATCAACTTTGAACTTAAGACCGCTTATAACGTCCACCTCGGGATTATCCTTCTGCTCTTTTATAAGCTCGCTCTCGGCGGTTCTGTCTATGATGTATTCCGTCAGCGCGGAGGTATAGCCGACAGCTCCGTTCATGAATGACGCAACTGCATTGTCGCTCTTGCGGATGATTCCGACCACCTTAAGCTTTATAGCATTGTCCGAATCGAAAAGATATTTAAGCCCGGTTTCGGTTTCGGTGGCGTCGATATATCCCTCGCCGCTCTTTTGGTACTTGTCGCAGCTGGGAATGACCCTGAAATCTATTCCCAAAATGTCGTCATAGCTCCAGGATGCCTTTTCAAGATCCTCTTCATTGCCCTCTGCGGCAACCGTCATATCATCTATAATGCCGTCTATCGTCTTAAGTCCTAATGCATATAGCATCATATCGCTGATTTCGTTGTTGTCGTCCACCACCACAACAACCTCGTCATAGCTCTCCGGCCACCGGCCGCTTATAACGTCGTATTGCTCGGTTATGGTGGGGCTTATCAGTTCGCCGTCTATGCCCGAAAGCATCTCCTGCCAGGCTGATATCTGCATATAGGATGAAAGGGTGGAGCTTGAGGCCGAAAAGCCAAGCTCGGAATAAAGCCTTGATATAAGCTCAAGAATGTCAGAGCGGACTATCTCGCCCTCGGTGTTTTCAACGTAGAAGTTCATGTCAGCGTCATAGCTGTATCTTACTGCGCTGGCATATGATTTGAAATCTTCCGAGTCGTCTAAAAATTCCTTGAATTTAACAAGGTTGTTTTCCTGGGTTTCAATGCTGCGCATCGAGTCCATCATGTCCGACATTATGCGGTTTTCATAAACCTTGTCCGGCTCCTGAGCGTTATCGGCATCGGAATCTTCGCCGTCGCGGTTGGCGCCCATAAAGCTGGTCATCATGCTTGTAATATCAACCTCGCTGGAATTGATGGTTATGGGGTAGGAGGAAAGGGTATCCTCCTGCACGCGGTCTATATACTTCTGAACGCCGGTGGAGACGGACAAAATCAGTGCTATTCCTATAATTCCTATACTTCCCGCAAAGCTTGTAAGAATAGTTCGTCCTTTTTTGGTCATCAGATTGTTTAAAGACAGGGAAAGCGCCGTTGCAAATGACATCGAGGTTTTTCTGCCCAGCTTTTTCATGTCGGCGCTGTGGCCTGCCGGCTCGGTAGAGGAGTTATACGGCATCGAGTCGGACTGCACCTCGCCGTCCAAGCATCTTACGATCCTGGTGGCGTACTGCTCGGCAAGATCGGGGTTGTGGGTTACCATTATAACAAGCTTATCCTTCGAGATTTCCTTTAATATCTCCATTATCTGAACGCTCGTTGTGGAATCCAGCGCGCCGGTGGGCTCGTCAGCCATAAGTATTTCAGGATCGTTTACAAGTGCCCTTGCTATTGCTACTCTTTGCATCTGCCCGCCCGACATCTGGTTCGGCTTTTTGCGTAGCTGATCGCCAAGACCCACCTTTTCAAGCGCAGCTATAGCTCTTTTGCGTCTTTCCGCCTTGCCCACGCCCGAAAGGGTCAGCGCCAGCTCAACGTTTGAAAGCACTGTCTGATGCGGTATAAGGTTATACGACTGGAATACAAAGCCCACCGAATGGTTGCGGTATGAATCCCAGTCGGCGTCCTTGAACATCTTTGTGGAACGACCGTTTATACTCAGGTCGCCGGAGGTGTATTTGTCAAGTCCGCCTATGATGTTTAAAAGTGTCGTCTTTCCGCATCCGGAAGGGCCGAGTATTGCAACAAATTCCGACTTGCGGAACTCTATGCTTATGCCCTTAAGGGCATGAACGCACTCGTCACCGACGGCATAATCCTTTACAATGTCAGTTAGCTTTAACATATGAACTCCTCACACAAATAAAACATGATTAGAAGTATATCATAGCTTATGTTAATATTCAAGTGTAATTTTGTGATAGGGAAATGAAAATTGCTCTTTGCGGATATCGGGAATATAATCTGCTTGCTGTTGTGATTATCAACAAATAATTCTTCTTATAATACAGCAAATCGTACAAAACAACGTTTTTGCACAAAATTGAATAAAAATGCAAAAATCGCTTGACTTATTCGCATAAACAGCGTATAATCACTAAATAAGCTAAATAATTATTCATGTTGCTTGCATTTTCATGCAAAAAACAGAAGACAAGAAAGGTTTTGAAATTATGAAAAAGGTTATATCACTGATTTTAGCCGCAATGCTTATGATGTGCTGCTTCGCAGGCTGCGGCGCAAACGGCAAGTCGCTCGAAGACGTTAAGTCCGCGGGAAAGCTTACCATCGCCACCAGCCCCGATTTTCCGCCCTTTGAGGGTCTTTCCGACGGCGGAACGGTCGAGGGCATAGAGATTGACATTTTGAATATCGTCTGCCAGGATTTAGGTGTTGAACTTGATATCCAGACCATGGACTTTGATTCGGTTCTCGCAGGAATCAGCGCCGGCAAGTATGACGTTGGCGTTTCAGGCATCTCTGTTGACGAGGACAGAAAGAAGAATATGCTCTTTACCGATCCCTACTGCCTTGCCGCTCAGGCTATCGTTGTTACCGAAGGCTCTCCTATTGCCTCCAAGGCTGATTTGACAGGCAAGAAGATTTCCTGCCAGACCTCTACTACCGCCGCAAAGTTCTGCCGTGAGGAGGGCTATGATGTTGATGAGTACGCCGCCAATAACGACGCTGAAATGGCGCTTGTTCAGGGCAAGGTTGACGCTTGGGTTATAGACGACCTCACCGCCGCCGAGATGGTAGCCGCTTACAACGCCGAGCACGAGGATAAGCTTGTAATCCTTCCCGACGCTATGACTTCCGAACCGTATGCATTTGCTTTCGCATTCGGCTCAGAGGATTTGGTTGAGGAGGTCAACAAGACAATTGCAAGACTGCTCGAGGACGGCACAATCGAATCCATCTTCGAAAAGTTCAACGCTCCCTACACCTCACCTGTTAAATAATATTTATTTGAATATCAATTCCAAGGAGTACGAATGATTATTCATCGTACTCCTTGTAGTAATTTATTAAACTTGAAAGGGGATTTTCATGGAAGCAGTATTAACACCCGCAGCTCTTTCACAGGCGATTACCGGCTGGGTTATGCATCTTAAAGAAATCTTTATAGACACCGGGTTCTACAAGCTGATGCTGAGCGGCCTTAAAAACACCCTTATAATAACCGCGGGAGCGCTGGTTATCGGACTGGTCATAGGCTCTCTTATAGCGGTGCTTAAGTACTTCGCTCAGGATTCGTCATCATTCCCGATGAGGATAATCAACGCCTTGTGTAATATATATGTTACCGTCATCAGGGGCGTTCCTGTTGTAGTTCTGCTGCTTCTGTGCTTTTTTGCCATATTTAAGAACTGGGATGGCATAGCGGTTGCTATTCTCACCTTCGGAATAAACTCCGGCGCTTACATGGCCGAGCTTATAAGAAGCGGCATAAACGCCGTGGATAAAGGCCAGATGGAGGCCGGCAGAAGCTTAGGCCTTTCCAAGCTTCAGACTATGCGCAAAATAGTATTCCCGCAGGCGGTAAGATATATAATCCCCGCCATCGGCAACGAGTTTATCGCGCTGTTAAAAGAAACTTCGGTTGCCGGCTATGTCGCTGTTGATGACCTTACAAGGGCCGGTAATCTGGTGCGCAATAACACCTTCGACGCTGTCAATCCGCTGATGGTGGTAGCGCTTACATACCTTATAATGGTTATAGGACTCACCCAGCTCCAAAAGCTGATTGAAAGGAGGCTCTCCAAGAGTGATAAGTGTTAAGAATCTTAAAAAGAGCTTTCAGGGTACGGAGGTTCTCAAAGGCATAAACGTCGAGATAGACAAGGGCGACGTCATCTGCATAATAGGCCCTTCCGGCTCGGGAAAGTCTACCTTTCTGCGCTGCCTAAACCTTTTGGAACAGCCGAGCGGCGGGCATATCATTTTTGAGGGGGATGACCTTATGAACAAGAAGGTCGATTTGAACGCTCATCGCCAGAAAATGGGAATGGTTTTCCAGCAGTTCAACCTGTTTCCCCATATGACTATTATGGATAACCTTACCTCCGCCCCGGTAATGCTTAAAAAGGCCACCAAAGCGGAAGCAGAGAAAAAAGCGCTCGAACTTTTGGCAAGAGTAGGTCTTGCAGACCGCGCAAGCTCGTATCCCAACCAGCTTTCGGGCGGACAGAAGCAAAGGGTTGCAATAGTACGCGCGCTTTGCATGGAGCCGGACGTTATGCTGTTCGACGAGCCGACATCTGCATTAGACCCCGAAATGGTTGGCGAGGTTCTGGACGTTATGAAGGAGCTTGCCAAGGACGGCATGACGATGGTTGTAGTAACCCACGAAATGGGCTTTGCAAGGGAGGTTTCAAACCGAGTTCTGTTCCTCGATGATGGAGTTATCGCCGAGGAAGGCACGCCGGCCGAGATTTTCGGTAATCCTCAGTCTGAAAGACTCAAAAGCTTTTTGGCAAAGGTGCTTTAATATCGTGCCTTTGTCTGAAAAACAAAATTATTTGTGCTAAATCAACAAAACATAAACGGAAGCAAGGTAAACAAAGCAAGAAAAGCCGAATCCGACTTATCATAGCGAGTTGCAGCCCTGCGAAACCGCTTAAGCTTTTGGGAAGAGCATTCAATAAGATGATTCTCCTTATATAGCCGCCAATCGCAAAACCGCTGTTCGGAATCATGCTACCTTGAAGGATATTGCTTTCGGATATATCTATTTTGCTTACCAGATCAACATCATGGGCCGAATCATGATCGTTTCCGCGGCTGAGCAAAAATTCTACGGGATTTTCCAAGCCGTCTCTGCTATTGCATGAATTTTCGTATTTCTGCCGCCTCTTGATATTCCTATGCATGGCATGATCATTGTATGGTATGACCATTATATGGTCTGTACATTACCGGGCAAATATAAGTATGAAATATTACTATGAGCTGGCACAAAGTCCGGCTCTTTTAATATCTGCATGTTTAAAATATTAATACTATCATAAAAAACAATTGCTTATTTTAATATTGACAAAATCGTTGACTGTCGGTATAATTTTATACGTAAATCTGCGCGGTGCGAAAATTGATTGTTTTTTGCAGCGCGGCGTTTAATAATTTTATATAATCAAGTAAAGGACGGTACATATTATGCCTAAGAATCTCGGACTTACCCCGCCTATGGGCTGGAACTCTTGGAACACCTTCACCTGGAACATTAACGAGGAGCTTGTTAAGCAGGCAGCTGACGCTATGGTTGAAACAGGCCTTAAAGACTGCGGATACGAATATATCGTCATTGACGACTGTTGGAGCCTAAAGCAGCGCGATAAAAAAGGAAGACTTCAGGCTGACCCTGCCAAGTTCCCGAACGGCATGAAGGCTGTTGCCGACTATGTTCACTCTAAAGGTCTTAAATTCGGAATGTATTCCTGCGCTGGAACCCACACCTGTGCCGCACACCCCGCATCCTTCGAGCACGAGTTTGAGGATGCCGCAACCTTCGCCGAGTGGGGCGTAGATTTCCTGAAGTACGATTATTGCTTCAAGCCTAATGGAATTCCGGGCGAGCTTCTTTATAAAAGAATGGCAATGGCTTTAAGAAACTGCGGCAGAGATATCCTGTTTTCGGCCTGCAACTGGGGCCAAGATGATGTTCATTCCTGGATTCGTGAATCCGGCGCGCAGATGTTCCGCTCCACCGGCGATATTCAGGACACCTGGAGTTCAATAGTAAATCTTGCAAAATCCCAGTTCGGCAGACAGAGTCAGCAGGGTGTTTATTGCTGGAATGATATTGATATGCTGGTAGTGGGTATGCACGGCGGCTCCAACAGTTCATGGATAGGCGAAGGCGGCATGGGATGCACCGATATAGAGTATAAGACGCACTTCTCACTCTGGGCTATCATGAATTCTCCGCTGATGATCGGCTGCGATATCAGAAACATGACCGACGCTACCAAGGAAATCCTTTCCAACAAGGATATCATCGCCATCAATCAGGACCCAGAGGGTAGGGGAGCTTATGTTCTTGATTCCTCCGGCTGGGAAGGCGTTGGTGTTAAGATACTCATCAAGGCGCTTGAAAACGGTGATTATGCAATAGGCATGTTTAACTTCGGCGATAAGCGCGGCCAGGCATCTTTCCCGTTCTGGGATATGGGACTGCCCACCGCCGCAGGCTACGGATTCGAAATGTACGATTGCTGGGAGCATAAGACCGAGGGCGTTTATACCGAGCGCTACACTGTGGACATTGAGCCGCACGACTGCAAGGTCGTAAGAGCAAAGCTTGTCAAGGGTCGTAAGAGCAAAGCTCGTCAAGGTAAGACAAGAGCGAATGGCTAATTATGACACCTGTAAGGAGTGCGGAGCGCCCCTTCATTCCGATGATATAGCAATATACCGCAAGATGGTTTTGCGGTGCGCACAGGAATTTATGTGCATCGATTGTCTGGCAAAGTATCTGGGAGTATCAAGAGAGACTATTGAGGATAGAATCCGCTACTATCGAGAGAGCGGAACCTGCGTTTTGTTCAGATAAAAATGTAATTCTTACGGCGTTTTTGGGAGAGATGATACCCCCGAACGCCGTAAATTTTTGGAATTTTGTTGACAGCTTTTTTGGCAATATGCCATACTTTAAGATGGCAGGGGAAGACACCAATGACAAACAATCAGCCCGAAGTTATGCCCGAAGTGAATCCCGAAGCTCAGCCCAAACCGGCCGTGTGCAGGCATGATTACATCCTTTTCAATCCGGGGGATTATTACAGCAACCCTGACATCAGGAGCATGATTGAAGAAATGTTGGACGAATAGTCCGTATAAACGACAAAACCCCGGTACTAAGTGTTCAGGGGCTGCTTTTTTTGGGAAAACACAGCCTATCGCAGTTGACAATTCCGAAATAATAGTGTACAATGTAAATGCTTGCGAGTAAGCTATACGGCAGCGGACGCCGAGAATTATTTCGGCGGATGAGGAAAGTCCGAGCATCACAGAGCAAGGGTAGCTGATAACGTCAGCCGAGGGCGACCTTAGGGAAAGTGCAACAGAAATATACCGCTGCATCTCGGTGCAGCAAGGATGGAAAGGCGAGGTAAGAGCTCACCGGGGCGCAGGAGACTGCGCCGCCATGTAAACCCTACCCGATGCAACACCGTTTGGTCCGGCATATCAACGTCTGCTCGGCGGATATGGCCGTTATAGGTGGCTTGAGCCTTGCGGCGACGTAAGGCGTAGATAGATTGCCGTACACGACAGAACTCGGCTTACAGGCTTACTCGCACAGGTTATTTTATTTTTGGAGATTGTTATGAGCATTTTGAAAAGGTACGTCGGGGTTCCGCTTTTTGCTGCTGTTATTATATCGCTTGTTTTCTGCCTTGCAGGCTGTGAAGAGGGCGAAGGCACGCTTGATTTTGGATCTTATGACAGGCTGGAGATTGACGGATTTTATCTTAAAGCTGTTAGCAGCGTTGAGGACGATGACAGGGTTTACGAAACGAATTATTTCGTCTGCACCGACAAGGAGATGACTAATGCCGCAGGAACTCTTACCGCGCGGTTCGATGAGGATGGCGGGCTTGCCGGTTACGATGCCGTGATTGCGCAGAGCGAGGGCCAAAGGGTAATATCCTTCAGTAAATCAAAGGAATCTTCGAGCTATTCCGACTCTGTATATTCCGATGATTATACCTCTGTTATAAGCACCTCCTGGGAAAGCGTATACATTAAGTGGGACGATAAGGAGAGGTTTCTTTCAAAGGGAACGGTAGAATACTACTCCAACGGCGTTGAAAAAACCTACAGTGAAGAGCAGTATCTTACTCAGAACGGTAAAGAATATCTTTCCTGCAAAATAGAGAGAACGCGCTATGAGGACGGCTCTCTTGCCTCGGAGACGATAACCGATTACGACGAGAACGGTAACGTCATGCAGTAGCCCGGGATGATATGGAATCAAAAATAATAGCGGACGGTCTATATAGATCGTCCGCTTGTTTATTTGTGACCTTTGTCCTGCCTCGCCACTCAATCCTTCTCGTTGAACGCCTTGATGCTGTCAAGCGTAGGCCTCCCGAAATAATCCTTACCCGGGAAGTTGTTTTCCCTCCACCTCGGTCGGTATCTGTCGTTATGGTTCGAGAAAAAATAGGATTTTGCGGTGACAGAGCCGTACATCATATTAGCCCTTTGCGTAAAATTATAGCTTGCATAATACAGCACAAAGAGCGAAAGCACCTCGGCATGGCAGTTGAAATCATCCGGAATGTAGAGCTTATGAGTATAGATTTTGTTATACGTACTTAGATTGGTCTCAACCGGTGCGATTTGCCTATCGCCATTATAAATCGAAATGTAATCAAAGGAATCTATTGAGCGGTAGTAGCAGCGAAAAAATCACCGCTGTTTAAAGCTATCACACAATCCCTTTTCATAAAGCCGTACTGAAAATAATAGAATTTTCCGTACTGCTCATCATTTTTATAAATATGGGACATCCGCTTAATGTTCTCCTTGCCGAAATAATAGCGAAGCTTGATATAGTTGTACCGGCTTGAAGGGCTGAAAACTCCCTTTTTGGCAGAGCTATCACCGGAAAGAGCTATAGACTGAAGTCGGCTCAGCTCGCCTAAGTTGGCCCGATAATATTTGTCGCCGATGTAAATATTATATATGACGGCTTTATCCTTGCGGATGTCCGCAATATTTTAATTATCATGCTTTACCTTTCATTGCCGGTGGGATGTTTATACGATTAAGTGACGCCAATCAGGGAGGATCAAACCTTTGCGCCCTTAGCACCCTTAGTTCCGCCAAGCTTAACCCCGGCAAGAACGTTGGTATCAAAGGTATAAGTAACCCTCTCCTGCTCCCTTGCGCGCTTAAGGGCGAGGTCTATCATCCTTGAAAGAAGCTCCTTGTATTTAACTCCCTTCGGCTCCCAAAGGTAGAAGGAAAGCGAGCCGGGAATTGTGTTGATTTCGTTGAGATAGATTTTTCCGGAATCGTTGTCTATCATAAAGTCTATGCGTGCAACGCCGCAGCAGCCCAAGGCCTTGAATGCCTTAACCGCAAGCTCCCTAATATACAAAGTGTTTTCGGTGGAGATGTCCGCCGGGATGACCCTTTTTGTGCTGGCCATGCCCTTAGATGATTTCGAGCCGCCCAAGTACTTGTCGCTGTAGCTCAAAATCTCGTCCTGGCTTACAGGGCGTTCGCACACAGAAGCCTCGGCATCGTCCTCATCGCCAAGAACCGAGCAGTTGATTTCGGTGAGATTGGTTATCGCCCTTTCAACAAGCACCTTTTTGGCGTACAAGAAGGCCTCCTCCAAAGCCTGTTCAAGCTTCTCCCTGGAATCGGCCTTTGAGATACCCACGCTTGAACCGAGGTTTACCGGCTTTACAATTATCGGATATTCCATTTTCGATTCGATTTTGGCAACAACGCCCTCCGGCTGTGAATCAAACTCCGGGCTGCCGAATACAAGGCAGTCTAAAACCGGGATACCGTTGTCGGCAAATATCATCTTCATGGCGTATTTATCCATTCCCAAAGCGGAGGACAGGATGTCGCATCCGACATATGGCACGCCCAGCATATTAAGATATCCCGCAATAGTTCCGTCCTCAACATTTGTGCCGTGGACTATCGGAAAGGCAACGTCGATATAATCCACCAGCGGCTTTTTAAACGGCTTGGAATCGGTACGCATTATCATAACTCTTCCGCCGGAGCGGGCGAGAGTAACAGGGAAGCTCTCACTCAAGAGATTCTTAATGTCCTTGTAGGCGTCGATGTCCCCAATATGCCCACCGCAGAACATTTCGCCGTCCTTGGTTATGTAAATCGGAATTACATCGTATTTTTCCTTGTCTAAGCTGGCGTATGCCTGCAAAGCCGAGATAATGGATATCTCATGCTCAACACTCTTTCCGCCGAATAAAAGCGCAAGCTTTATTTTCATGGTGATATCTTCCTTTCAAAAGTTAGTGATTTCAGGCCCAAAATCAGTAATTGTCGGGCAGGTCGTTTTCAAGCAGGATGATTTTCCGCCTGCCGCCGCTTTCAATAGAATAAACCTTTTTCATGGCTTCGTCAAGTGACTGCGCCACAAAAAGCTTATCATCGGGATATCCCGCCTCTGCAAGTCCGTCTGCAATCGGTTTAGTCTGCTTTTCACCTACAAGTGCGATATAGTCGCAGACGCTCGCCGCCTCCATGCCGAATTCGCGGTTAAGCTCGTATTCCATGCCGCCAAGCTCTATCATTCCCGGGGTGACAAGAATTTTCATGCCGTCCGTCATGGAAAGAGCTTCCAGAGCGGCTTTTGCTCCGGAAGGGTTGGAGTTGTAGGCGTCATCTATAACGGTGTAATCACCCTTATTGATGAGCTGCAAGCGGTGAGGGACGCTTGCAAGCCTGCGCACTGCCGGCTTAAGCTCGCCCAAGGAAATTCCAAGCGAATTTGCAACCGCAATCGCTCCGCAGATGTTCAAAACGTTGTGCCGTCCGATAAGCGGAGTTTTGTAATCGCAGCTATCGCCGGAGGGAGCGGTTACCGTGAATTCCGAGCCTTTTTCCGATACCTTGAGCCCGCTGACGTAATATCCCGACCGGTTGTCTATGCCATACGCAATTGCGGGGTGCGGGTGATTTGCTTCGCAGATGATATCACAGTCGAAGTTGAGAAAGAGCAAGCCATCACGCGGCAGAGCGTCCGCCAGCTCGAATTTGGTCTTGCGCACATTATCAATCGTCTTAAAGCTCTCAATATGCATCGGACCGACAGAGGTAATAATGCCATGCTTTGGGCGGACTATATCGCAGATTTCCTTTATGTCTCCGACGTTTTTAGCCCCCATCTCGCAAAGGAATATGTCATGGGTAGCGCGTAGCGATTCGCGGATGGTTCTTACTACTCCCAAAGGAGTATTAAAGTTGCCCGGAGTCATTAAAACGTTGTATTTAACGCTTAAAAGTGAATCCAGAAAATACTTCACGCTGGTTTTGCCGAAGCTTCCGGTTATTCCGATAACGGTGAGGTCGGGGCAGGAGGCGAGTATCCTTTTAGCATCATTGATGTAGCGATTATTGATTGCAAGCTCGACTGGACGGTTGATGAGATTCGCAAGAAGTATCAGCCAAGGTTCTAAGAGCAGAAACAAAAGCGCCAGCCCGAACGCCGCCGGTGCGGGTAGGCTTGTAAGCAGAGCAATAAGCGGCAGAAGCATTATCACCGCGCAAGTGACAATAAGTCTTTTAATCCTTGCCGTATATTTAAGCGGGGTTTTATACTGCTTTTTAGGGAGCTTTGATATGGCAAAGCAAAGCATAATTGCAGGATATAAAAGCATAAGCGGCGCCGGAAAGCTCTCGCCCAAAATAATGCTAAGCGATGCGGCAAACACGCAGGAGCAGCAAACAACACAGGTGTAAGTTCGGCAGTTCCTGCGCATCCACTTGATGTGCACCTTGGGCTTATATGAGTTGAGCTGGAACATATGGATAAAGAATCTGCCGGTGAATAATACTGCGGCGGCATATGTTACAGCGCATAGGATTTTAATAGCGGTTAACAGCATGATACATACTCCGTTCTTGAAATGTTATTTCAATAAGGTATTCCGAAAAATGACGATACCGCCCGCGAGCAGATTTCGGGAGCCTGCAAAAACGCAAAGTGCGAGCCGCCCTCTATTCTTACAAGACCTGCGTCCGGTATCAGCCGCTCGAAGGTTTCACCGTCAGAAATCGGGGTGGCGGTGTCGGCAGTCCCCCAAATCAAAAGGGATGGGACGGTGATTTTTGGAAGAAGAGAAGTTAAATCCTCATTCACAACCTTAACAAGCGTCTGCCGCATGACCGGCGTTGCGCTGTTGTAATCAACAGAGCCGCGCCTTTTGCGCATATTCTCCACAGCGTCAGGGAAGAGCGCCTTCATCGGCGGAGTACTCATAATTCGCCTTCCGGCCTTGTACGCCATCAGGCTTACATTTTGCTTGATACTCTTTTTGGGCTTAATCCCTGCGGCGTCCATGAAAACAGCCTTTTTAACGCCGGGCATAAGTCCGCCCGCAAGAAGCTTTATCATAATTCGCCCGCCGAAGCTGTGCCCGATAATGGCAGCCGGCATAAGGCCGGTTTCTTTGGCGAATTTTACAACAAAGCTTACGTAATCGTCTACGCTCCAAGGATAATCCGGCTCACCGCTTTCACCGAAGCCGGGAAGATCCATGGCGACGGCGCAGTATTTTTTTGAGACAGTCTCCATAAGACTGTCAAAAAGCTTGATGCTTGCGCCCCAGCCGTGCAAAAAGAGCACGCATTCGCCGTTGCCGCGGGTTGAATAATTTATCTTTATGCCGTCGATTGTTATTGTCATAGCATTTCTCCGTGATAATATTATAATCTTTTATATTATATCACCTTGGCACAAAAATTTCCACTGTTTTAGCCAATATTTTTTGCGTGATTTGGTTTTTATCTCGGAGGGATTCCGGGAAAGTCTGCACAGTTCCGGCCGCTGCGCCACCGGGATTGCCCGGAAACGCACAGACCGAACTTGGTAATGACTGACCGTAAAACGGGGACAAAGCCCATTGTACAGCGCTTTGGAATCCGCTTTTTTCATAGTAGTATTAAGCACTGCTTCGGTTTAATGCCATTAAAGCCTGCATGAAGCTGTTTGGAAGGACGGCTGCGCTCGAGAGACGCGCATTCTGCGCAATTTGCCTATATTATCAGCCGATTAACTCTCACATTTGTAATAGTATACGAAAATACCGTTCGGCGCAGATTTGCTCCTTGACATATTGACAAAATAGGTGTAAACTTTTATTTTGTATCATAATGGCAAAAAAGACGCCTAAATGATTTTCGAGGGCATTTTGAAAAAATGTTTTATGAACTTTTTCAACATTTTTATCATTTAATTGTGCTCCATCAACAAAATCAGCTTAAAACTCGGAACTTTTCGGGAAATTGAGCGGCAGTTTGCGCGGGATTTTTTGCATTATTTCAAAACTAAAATATGAGGAGTGATATGTAGTGGTCAATGTCAAGGATGTGCAGCTCGGTAAAAACGTTGTCCGCAAGAGCTTTGCCAAGATCGATGAGGTTCTTCAGATGCCGAATCTTATCGATATCCAGAAGTCATCCTACAAGTGGTTTCTGGAGCAGGGCCTGAAAGAGGTCTTTGAGGATATGTCCGCCATAAAGGACTACAACGAAACCTTAGAGCTGAGCTTTATTGACTACAGGCTCGATAAAGAGCCCAAGTATACTATTGCGGAATGTAAGGAAAGGGACACAACCTATGCCGCCCCGCTTCGTGTTACTGCAAGACTTCATAACCTTGAAACCGGCGAGATCAAGGACAGCGAAGTTTACATGGGCGATTTTCCGCTGATGACGCCTTACGGCACATTTGTCATCAACGGCGCTGAGCGAGTAATAGTATCCCAGCTGGTTCGTTCACCGGGCGTTTACTACGCCGTTGAGAAGGACAAGGTAGGCAAGGATTTGTTCAGCTCGACCGTTATACCCAACAGAGGTGCATGGCTGGAATACGAAATGGACTCCAACGATGTTGTATACGTCCGCATAGATAAGAACAGAAAGATTCCGATAACTACCTTTATCCGTGCCATAGGAATAGGCACCAACAATGAAATTGAGGAGTATTTCAATCACGACCCGCGTCTTGCGGCGACAATACTTCAGAAGGATTCCACCACCACCACCGAGGAAGGTCTTATAGAAGTCTATAAAAAGCTCCGCCCCGGCGAGCCTCCCACGGTGGACAGCGCTATCACTCATATAAACAATCTCTTCTTTGATGCAAGGAGATATGATCTTTGCCGTTTTGGACGGTATAAGTATAATAAAAAGCTTGGCGTAGCCTCGAGAATAAAGGGCTTCAAACTTACAAGGTCGGTCATTAATCCATTAACCGGCGAGATTATCGCCGACAAGGGCGACTTTGTAAGCACGGAGCTTGCAGCCGAAATCGAGTCCGCAGGAGTCACCGAGGTCTACATTTCGGTCGAGAAGAGGGAGACTATAACCAGCCAGACCGGCGAGGTCACCCATAAGGTGGAAAACGTTGAGGTAAAGGTAATCGGCAACGGCATGGTTGATATAGACAGGTTTGTTTCCTTCGACGCGCACGCTCTCGGCGTAAACGAAAAGGTGTCCTTTAAAGTTCTCAGAGAAATACTTGAAGGCAGCCAGAGCGAGGAAGAAACCGCCGAGCAGATAAAGGCAAGGCTCGACGAATTGATTCCCAAGCACATAGTTTTAGAGGACATAATAGCAACCATCAGCTACTTCCTGAACCTCTGCGAGGGCGTGGGAAACGTTGACGATATTGACCACCTTGGCAACAGAAGAATCCGCTGCGTCGGCGAGCTTTTGCAGAACCAGTTCAGAATCGGCTTTTCAAGAATGGAACGGGTTATCCGCGAAAGAATGAACATTCAGTCGCAGGATATCGAAATAGTCACACCGACCGCACTTATTAACATCCGCCCCATAACTGCGGCAATTAAGGAATTCTTCGGCTCCTCTCCTCTTTCACAGTTTATGGATCAGACCAACCCATTGGCGGAGCTTACCCATAAAAGAAGGCTTTCCGCTCTCGGCCCCGGTGGTCTTTCACGCGATCGAGCTGGATTTGAAGTGCGCGATGTTCACTATTCCCACTACGGCAGAATGTGCCCGATAGAGACTCCTGAAGGCCCTAATATCGGACTTATATCCTACCTTGCCTCCTATGCGAAGATTAATGAATACGGCTTTATTGAGGCTCCGTATAGAAAAGTAGACAAAGCTACCGGCGTTGTTACCGACGAGGTTGTTTACATGACCGCCGACGTCGAGGACAATTACATGGTAGCTCAGGCGAACGAGCCTCTTACCGAGGACAACAAGTTCGCAAGAGCAAAGGTAAACGGCAGATACCGCGATCAGATTATGGAGATTGACCGCGAGAATATCGACTTCATGGATGTCTCGCCTAAGATGGTAGTATCCGTTGCAACCGCAATGATACCCTTCCTTGAAAACGATGACGCTAACCGTGCTCTGATGGGCGCGAACATGCAGCGCCAGGCTGTTCCGCTTCTTGTAACCGAGAGCCCGATTGTCGGCACCGGCATGGAGTATAAGGCCTGCGTTGACTCCGGCGTTGCGGTTGTCTGTGAGAATCCCGGTGTTGTCGAAAGGGTAGACGCTTCTGAGATAGTTGTAAGAGAGGATTCGGGCGAGCACAAGGTTTACAGCCTTACAAAATTCAAGCGTTCCAACTCCGGAACCTGCACCAATCAGCGCCCGATAGTTTCAAAGGGCGAGCGCGTTGAACGCAACCAGGTTATAGGCGACGGCCCGGCAACCTGCAACGGTGAAATCTCGCTGGGCAAGAACGCTCTTATCGGTTTCATGACCTGGGAGGGCTACAACTACGAGGACGCTGTACTCTTAAACGAAAAATTAGTAAGAAACGACACGTACACATCCATTCATATCGAGGAATACGAAATAGAGTGCCGCGATACCAAGCTCGGCCCGGAGGAAATCACAAAGGATATCCCCGGCGTCGGCGAGGATGCACTGAAGGATCTGGATGAAAACGGCATTATCAGAATCGGCGCCGAGGTAAGAAGCGGCGATATCCTTGTCGGAAAGGTAACCCCCAAGGGCGAAACCGAGCTTACGGCCGAGGAAAGACTGCTGCGTGCGATCTTCGGCGAGAAGGCAAGGGAAGTAAGGGATAATTCTCTGCGCGTTCCCCATGGCGAATCCGGTATCATAATAGACGTTAAGGTGTTCACGCCGGAAAACTGCGATGAGCTTAGCCCCGGAGTTAATATGCTTGTTCGCTGCTATATTGCTCAGAAGAGAAAGATATCTGTCGGTGATAAGATGGCGGGCCGCCACGGAAACAAGGGCGTTGTTTCAAGAATCCTTTCACAAGAGGATATGCCCTTCTTAGAGGACGGAACTCCTTTGGATATCGTTTTGAACCCTCTGGGCGTTCCTTCACGTATGAATATAGGACAGGTGCTCGAGGTTCACCTTGGCATGGCTGCAAAGAAGCTGGGCTGGAAGATTATGACCCCTGTATTCGACGGCGCACATGAGGAGGATATCAGAGAATGCTTTAAGCTTGCAGGCATGGCGGAAGACGGCAAGACCACTCTTTACGACGGCCGCACAGGCGAACCCTTTGATAACCGCGTAACCGTCGGTATAATGTACTACCTCAAGCTCCACCACCTGGTTGACGATAAGATCCACGCACGCTCGGTCGGCCCTTACTCATTGGTTACCCAGCAGCCACTGGGCGGTAAGGCTCAGTTCGGAGGACAGCGTTTCGGTGAAATGGAGGTTTGGGCGCTCGAGGCTTACGGTGCGGCCTATACTCTTCAGGAAATACTGACCGTCAAGTCGGACGATACCGTGGGAAGAGTTAAGACTTATGAGGCTATTGTCAAGGGTCAGAACGTTCCGAAGGCCGGCATACCCGAGTCCTTCAAGGTCCTTGTTAAGGAACTTCAGTCCCTCTCGCTCGATGTTAGAGTTATGGACGAGAACGGTGAAGAAATCGATCTTAAGCAGAACTTTGACGACGACAATGATATCATTCCTCAGCCTGCTTCCGACGAGGCAGATTATGGCATGAGCTACGCCGCCGACGAAAGCCTTGAAGATGACTACACCAGTGACACCGTTTCGGACAGTTATGACGATTCCGAATATGATTCCGAGGAGGAAGAGATATCGGGCTTTACCACCAAGGAAGAGGATTCGCCCGAGGATCTTGTTTAAAGCGTAACAAATAAAGGAAAGAGGGTTTTAAACTTTGGATTTCAATGTTTTTGATTCAATAAAAATCGGTCTTGCATCGCCGGAGCAGATAAGAAGCTGGTCGCATGGCGTTGTAGAGAAGCCCGAAACCATAAACTACCGCACCCAGAAGCCCGAAAGAGACGGTTTGTTCTGCGAAAGAATCTTCGGCCCAACCAAAGACTGGGAATGTCACTGCGGAAAATACAAGAAGATACGCTTTAAGGGCAAGGTCTGCGAGCGCTGCGGAGTTGAGGTTACCCGTGCCAAGGTCAGACGCGAAAGAATGGGACACATTGAGCTTGCGGCGCCGGTATCCCATATATGGTATTTCAAGGGCACTCCTTCAAGAATAGGCCAGATGCTTGAAATTTCCCAGAAACGCCTTGAAGAGGTTTTGTATTTCACTAAGTATATAGTTACCGACCCCGGCGAAACCAGCCTTGAAAAGAAGCAGATTCTTACTGAGAAAGAGTATCAGGACGCCAGAGAGCGCTTTGAGGATAAATTCCAGGCTGGCATGGGCGCGGAGGCTATAAAGACGCTGCTCGAAGAAATCGATGTTGAGGCTTTGGCAAGCGAGCTTAAGGCCGAGCTTAAGGATCTTCCCACCGGCCAGAAGAGATTAAAGCTTTTAAAGAGGCTTGAAATCGTTGAGGCTTTTAGGGTTTCAGGCAACCGCCCGGAATGGATGATTTTAGACGTTGTTCCGGTTATACCGCCAGAGCTGCGGCCTATGGTTCCGCTCGACGGCGGCAGATATGCCACCAGCGACCTGAACGACCTTTACAGAAGAGTAATTAACAGAAATAACCGCTTGAAGAGGATGTTAGAGCTTGAGGCTCCTGACATTATTGTAAGAAATGAAAAGAGAATGCTTCAGGAAGCGGTTGACGCACTTATAGACAACGGCCGCCATGGCAGACCGGTGACAGGCCCCAACAACCGCGCTTTCAAGTCACTTTCCGATATGCTTAAGGGCAAGCAGGGAAGATTCCGCCAGAACCTTCTTGGCAAGCGCGTTGACTATTCCGGCCGTTCGGTTATAGTTGTAGGCCCTGAGCTTAAGATGTATCAGTGCGGCCTTCCCAAAGAGATGGCGTTGGAGCTTTTCAAGCCGTTCGTTATGAAGAGGCTGGTTGATACCAACCCCCAGATAAACATCAAATCCGCGAGAAAGATGGTAGACAGAGGCAAGGATGAGGTCTGGGACGCTTTGGAGAATGTTATTCAAGGTCACCCGGTGCTTTTAAACCGCGCGCCTACCCTTCACCGCCTTGGCATTCAGGCGTTCGAGCCTGTTTTGGTTGAGGGCAGAGCGTTAAAGCTCCATCCGCTCGCATGTACCGCCTATAACGCCGACTTCGACGGCGACCAGATGTCCGTTCACGTTCCCTTAAGCGTTGAAGCTCAGGCAGAGGCAAGATTTTTGATGCTCGCCGCTAACAACCTTTTAAAGCCCGCCGACGGCAAGCCGGTTACCGTTCCTACTCAGGACATGGTTCTTGGCTCCTACTACCTCACCCTTGAAAAGGACGGCGAAAAGGGCGAGGGCAAGATATTCCGTGACGTCAATGAGGCTATGATGGCTTATCAGGCGGAAGTTGTATCGCTTCAGGCAAAGATAAAGGTAAGAGTTACCCGCATAGCCGGGGATAGGCAGGCTTCCAAGATAATAGACGCAACCGTGGGCAGACTCATCTTCAACGAAAATATTCCCCAGGATCTGGGATACGTTGACAGAACCGATTCATCCAAGCAGCTTGACCTTGAAATCGGCTTCTTAGTCAAGAAAAAGCAGCTCGGAGATATCATCGAAAGATGTATCCGCAGGCATGGCACCACCAAAACCAGCGAGGTGCTGGACAGCATAAAGACATTGGGATTCAAATATTCCACCAAGGCTGCAATAACCGTTGCGGTATGTGACGCTGTCGTTCCTCCGGCAAAGAAGGAAATTCTTGAAAACGCCGACAGGCTGGTCGATAAGGTGGATAAGCAGTATAAGCGCGGCCTCATCTCGCGCGAGGGCAAGTCAAAGAAGTTTATAGAGATTTGGTCGAAGGCAACCGATGATGTTACTGCTGCGCTTCAGGCAAATCTCGACAAATACAACCCGATTTACATGATGTCCGACTCCGGCGCCCGTGGTTCTATTGCACAGATAAGACAGCTTGCCGGAATGAGGGGACTTATTGCAAATACATCCGGTACAACCATCGAAATGCCCATCAGAGCCAACTACCGTGAAGGCCTTAACATTCTGGAATACTTCATCTCGTCAAGAGGTGCGCGTAAAGGCCTTACCGATACTGCGCTTCGTACCGCCGACTCGGGATATCTTACAAGACGTCTGGTAGACGTTTCGCAGGAGGTTATTATAACTGAGGATGACTGCGGCACTCATGAAGGCATAGAGGTATTTGAAATCAAGAACGGCAACGAAATGATAGAGCCGTTCGCCGAAAGACTTGTAGGCAGATTCCTTGTTGAAGATCTTAAGAATTCCAAGACCGGCGAGGTTATAATGTCTTCAAACAAGCTTATGACCCCCGTTGACGCCAAGAAGGTTATAGACGCTCTTGAGGCTGAGGGAAGAACAAGCATAGAGATTCGCTCGGTTCTGGGATGCAAATCCAAGCGCGGCGTGTGCGCAAAGTGCTATGGCATGGATTTGGCTCATTCCACCATTGTTTCTGTCGGCGAAGCTGTCGGTATCATCGCGGCGCAGTCCATCGGCGAGCCGGGTACACAGCTTACAATGAGAACCTTCCACACCGGCGGCGTTGCCTCGGCGGAGGATATCACTCAGGGTCTTCCGAGAGTTGAAGAGCTGTTTGAATCCAGAAAGCCCAAGGGCGCGGCAATTCTCACAAGAATAGACGGCGTTATAAGCATTGAGGAAATAAAGAAGTCGAGGGTAATTGTTGTAACCAATACCAATACCGGCGAGGTTGAGCAGTACACCATCCCGTGGGACTACAGAATAAAGGTTAAGCCGGGCGACGAGGTTAAAGCGGGCGACGAGCTTACGGCAGGCTCTAAGAACCCCGCAGATATTCTTGCCATCTTAGGCCCGGAGGCTGTAAGAAACTACATCATAACCGAAGTTCAGAAGGTTTATCGCCTGCAGGGTGTTGACGTTAACGACAAGCATATCGAGGTTATAACCCGCCAGATGCTCCGCAAGGTTAAGATTGAGGATTCCGGCTCGAGCTATCTGTTGCCCGGTACCTTGGTTGACAAGCACGAGATTGAAGAAATCAATGCCCAGATTCAGGAGGAAATCGACGCCGGGGATGAGTCCGCAAGACTTATCGTCACCAGCCCCGTAATTCAGGGTATAACAAAGGCTTCATCCAGCTCGGAAAGCTTCCTTTCTGCGGCCTCCTTCCAGGAGACTACACGTGCTCTGACCGATGCCGCCATTAAGGGCAAGACCGATCATCTGCTGGGTCTTAAGGAGAATGTTATCATCGGTAAGCTCCTGCCCGCAGGCACAGGTATGCAGGTCTACAACAACGTTGAGGTTATTAAAAACGAAGCGTATGTAGAGCGTGCCGCACAGTCGCACGAGGCTCCGCAGGAGGTCAACGGCTGATAACCGAATTTGATAATTCATCATAAAAACACACTCACATCTGACAAGCACAGTGCGGGTGTGTTTTTGTTGTCTGCTGTCGGCAGCTGGTGGCATCCTGTAAATTCATTATATGCAAGAGCCTTGCCGGTGCCAATGATGAGGGCAGTGCGGCCTTGCAAGGTATCACTGAGCTATTTTTTCTTGCCTAATATGAATCAAGACTCAATGTTTGATACAGTTTAACATAGCCTGAGAAGGGGCGTGTTTCGCTGCCAGGGGTGTGTATTTCGAAAGTAGGAAGCGTGTATCTTATAGTCAAGGACTTTGAAAAATCGGCAGAATTTTATGAAAAGCTTCTTAATACCAAGGTGGAAGACCTTGCCGCGGAGCATGAGCGGGTAAAGGCCTTGGTATAGGCGGGGTGACTGAAATCCGCAGGCTCACCCGGCATATCACTACTTCCATCCTACAGCCCCGATAATAACGTTATAGGAGATTATCGTCGGGTATTCTGTAGAAAAGAAGGGCAGATAGCAGCCGGCAGAGCCAACATCAAATAAAAAGAGTGCGTCAGCAAAGCTGTTTCGGGCCTTGTAGACGCACTCTATTCTTATACTTGCTTTACAGCAACACTATTACGTAGAATTGGTATTACTTTTACTTTTTGATCTTCCTAACCGGACGCAAAACCTGATATCCCAGCCCCTCCGGATAGTGCCTTTGGTAATCCTGACAGACATCCTCGTTCCATTCATATCCAAGCGGCTCGGGGTCGAAATTCCATGCCAGTTCCTCCACGCGCTTCATTACCTCACGGTTGTCGGTGAGATAGTCGAACGGCGGGTGAGAGAATACGAAGTAGTAGCTTCCGGGAATCTCGTGCAGCTCAAAGCCTTCCGGAATTTCGCCATCGTAGTCGCAATCCACGCCTGCACCGAAGAAATAGGATTTTTCCTTGCCCGACCATTTCCATCCGGCGGTCATTCCCGTAACTATTGGGTGGGTGTTTTTCATGCTGGATATCATGCCGCAGAGCAGGTCACAGTCGTGTCCCGGCCAAATAGGTCCGTTTGCAGTCTCGGAGGGCTTATATATCCCAAGATACTTGTGCGCGGGGATATACTCCATTCGATAAGACGGTAATACTAAATAACTCATGTCAATATCTCCTTTTAGAACTGAATCCGAAGGTAAAACGACGCATTTTCGGATTTGCATGGGTATCGGCACGGGATTTCTTCGGTATGCCGCCGGTGTACATCCAAAGGCATTCACAAAAGCTCTCGTCAGAGCTGATTGGGAAGAAAATCCGTAGTCCAGGGCGATTTCAATAAGAGGTCGGTCGGTGTCGCGAATCGCAATTGCAGCCATGCTCAGTCTGCGCCGAGCCATATATTCCTTTATGGTGATACCCGTGATCAGGTGGAACTGCTCAGAACAGTAGTATGGCGAGTAGCCTATCTGCCCGGACATTTCGGCAAGGCCGGGATTCTCGACGGCGTGCGCGTCAATCCAGTCAATCAGGCGCTGCATTGCCAATATTGCTTCCTTCAATGCTGTCAGCCTCCCTTCTGCGGATATCATAACATATTTATCGGCGAATTTCTTTACATGAGTTTGGTAAAATCTCTGTGCGTTTAAGCAAAATATTCCCATAATAAAAACCATCCCCCAAATCGCTTCGAGGGATGGATAAGAGTATAAATAAATTATCTCTTGCTGAACTGAGGCGCACGACGGGCTGCTTTGAGACCGTACTTCTTTCTTTCCTTCATTCTGGGGTCTCTTGTTAAGAATCCCGCAGACTTCAGCTGAGGGCGAAGCTCTTCGCTGTACTGAAGCAAAGCTCTTGAAATTCCGTGTCTGATTGCTCCTGCCTGGCCGGTAACGCCGCCGCCTGTTACAGTGCAGACAACATCAAAGCTTTCTGCAACATTGCACAGGTTGAGGGGCTGGCGAACGATAAGCTTGAGGGTTTCCAAGCCGAAGTAATCGTCAATATCTCTGCCGTTGACGGTTACCTTGCCGGTGCCCTGATAAAGGCGGACTCTGGCGACAGAATGCTTTCTGCGGCCTGTTCCATAGAAATATGCTGTTTTAGATTCGTACATTGATTCCGTCCTCCTTCATTAAAGCTCAATGGCTTCAGGCTGCTGAGCAGTGTGAGGATGCTCCGAGCCCTTGTAAACGCGAAGCCTCTTAGCCGAATTGGCGCCGATGGTGTTGTGGGGAAGCATTCCCTCGACAGCTATTTTCATAGCTCTTTCGGGCTCCTTGGCCATCATATCGGAATACTTGTATTCCTTTAAGTGACCGATCCAGCCGGTGTGCCATCTTAAGACCTTTTTGTTCAGCTTATTGCCCGTGAGAACCGCTTTTTCGCAGTTGACGATGATAACATGATCGCCGCAGTCAACGTGAGGGGTGTAGGTGGGCTTGTTCTTGCCGTTAAGGATGGTTGCAGCGGCAGCCGCGACTCTTCCGAGGGGCTTGCCGGCAGCGTCTATAACGTACCACTTGCGCTCAACGTTTTGCGGATTTGCCATAAATGTTGACATTTTCTTTCCTCCTGTATAGTAGAATTATTCGCAACGTTCGCTATTATATTACAGCTCCTTTGAATTGTCAAGCCCTTTTTAAAACTTTTTTTAAATATATCCCGATTTCTTTTGAATTCTTTTGATTTCTCTTTATTTTTCTTCATTTCTTGATTTTCGTTTCATTTTTGCGGGATGTGTCCGTCCACTCCTCAAATCGCCTGAATTATCGCAAAAAAGCCCTTTTGGGTGTTGGCTTCCTGCCCGCATCGCGCTTTACGCCGGATATTAAGCGTGCGCAGAGGAAAGCCGGTTCAACGGTATCGGAAATGGCCCGAGGCATCAAGCCATCGAAAGGGTGCAAAGGCTTGTTTTAACCCGCAATGATGGCGAATCCCCGCTATACATTATTATAATATATAATATAGCGATATGCCGGCCGAGCTTCATATACTTCTGCGGGAATTTCCCTTATCTGAACTTTTCGTCGATGTATTCCGATAACTTCTTGACAAATACTCGCGGATTACGGCTTACCGCCTGAGAATCGTTAACCCGCCATGGCCGCCGCTGCTGCTGTCATCTCAAAGAGAAAATAATTTCAGAGCGCACGAGTATATCTTTATTAAAGGTGTAAAAGAGACGTCTAAACCGGC
The DNA here is from genome assembly GCA_964541045.1 of uncultured Oscillospiraceae bacterium. GTDB lineage: Bacteria > Bacillota > Clostridia > Oscillospirales > Ruminococcaceae > Faeciplasma. Next base: position 20,811 of record CAZIOV010000012.1, on the reverse strand, counting down.
GTCTCTTTTTACATTGGCAAAATAACTATATTCGGCGGCCTAATTTTGAACAATATCCATAAAAATAAAAAATGTAAGAACCGATTTGTACAAAAAGTATTTACAAAACGGTTACATCGTGTTATAATAAATTCGGTTTAGATAACCCAAATTAATTCGATTAAGGATTGGAGGAAAAGTATTATGAAGAAAGTATTATCGATTATTTTGGCACTTGCTATGGTGTTTGCTCTTTCTGTAAGCGTATTTGCCGAGGAAGAAGTTATTTATTCCATGACAGATACCCAGGGCCAGGATACCGATGCCGCCAATTTGGCTGACGGCGTTCCGCTTACCAGCACTCAGGGCGACAATTACTGCAGACTGGTCACCAACTGGGTCAGCGGCGGAAGTGAATGGAGCGCACTTGTTGAGGCTGTTAAGACCGAAGGCGCTGTTCTTAGAATCACCTACACCGGAACTCTTAACAACATCGTTTTCCAGAGTGAGAGCGGAAGCTACGAAGAGACCAAGGATTTCACCGTTACCGAGGGCGACAAGAATGTTGCAACCGTTGACTGTGCAACTCTCGTTGCCAACTGCCCGGTAGTTATGAGCGGCGATTTCGGCGGCTGGGCTAACTTCATGCTCGACGCTACCGACGGTACTATCTACGCTCTGGAAGTTGTAACCGGCGCTGAAGCTCCCGCAGAGGATACTGTTGCTTCCGCAGAGGATACTGCTGACACCGCAGCTCCCGTTGAAGAAACCTCTGCTCCTGCCGATACCGGCATAGTTCTGGCAGTTCTTCCCATGGCTGTTGCCGCAGCCGCTGTCGTAATCTCAAAGAGAAAGTAAACGATTGCAAACGGCAGCATTTATCGGAGGATAAATCAATTGTAACGCAAAATCCTCATGCCCGGCCGGCATGGGGATTTTTGTCAATCGGCTTTCTTGGTTCAAGCCACTGTCAAAACGCTGATTTTTCTTAGGCTAATTTGTATTTTTTATATGAATTTTCGTTTTAGAGATTGACATATCGGATTAAAAGTGCTATTATATTAGCAGTTTAATGCTAATCTATTTAAACTATAATATTTTGGAGGTAAAAACTATGAAAAAGATTTTAGCGATTGTACTCGCAGTGGTTATGCTTCTGCCTGTATTCGCGGTAAATGTTTTTGCGGCTCAGAATCTGGTTATTACCAGTTCCAGCAGCAGTACTCGTATAACACTCAAGCTTGATGAAGTTGTTGCGAAAGGCGAGTCTGTTACAATCCATTTGGCCGGCACCACTGACGGCGCTTTCAGATTCTGCTTAAGTGATGCCGCATCAAAGGGTTCAAACTGGAATCAGTCTCCTATGGAAATTGTAACTGTTGCGAACGGAAAAATTGTAGACGGTGCTTTTGATGTAACCGCAGAAATTACAGCTGATTCCGATGCTCAGTATCTTCTTATTTCCAGCGGGTCCTGGCAGTTCGGCGATGAAGATGCTTTCACGAAACTCGTAGTCAGCACTGTTGAAAGCAACGGCACTGCTGTTGACCTTTCCACTCTTAACACCGATTGGGGTTCAGGCAAAGTTGTAGAAGAGGTTGTTGACGAGTATGTTGACGTTGTAGCCTATGAATATGATTGCGGTGAGGATGGCAAGGCGCAGACTAGCTGGAGTGATTTGGGCGTTAATGCTGCAAATTTTGCAAATGCAATAGCCAAAGATGGCGCTAAGCTCGTTGTAGAGGCTGAGGTTACCGGAACATGGGCACAGCTTCAGCTTCAGGCAACCGGATGGAAGGCGTTCAAGATCGCAGACCTTTCAACCGGAACTATTGAAATCTCAGCTGAATCTATTCTTGAAGCTCTTCAAGCCTTAGATTCCAGCTTCGAGTTCGAAGATATTATTCAGGTTTGCACCAATTCTGATGGTGTTACAATCAAGTCCTTCAAGGTAATTGTTACTACTGTTCTGAAAGAAGCAAAGAAATCCGGCAGCGCTGCATTCGTTTATATAAACGAAGATTATCATGCATACAGGTTCAGAGACCTCTTTATTCCGGCGCCTCATACCGATGACGGAACCGGTCACTGCAGATTCTGCCGTGAAGAGATTCCCACTGATGTTGAGGAAAGCGATACCTCCGTATATGTTCTTACTAAAACCGGCGGACAGGACTTTGAATCCGACGCTACTATAGCAAACGGCATCCTTCTTGAAGATACCGTAGAAGCTTCTGGCAATTGCAGAATAGCTACCAGCTGGAAGAGCAACGGCACCGCATGGAACGGTCTTACCAAGGCTATCCCTACCGAGGATGCTTGGCTTAAGATTACATACACCGGCACAATCAACAGCATCATCTTCCAGACCGAAAACACTTCTTCTCCCGAAGCATTTGAAATCACAACTCCTAACGTAGTTGAAGAGGGCGAAACCAATGTTGCCTGGTTCAATTGCGCCGATATCGTTGCCAACAGCCCCGTAGGACTTTCCGGCAATTTCGGCGGTTGGGCAAACTTCATGATCAACTTTGAAGGTGAAACCACCGTTTACGGCATAGAGGTTGTTATTCCTCTTAACGAACCCGGAACTGCAACCAACGTTGAACCCGCCTGATTTATCAAAGCAAAATAATTATAAAAGAGTCGCTTGTATTTAAGCGGCTCTTTTTATACTTAATTCCGTTTTAAAAACATCGGGTGCAAAAATCCTGCCTTAGCGATTTTGCACCCGCTTTTTGCTTTCATTTCGGACAAAGATTGGTATTGGCTATTTACAAACCGCACAAAGTGTGGTAAAATTATATATATTATAAACATTCGGAGGTAATAATATGTCTGAAAATGTAAAAATATTAAAGCGCAGTGAAGTCGCCGAAGAATACACCTGGAATCTTGCCGATTTGTATGAAAGCGATGAGGCTTGGGAAGCCGAGCTTGCAAATCTTCAAGCCTACATTCCCAAGCTTCAGGCTTTTAAGGGCCATGTTATGGAAAGTGCCAAGTCGCTTCTTGATTTTATGCGTCTTGATGATGAACTCAGCTTAAAGCTCAGAAGCTTCCATGGCTATGCCATGATGAAAAACGACCAGGATTCAACCGTTCCAAAGTATCAGGAATACGCCGACAAGGCGCGCACGCTTTATGTTGGCATAGCATCGGCATCGTCCTTTGCCACCCCTGAAATCCTCGCCGCTGATGATGAGACCGTTGAGCGCTTCTATAAGGAAGAGCCGGATTTGGAGCTTTACAGAGTGGCTTTGAACAGGCTTCGCTCAAGAAAGGCTCATATCCTTTCCGATAAGGAGGAAGCAATCCTTGCTCAGGTCGGAAGAATATCCGGCACTGCCTCCAACGCCTTCAGCACATTCGAGAGCGCTGACATCAAGTTCCCTGACATTGAGTGGGAGGACGGAAGCAAGACTCCGTTAACAAACGGCTCGTTCATACCTTATATGGAAAATGAAAATCGCTGTATCAGAAAGCAGGCGTTTGAGAAGCTTTATCACACCTATGAGAGCTACAAAAACACCCTTGCAGCCCTATACAACGGCGAGGTCAAGGCAAGAATCCTCAACAGCACCGTAAGAAAGTATACCTCCAACCTTGAAGCCGCTCTTTCCGGCAATGAAGTTCCGACCTCGGTTTACCACAATCTTATAGATGCGGTTCACGCTAACTTCGGCTATATGCACAAGTATATGCGTTTGCGCAAAAAGCTCCTTAAGGTCGATGAGCTTCATATGTATGATATCTATACCTCCCTCGTCCCTGACGCTAACGTAAAGGTCAGCTATGAGGATGCCAAAAAGGAAATTCTTGAAGCTATGCAGGTCTTGGGCGATGATTATGTCTCCATGCTCCGCGAGGGATTCGAGAATCGTTGGATAGACGTCTATGAAAATGAGGGCAAGCGCTCCGGTGCATATTCATCCGGCGCTTATCCTCACCCCTATGTGCTTCTCAATCAGAAGGACACGCTGGATTCCGAGTTCACCATTGTCCACGAGATGGGTCATTCGCTCCACTCCTACCTTTCGATGAAGAACCAGCCGGTTACCTACAGCGACTATGTAATATTTGTAGCAGAGGTTGCCTCAACATGCAACGAAGCTCTGCTCATGCAGTATCTTCTTGGAAAAACCACCGATAAGCGCCAGCGTGCATATCTTATAAATTACTTCTTAGAGCAGTTCCGCACCACCCTTTACCGCCAGACAATGTTTGCCGAATTCGAGCTTCTGACTAACGAGATGGCAGAGCGCGGCGAGAGTCTTACCGCTGAAGCCTTGTGCGCCCTCTATCACAAGCTCAACGTCGATTATTACGGTGACGATGTTGTTATAGACCGCGAAATCGACTTCGAGTGGGAGCGAATTCCTCACTTCTACTATGATTTCTATGTCTTCCAGTACGCAACCGGCTTCTCGGCAGCGATTGCCCTTTCAAGAAGGATTCTGCGCGAGGGCGAGCCCGCCGTTAAGGATTACCTTAAGTTCCTTTCGAGCGGATGCTCCACCGACCCTATATCGCTTCTTAAGATTGCCGGCGTCGACATGAACTCGCCCGAGCCTGTAAACGATGCGCTCAAGCTCTTCGGCGAGCTTATCGACGAGCTTGACGGGCTTTTGTCCTGAAAAGGAGAAAGGCATGAAGTATTATGTCGGAATTGACCTTGGCGGAACGAATATTGTCGCCGGTGTTGTAGATGAGAGCTATAAAATAATCGCTAAATCAAAGCTCCCCACCAACCGTCCCCGTCCTGCCGAGGATATAATACTCGACTGCGCTGAGGCCGTTAAGCAGGCTGTTGCGAACGCAGGTCTTACCATGGCCGATATCGAGGCTGTAGGGCTCGGCTCCCCCGGAACTATTGACAGCGAAAGGGGAGTAGTGGTATACTCCAACAATCTTGATTTTGAGAATGTTCCCGCAGGGGATATCCTTGAGCGCGTCCTTGGAAAACGGGTCTACACTGAAAACGACGCCAACGCCGCAGCATACGGCGAATTTGTGGCCGGAAGCGCAAAAGGTGTGCGAAATGCAGTCTGCATCACCCTCGGAACGGGGGTCGGCGGAGGAATCATCATTGACGGAAAAATCTATTCCGGCTTCAACTTTGCCGGTGCAGAGCTGGGTCACACGGTTATCGAAGTGGGAGGTCCAACGTGCACCTGCGGAAGAAAGGGCTGCTTCGAGGTATTTTCCTCGGCAACAGGTCTTATCCGCATGACAAAGGAAGCCATGGCGGCCGACCCTGCATCCAAAATGCATGAGATGGTAAAGGGCGAGGTCGACGCACGCCTTGCATTCGACGCTATGCGCGCCGGGGATGCTTCGGCTAAAGCTGTCGTAGACAAGTACATAAAGTACCTTGCTACTGGTATAGCAAACGTAATCAATATCTTCCAGCCTGAGATTCTTTGCATAGGCGGCGGGGTTTGCAACGAGGGTGACGCTCTGCTTATCCCTCTTAAAGAGCTTGTTTCCCGGGAAATATACACCCGCGGCGGAGTTAAAAACACCGAAATTGTGATAGCGTCGCTCGGCAACGACGCCGGAATCATCGGTGCAGCATATTTGGGGCTGAGCAAATAGGGCATGAAGCTGTAAAGACATTCGCCTTTCGTGACTTGCGCGGAAGGCGAATATTTCCCCAAAAATAATGAAAAAAACTAAAAAATCGTATATTCCGGAAAGAAAAGGACTATAAATATGTCGAAGCTATTAATAAAACAGCGCGTTTTCAGCTGGACTGACACCTATGATATCTACGACGAAAATGAGGAACCGAAGTACTTTGTAAAGGGCGACTTCTTTACATTGGGTCATAGACTTCATATCTATGATTATTCCACAAATCGTGAAATAGGGATGATTCAGGAACGTCTGCTGACATGGCTCGGCAAAGCGGAAATAACCATCGGTGGCAGGGTTGTCGGAAAAATCATAAGAAAATGGAGCTTTCTTCGTCCAAAATACACAATAGACTATAACGGCTGGCAGGTCGAGGGCAACTTCTTGGAGTGGAATTATACAATAGTCGATGCAAACGGCTCACAAACAGCTACAATTGATAAGGAGCTTTTCCGCTGGGGAGATACCTATGCCCTGACTATTTGCAACGACTGTGACGAGCAGGATGTGCTTATAATGGCACTGACAATCGACATGCTCAACTGTGGAGAATGATAAGAGGTGTAAAGTGCGTATACTTGCCATAGATTACGGTGACGCGAGGACAGGTTTGGCCTCCTGCGACGTTTATGAGTCGATAGCCTCGCCGTTTGGAACAATATCGGAACGGAACAGAGATAAGCTTGCGCAAAAAATCTCCGAAAAAGCCAAAGAACTTGGCACAGAGCTTATAGTGATGGGTCTGCCGGTGAATATGGACGGTACCCAAGGCGAGCGCGCCCAAAAATGCCGCGAGTTTGGTGCACTTATTGCGAATGTCACCGGTCTTGAAGTGGTATTTCGCGATGAACGCGTCACCACCGTTCAGGCGATAGGCATTCTCAATGAAACAAACGTCAGGGGCAAAAAGCGCAAGGCAGTGATAGATACCGTCGCTGCCACGCTGATTTTGGAGGAATATCTGGAATACAGGAGAAAACGGCGATAACGGTGTGATTAACGAAAGGAGAGCCAAAGATGGCAAACCGCATAATAGTCTGCGGCATGAACGGCGCAGGAAAAAGTACGCTGGGCAGAGCGCTGGCGCAGAAGCTTGGCTATCACTTTATAGATATTGAGGATATGTATTTCCCTAAAACCGACCCGAACTATCTTTATTCCGCCTCGCGAACCGAGAAAGAGGTCGAAGCGCATCTTATGGAGGAGATATCAGGCTGTGAAGCCTTTGTGCTTGCCGCAGTCAGAGGGAATTACGGCGAACGCATCACCAAAAGCTTTGACTTTGCGGTATACGTGGATGTCCCAAAAGATGTCCGCTTGGTGAGAATAACCATGCGTTCCTATGAAAAATTCGGCGAAAGAGCCATGCCCGGCGGGGATTTGTACGAGAAGGAGCGCAGATTCTTTGAGATGTGCGCAAATCGAGACGAGCATATCGCAGAAAATTGGGTGAATACGCTTGACTGTTCGGTTATCCGCGTGGACGGATTGAAGACGGTGGAGGAGAACGTTGGCATCATCATAAAAAACATATAAAAAGCGTCGGAAAAAATCTCGGCGCTTTTTAAATTTTTTCAAAAACCTATTGACAATGACGTTACGTAATAGTGTATAGTGAAGATACCGAGCAGGAAGGAGAGATATTATGCTGACGGTAAGCGAGGTTTCAAGGCTGAGCGGTGTGAGCGTCCGCGCGCTTCATCATTATGATTCAATCGGGCTGCTTAAGCCCACGGCTATGACCGAGGCAGGGTATCGCCTATATGATGAAAAGGCACTTGCAAGGCTTCAGACCATACTTTTACTCCGCGAGCTGGAATTCCCGCTGAAAGAGATAAAGCGGATTGTCGAAAATCCGGATTTCGACGAAAAAGCCGCCCTCAAACAGCAAATCGAGCTGCTTTCGCTTAAGCGGAGCCGTCTGGATAAGCTCATCATCCTTGCCCGGGAAATATATGAATCAGGAGTGAATAGAATGAATTTTGAAGCATTCGACAAATCGACGATAGAAGCCTACGCCAACGAAGCTAAGGAAAAGTGGGGCAATACCTCGGCGTATAAGGAATACATCCATCGTGCAGAAAATATGACCGAAGCAGAGCAGAAGGTCTATTCCGGCGAAATGATGCAGATATTCGCGCGGTTCGGCAAAATCAAGGATGGCGACCCCACGGGCGATAAGGCAAAATCGCTTGCGGCGGAGCTTAGGGACTTCATAACCGCGCACTACTATAACTGCACCCCGGAAATCCTTTCGGGTCTGGGTCAGATGTACGTTCAGGATGAGCGCTTCAGAAAAAATATCGACGCCGCTGGTGGTAAGGGAACAGCAGAGTTTGCCGCCGAGGCAATAAAATGCTATTGCGGTAAATAGCATAAAGAGGTAAAAGCGAAATCGGCAGAGCCCGTGGTTATAATGGGTCCTGCCGATTTAATTTTGAAAGTAAAAAATCCGCCCTGCCGCCACATGAAACATAAAACCCGCACTAAAGCAGGTGGGTAATCTCCCGAAAGTCTCTCGCTCCCTTCGTCCGCCGCTTATAGCGGGCGGGAGGTCTGCAGTCCTCTATCCGGAGTCCGATTCCCTTATAATATGTGTTGGATTATAAAATCATGCTTAATCGAACAGGGCAGAAATATTTTGTTATTATCGGATATATCGAAACGCTTTCAGGCTTCTCCGCGGCAGTGGTCACATCCACATCCACAGTCATCGTCTTCACAGTCATCCTCACAGCCGCAGTCGCAGTCGTCCTCCTCCATCTCGTCGTACATTTCTTCAATGCGCTCTAAAAAGATAGCGCCTATACGGTCATACTCATCGTCATCCTCGATGGTGACAAGCATTTCTTCATTGTCAACATAGTCAGACTTCAAAATTACCAGATCGCCATTGCTCTGAATCAAATCATCGGGATTTTCAAAGTAGGGAACCATGGCGTAATACCTATCATCCCCCTCGACGTAGGTGTCGATGAGTTCAAAGGTCTGCTCCTTGCCGTCCTCGTCGCTTAATGTGTAAAGCTCCGGTGTGTAATTTTGCTCGTTAAAATAATCCATAGTGTTAGTAATTCCTTTCGGGATATAGTTTGTCACGTTTGCTTAGAATTATTACGCTAATATTATATACGATTCTTATGATAAAGTCAATGCTTTTGAATAAAAGAAAAAAATAAATAAAAAAGTTTTAAAAAAGTTTAAAAAACCTATTGACAAATCACAAAAAGTATGATATATTGTAATCACAGAAGAGAGATAAAGAAAAAGCCGAGGAGGCTAAAGCCGATAGGCTTAAAAAATCTAAGGGAGAGGGTTCCAATGAAGAGGTAAGAGCTTAACAGCAAATACCAAGCATCATAGGTCGCAAACCGATAACAGCCTGTGAATCTGCGGCAAGCAAAGCAGCAGTTCCCGCAGAAGCTTAACAAAAGGATCTGATTTCTATGAAAGTTGCACGTAGCGGAACTAATTAAACAAAATCCATATAGAAAGGCGTGAGTCCGGCAATCTGTGCATAATTTTAGCGAAGTCGAACCAAGGCTTCAACGTTTAAAGAATTAATCAGCCAACCAATCCGACTTGAACATCTGAAAGAGTGATTCTTATGTGGGCGAGAAGTCCAAACATTTAATCAAGCCAATAGAAAGGTAATGAGTCCAATGGGCCATATAAAGCTGTAAAATTGTAATGACGTTGCAAAGCGTTTGATATATACCCCCGGCAGTAAGCACTGCAATAAAATATAAAGGATTGATTCCAATGAAAATGTACGGAACCAATATCAGAACTTAGCAGTGAAAGGGTGAGTCCAAAGTACAATTTGGAATATGTGAAATGAAGAAAAGGCGAGGCGCTTGAAACGCGGCAGACCGAATAGTTTCACAAAGCTAACTGAATAGCAATAGGGAGCGAGTAAAATCGCTCCCTTTTTGGTTTTGGGGATACGTGCGCAGACGATGCTGCCGAGTAATATCACGCGTGTAATGCTAATTTTCGTCCAAAGTGAAATTAGCCATCGTCTGAAATAAAAGCAAAAAGTCGGGCGCAAAGCCGATATACGATGGGCTTTGTACCTGCTTTATGACCAAGCATGGACAGACATTTCTAAACGAATAGAAATATAACGGCGTTTTCGTCCTTTCCTGCGCTTTTGACTGTCAGCTTTTAGCAATGGCGTAAATAGTCGATTTCTTCCGATCCAATCGCTCAAAGCGTCCTTAACAAGGCTTCCCGATTTTATCGTCACCTTCTTCCGTATGATATCCATAAAACTTATTTCGCTGTCAGACGGCTTCATGTTCATCAGTCCCTTTAAGCCCGGTATATTTCTACAGACCCATTATCTACAGCCTACACAATAGACCAAGCTTGTCGAGGCTTTTTAACATTTTTATTGGGCTTTCATATAATGTACTGGTGACAGAGACAAAGCCGCTTAAAATTCACAATTCAGAACCGGAATCCTTAAGAGCTTGCCTAATACTAATCTTCGTCTGAAATGAAAGCAAAAAATCGGGCAAAAAGCCGCTGTTCAACGGGCTTTGCATCCGCTTTTACGACTATGCATGGTCTGACCATCATGGCTTGTGCATTTCCGGACGTATAGGTATAAAAAGGCTTTGCCGACCGCGTTAATATATATTTGCCGCCCAAGAAAGCTTTGGCGGCGTTTTTTCTGTAAAAATTAATAAAATATTTGCAATTATCTGCTTGCATAGTTTGTATTAATAGATTATAATTAATATATATAATTATGCGCGCATGTATATGCAGACTTTGGCAATAGACTTTTCATATAATTTTCAGCTGCAAAATAAGGTCGTGTTCAGATGAAAACAATGATTTCTGCTTCAATTCTTTCAGCCGATTTCGGCGCTCTTGGGTACGAGCTTAAAAGAGCGCAGGAGTGCGGCTGCGATATGATTCATTTCGACGTTATGGATGGGCACTTCGTCCCCAACATAAGCTATGGTGTGCCGGTTCTGAAATCTATAAAAAAGTATTCTTCGCTTCCGTTCGATGTCCACCTTATGATTTCGGAGCCGGAAAAATATGTTGAGGCCTTTAAAAACGCAGGTGCGGATATAATCACCTTCCATGAGGAGACCGTGCGGGATGCAGAGACCCTCATAGATAAAATCCACTCATTGGGAATTAAGGCCGGAATGGCGATAAAGCCGAACACCCCGGTAAAGGCGCTTTATCCGTATATCCGAAAGCTTGATATGGCTCTTGTTATGACTGTTGAGCCTGGCTTCGGCGGCCAGGGATTTTTGGAGTTTACGCTTGATAAAATCGCCTCACTCCGCGCTCAGGCCGACAATATGAGTATCCCTCTGGATATAGAGGTCGATGGCGGTATAACTGACAATACAGCTCCTAGGGTAAGGCATGCCGGAGCAAATGTTTTGGTGTCCGGCTCATATCTGTTCAGGTCGGATAATATGCCAAGAAGCGCAATGCTTTTAAGATAGCTTTTGCACCGCATAGGCGTCAATAACCGGCGTCATATGCTCGCGCACTGCAATGTAGTATTCCTTCCCTATAAAAACCCTTTCGGAATGCTCACATATATTTCCGATCAGGGCTGCGGCTTGACGCGTCCCGGCAAGAACGCAAAGATAGTACCCGTTGCCTGAAATGTAGAGTGAGCTCCCGGCAACTGAGCGATTGCCGACAAGAGCACGACTGAGGCTTTTAACATCGGCAGATTTCGGCAGGTGGGAAACAATATTTATGAATTTGGGATATGCTTTTATAATAAGCTTCACTTAAACACCTCGGAGTAATTGGACGGTGATTTGAATTAATAAAGTATCTTTGGATGAAAAAGACGATATTCTGAGATTTGCTCGCGCAACATCCTTCCTGCTGGCATTGAATGTTATTGCGTTCTATTATTACGGAATAAGGGCGGTTATAATAACCCTTTTATCTGTGGGGGTAAGCCTGCTCAGCGAATATGTCTGCTGCTCCGTAACACGGAAGAAATTTAGAATTGCAGACACTTCCCCTGTAATGTCGGGGATGATACTTGCACTTTTAATGCCGGCCTCGGTGCCATATAGGGTAATAATATTTGCCGCTGCGTTCATGATAGCGGTGTGCAAATATGCTTTCGGCGGGAATAACAATCTTATTTTCAGCCCGGCGGCGGTGGCATATGCTTTTTGCGCGCTGACATGGCCGAACAGCGTTCTTAGATATCCAACACCAACTCCTTTCGGAAAGCTTTCATTAGCTTCTGATGTGCCTGATGTTTTGATTCGCTCCTTTACTTACAGCGTTGATGTTTCCTTAAGCTCGGCAAGTTACCTTGATATCATATGGGGCAGGCTTGCAGGCCCTATGGGAACCACTTGTGTAATTATAATCCTCATCTGCGCCGTATCCTTTTATTTCTTCGGCGATATTCCTCCGGCAGTGTTTTTCAGCGCAGTTGCTTCAAATACGCTGCTGTTCGTGCTGTTTCCGATAACGGCCTCCGGATGGACTGCTGCGCTGTACTCAATCGTCACCGGATCGTTTATGTTTGTGCTTATTTTTATGGCTTGCGATTTAAGATTCGTTCCCAAAAGAACCTTCGCGCAGACGCTTTATGGAATAGCATTTTCATCAGCAAGCTTTGTCTTAAGAAAGTATTGCGGCTTTGAAAATGCCGCTGTGTTCGGCTTCCTTATAGTCACGATTTTTTCGTCCGAGCTTGACAGGTTTGATTTGTTTGCCGGAAATCTTCTTTCAATAGCAGTAAAGGCCGCCGGCCAGAAGATCAGCAAGGCATTTATCTATATTAAATTCAGGACTTATACCGAGGATACGGCTCCGAAGAAGTCCGGAAAAGTTCAAAAAGCCAAAAAATCCGGCAAAACTGACAGACAGGAATAAAAATTTTTCTGAATCCGACACAATTCCGGCTTTTTAAGCACTATTATTATAGGAGGATAAAAAACCGCATGGCTTCAACGAATCAAAGCAACCTTAGCATAGCGGGAAAGGAAGCCCTGTTAACATCCAACGCGCTTCTTTCAAGTGGTTCTATAATAGCCCCGGCAGTGGCAGTTGCAACAGGCTTTATGCCGGCTGTGGCTGTATGCGTGGTTTTCAGCCTTGTTACATATATAACCGTTGCATTGTGTTCGTTTGTCCCGCGGAAGGTGGTTTATACCGTTCGCATTATATTATATACGCTGGTTGCCTCGCTGGTGTATGTACCGGTGTCGCTTCTGATGGAAAAAATCATGCCGACAAGCTTTGCCGCTCTTGGCATATATGCACCGTTGCTGATAACGAACTCACTTATAACAGTGAGGACGGAATCCAAATTTTACCGTCTTAGGCGCGCATATATGTTTGAGCTGGCTGCGATGTATATCCTTGGCTACGATATAGCGCTTATATTTATGGGAACTGTAAGGGAGCTTTTAACAAACGGCGGCCTGTTCGGGGTAAAGCTTTTGCCGATAACCGTTCCAACGGCGTCGACACTGTTTGGCGGCTTCATAATACTTGCAGTTTTGAGCGCCGGCTTTAGGTGGATAATAAGGTTTACACGGAAAAGGGCGGTGGCATGATGACCGGATTTTTGGAGATTATATTGGCGTCGCTTGCCGCTGTAACCCTTGAAAATGTAATATTTACTACCGCTCTTGGAACGAGCACACTTATAGAGCTTTCAAAGAAGCACTGGAACATTCTTTCCTTCGGCGGATTCATAACCGAATTTGCTGTTCTTTCAAGCCTTATAACCTACTTTTTTGAAAGACCGATGTCAAAAAGCGCCATTGCCATGAGATTTTTACCGAGTATATATATTCTTTCGCTGGGAACCGTATATATATTGACGCTTTTGATCATATGGTTCGTATCCCGGCCCGCTTTCAAAAAGCTGAAAAAATATGTTCATCTTTCCGCTTTCAACTGCACCGTTCTGTGCGCGCTGTTCTCAAATACAGTTACGAACGGAACTCTCGGTGAGCGGCTTCTCAATGCCGCTGCAATAGGAATCGGTTTTGCCCTTGCGGCATATATTATATCCGCAAACTATGATAAGCTCAACTCGGACGAAGTGCCGGCGGCTTTCCGCGGTTTCCCGATATATGCATTATATATAGGAATTATTTCAATGATAATATTTGCAATCAACCGTTAGCGTCTTTTAACCTTTCAGGAGATTACGCCTATGTCAAACCAGCATAAAAAGTACAGAACAAGAAGCAGAAAAAAGCCCATCTTTTCGGACAAAAAGCCGGGCAATTCCGCCGTTGGAATTATAATTATGATAATTATTCTGGCAGCGATGGTGTTTATCGGCTACAGCGTCGGCAAGCCTATAGTCGAGTATTTTAGCGGCAAGCCTGCAGACTCCAACCCGGATGACACAGATCAGCAGCCAGACACAGTTATCCCGGATGAGGATGACGAGCCCGGCAGTCAGCAAAGCATATCTGAGCCTGAGCCTGAGCCTGACGCCGAGCCTGAGTCGGAGCCTGAGCCTGTGAAATTGCCGCCCGCAAATATATTGTATATCGTTTATCCCGGAACGGACGGCGCACAATATGACGATATTATAAGCTCCAGGATAGACTATGCCGTCCAAAATAATTACAGCGGTATTTGCATAGAGCTTGTGGCGGACGGCGGAGCAGTGCTGTATAATACGTCAAGCGAGCTTGCGGCGCTTTCTGAGGCTGTCGCTCCGAACGGAATAGCAAATCTCTCTAAGATCGCTGAAGATATAAAAGCCGCTGATCTGATTCCATATGCAAGGGTTTCCGCACTGAGCGACCATTTGGCCTCATGGTATGATAAGGGTGTGGCTTATATGATTGAAGGCTCAACCTCGCGCTGGCTGGATAACGCACTTGCGAGCGGGGGCAAGCCCTGGCTTTCGCCATTCGAACAGAAATCCCGAGATTACATAGCGGGATTTGTCGCCGAGATTTCAGATGCCGGGTTTGATGGTATAATCTTAGGTGAGGTCGAATTCCCGGAGTTCCGCAAGGGGGACCTTGACTACATAGGCGATAGTGTAAAATCCGCGACGAGATACAAGGCACTGAGCGAATTTTCTAGCTATGTTCTTGCTTCGGCAGGAGAGGGCAGGCAGACCTTTATCGAGATTGACGCCGCCGATATAATATCCGGCAAGGCAGAAATTCTGAAAGCTCCGGATGAAATAGGCACGAAAAATATATATGTAAGATTCAACCCGATCGAGCTGGGTACAAGAGTTACAAAGGCGGACGGCAGCGTTATTTCCTTTGAGGGATTAAGCTCTGCCTACACTCTTAAAGCGGTCATGCAGACGGTGAACGAGGAGCTTTCCGGCTCCGGTCTTACCGCAATCCCGATAATATGCGGCTGCGAGATTGACGACAGTATGCGCACGGTTATTGATGAGCTTGGGCTCGGGGATAATGTTATAATCGAAGAGTGAAATACTGCTTTCCGCTGAAGAGATATCCCATGTCGTATCATTATGCACCGCCGAGCGATTACATAAAAATTTAAAACGCTGATTTTGTTGAGCCTGCTTTTAAAGCGCTTAAGCTTCCGCACGTCAAAGGAAGAGTGCAGATGATGACAGATGCTTTCTACCGGGGAACAAAAAATCGGAGAGTGCATTGCTGTTGAAATGGAGCTTGCAGGAATGCGGGCTGTATGCGATTTTCATAATATTGAGCTCTATGATTATTTGTAACAGGCGATGAAGTATTCGGGAGGCATCACAATAAATGTTCTCCCATATGAGGATATCATAAATAACTATGAGGAAATAGCCGAGCTTTGACAAATCACCAAGGAGCTTGTCTTTTTTAACCAAAGACAGCGAGCTTTATTTGGCAGTTATGGATGTCAAATATATAAGAGAAGGGAAATGCTGCTTAATCTAAGGTATGAATTACTCAAGGCAGAAATGGATAGGCTTAAAGGAAGCAAGGTCTGTACCGTAGAAGAATTAGCTGATATAGTCAAAAATGCAAAAACATAAACCGTAAAAGCACAAAACCGTCGCTCGAAAAAGCGGCGGTTTTCGCATATTCTATCCCATAAATCCTAAATCAGCAGACAAATCAGTCCCGAACAGCCCTCGTTGATGATTCTTTCCACTGCCTCGCGGAGCTTTTCGCGTGCGTCATCCGGCAAGCGATAGAGCTTGGAATGAAGCCCCTCGTTGACGAGCTCCGAAAGCGATTTTCCGAAGATGTTAGCCTCCCAGATCTTTGATGGGTCATCTTCAAAGTCGTTGAGAAGATAGTCAATAAGCTCCTGAGACTGCTTTTCTGTCCCCACAATGGGAGCAACCTCCGCGCTGATGTCCGCCTTGATAAGGTGGATAGATGGCGCGTTTGCTTTAAGCCTTACTCCGTATTTTCCTCCCTGACGGATTATTTCCGGCTCATCAAGGGTAAGCTCACCCTCAGCCGGCATAACGATTCCGTAACCGATTTCCTCGACCTGCTTAAGCGCCTCTGAGAACTTCTCAAACTGCTTTTTAAAGCTTACAAGCTCTAAAATCTTCGGCATAAGTTCATCCTCGCCGGAAAGCTCAAGTCCGGTTTCTTCGCTCAGAATCCTGTAGAAAAGCTGGTTGTCAAGACTTACCGTAAGCTTGCAGACGCCGCTTCCCAAGTCAATCGAGCTTACTGATGAGCCTGTGACGTCTCCAAGCTCGGATATTGCGGTTGAAAGCGCGGAAATGTCGCGGATCAGCCGAACCCCTGCCGCTGCTTTTTTGATTCCCTCGAACAGTTCGGCTTTCAGCCAGTGGCCCTTTTCGAGCGAGTTCACCCACTTGGGCATACCTACATTGATTTCCTTGACCGGGAATGCATACAATAGTTTTGCAAGAATTTCAAGGATATCGTCCTTGCTCATTGTTAGGCAGTTTACAGGTATTACCGTAACACCGTAGTCCGTTTCCATCTGAGAGCACAGCGAGCGAGATGCCTCACTCGCTTCGTTTTCGGTGTTCATAAGCACAACAAACGGTTTTCCAAGGCTTTTAAGCTCATCGATCACCCTTTGTTCGCACTCTGAGTATTCGTCCCGCGGGAGGTCGGTAACGCTTCCGTCCGAGGTGACAACTATTCCAACCGTTGAATGCTCGGTTATAACCTTCTGCGTTCCGATTTCCGCTGCCATGTTAAATGGGATTTCCGATTCAAACCAGGGCGTGCGCACCATTCGCGGAGCTTCGTCTTCTATGTAGCCAAGCGCGCTGGGAATGATGTAACCAACGCAGTCTATCATCCGAACGTTTACGGTTGCAATGTCATCTAAAGATACAGCCACCGCTTCCTCTGGGATGAACTTAGGCTCGGTGGTCATAATCATTTTTCCGGCGGAGGCCTGCGGAAGCTCGTCAACGGTGCGCTCCCGCATATAAGGTTCGCGGATGCTGGGAATAACAAGATTCTCCATAAACCTGCGTATAAAGGTGGATTTACCGCTTCGGACGGGTCCTACCACGCCAATGTAAATATCTCCGCCGGTTCTTTCGGCTATGCTTTTGTATAAGTTGTCAGTAGTCATGCTTTCACGCTCCTTAATCTACAATTGGAATCAGAATCATTTTAGCTTCGCTCAGGCGCTCGCAGTCAAGCTCGTTTTCCTCGGTAATCGCCCTAAGAGAAGCCCTGCACCTCTTTGCAATGTTCCATGGCTCCTCGCCTTTTTCTGCATAGTAAAGCTTTATGGCGGCGTCCCTGTCGCATACTACCGGCTTTGTTTCGTCCAGCAGAATACCGCTGATGAACGTTTTTTCACAGTCCTCAAAAAGATATCCTGTTATTTTAAGCTCGGTGTTTATCTCAAGGGCGTTGGATGAGGTTAGATTGAAGGATGCGGAGATAACCGTCGCCCTTGCCTCCGCCTTTACTGATGACTCTGCAGCGCTTCCGGGGAGCTTGTGCTCGAATTGCTCGGATGATTCCAAGTATATTGTCCTGCCGGCTTCATTTTTTGCGTAGGCAAAGAAGTTGATTATTCCGCGGAGAACCGTCGCACCGTCTTTGCCAATAGCGCTTGTTATTCTTCCTACCTCAGCACCGGCAAGAATAACCGACGATATCTCGCCGTCATAGTAGGTAAGCGAGGCCTTTTGGCGGTGGCTTTCGTTTATGGGAACCGGAACGCATTCAATAGTATCGCCGGACGATTCAAGGGACGTTTCATAAAGAGTAGAAAAAGCGTCTGTTGCAAGCTCTGCGCTTTCAAATCTCATAGCCAAAAGGTTTATTTCTATTCCAAGCTCGCAGGCAACGCTGGGATTTTCACTCTTGACGGACGGCCTTACATCGCAGCTTACGGCGTTTGCATCCAAGATGACGTCAAAGCGATCGTCCAGGCCATCAACGTCGGATATCTGCGAAAACGGGACGTTGAATTTAATGCTTTCAGGCTCTTGCGACTCCTCCGGAACGTAGAGCAGCAGCACTTCGGCTTCGCCCTTTGTAAGCAGCTTACCAGAAAGGATTTTTTTCTCGACGCTGATAACTGAGCAGTCGGCACGCAGAACGGTCTTAACCTGCGGACGCGCAAGCCCAAGCTCAACATCGTCGGCGACGGTTATCCTTTTTGTTATGACTATGCGCTTGGACGGGTATGTTATAAGCGACTTTTTAAGCTGGATTCCTCCGCCGCTTGCGTCGCTCACCGCCTGCTTAACCTCATCGGCCGTGACGCTGATGGCTATGGATATTATTCCGCGGATATCCACCCTGCGCTTGTTCACAACTCGGCAGCTTACGCTTTCGGTGTAAGGAAATATGCACACTCGCGGCGATTTATCCGAGGAAGGGATATCCAGCGACTTTCCATAGCTTAAAGTCTGCTCAACTGCGCTTACCTCGCCGGATTCGCTTAAATAGTTCAGCCTTACAAGCGCCGCAAGCTCGTATTCAAGCTTGCCTTGGCTGAGCGTGCGTTTGGTTATTTCCGGGCGAATCTTAACGCACAGAACCTTGAATATCTCCGGGCAATAGTCGGGAAGGATATAATCAAGCTCCGCCGACTGCTGAACCGTGCCATCGTAAAGTACTTTAGCAACGGTGTAGTTTTCTTTTGAAAGTTTATATTCCATACTCTGCCTCCATATCGCGCTGTATTGTATTACGTTAAATGTATATTCGGCTTGTTTGCCTATAATAACCAAGCTTGAAGAATATTTTTAAGATAGGGATTATTTACAGCCAATATATGCGCATAGCTTGAAATGCCAAAAAAACGGGTGCGAAATCCATTGCTCGGTGATTTTGTGCCCGATTTTCGGCATCATCTAAGACAGAGATTAGTTTACTATTGCATTTTTCAAATCGATGCTGTATAATCATAATCAATAAATATGATAAGGACTGATTAAAATGCCTGACAGAGCAATAATGACCGCAATAGGTGAAAACGGAGAGATCATCGACTGCGACGTTTTGTTTACATTTAAAAACACCGCAACCAACCGTTGCTATATCGTCTATACCGAAAACACCACCGACGAAAAGGGCGACACCGAGGTTTATGCATCCATCTTCGACCCTGATGATAAGACCCTGACTTTTCATCCCGTCGAAACTGAAGAGGAATGGATGATGCTTGAATCCAAGCTTCGCGATTACGAACGCTCTAAACAAGAAAACGGAGGAAACTGACATGAAAACCGAATATAGAAATATCCTTGCCGAAATCGGCATCCCTCAGGCTGAAATCAACGAAAGGATTGAATCAGCCTTTAACACCATGTTCTATGGCTCGGAGGACGTCCGCATATACCACGATGTTGAGCCGGATATGGGATACATGGAGGACACCGGCAATGTTGACGCCCGCACCGAGGGAATGTCCTACGGCATGATGATGTGCGTCCAGCTCGACAAAAAGGAGACTTTCGACAGGATCTGGAAATGGTCGATGACGAATATGTACATGCACGAGGGCAGAAATGCCGGATACTTCGCGTGGTCGTGCGCCCCAGACGGCAAGCACAACGCCGAAGGTCCCGCCCCCGACGGCGAAGAGTATTTCGCGATGGCGCTCTTCTTTGCCTCCCACCGCTGGGGAGACGGCGAGGGGATATATAACTATTCGGAATGGGCAAGAACCATCCTGCGCGACTGCATTCACAGAAACGGCGAGGGCGACAAGGCCGGCTCCACCATGTGGAATTTAGACAACAAGCTTATAAAGTTCGTTCCCGACTGCCAGTTTACCGACCCTTCCTATCATCTTCCCCACTTCTACGATCTGTTCTCGCTCTGGGCGGATGAAAGGGACAGAGGATTCTGGAAGGAAGCGGCGGACGCCAGCAGAAAGTATCTTCACAATGCATGCCACCCCGAAACCGGCCTTTGCACCGATTACAGCGAATTTTCCGGCGCAAAGCTTACAAATCTTCACTGGAACAAAATGCACAGCCGCTACTATTCCGATTCCTACCGAACCGTTATGAACATCTCGCTCGACTCCGAGTGGTACGGTGTGGACGGATGGCAGGGGGATAACAACGCCCGCGTTCAGCGGCTTTTCAAGAGCTTGGGCGACAAGTGGGATAACGTGCTCGAACAGGACGGCGAAGTCGTAGACGAAAAGGTAATGCACCCAACGGCGGTAATAGCATCCAACGCGGCGGCGGCATTGGCGGTCCTCAACGTCAGACCGAGTGAGGAGGAGCGCGCTTTGGCACAAGAATTCGTTCGCAAATTCTGGGAAACCCCATTAAGAGAGGGCAAGCGCCGCTATTATGACAACTGTCTTTATATGTTCGCACTGCTGATGCTTAGCGGAAATTATAGGATATGGTAAGGCAAAATTAAATCTTTTTGGAGGAATTCAGCGCGATACTCTGCATTGTATCAGCTCCGTGCAAGGCTTGAGGACATTGCATGGAGAAGCTTACCAAGTCATCGGACTTTGCTTTTGGATTTGTAAAATTATTTTTAAGGAGCAAAGTCTAATATGTAAAAGACTATATAAAGAAACGCCCATATCATGTATATGGGCGTTTTCTTTCGATAAAGCACAATATCCTGTGGTTTTATGCAGTTTCTTGACACTGTATTTTGTCGCTTGTCGCTTGTTTGCCGCTTAAATCTGCTAAATGCGGCTTGAAGATATTAGAGGATAAGCGACAGACGGCAAAGACGCAAGGCAAAGAAAACGCCTGCCGCTGTTACACGGCAAGCGCATATCTGCTATATGTTG
>CAZIOV010000011.1:0-50989 GCA_964541045.1 uncultured Oscillospiraceae bacterium | reverse complement strand
AGCCTTGAAGTCTGCCTTTTTCATCACGCTTTCTTGACCTTACGATATATCCCGCCGATTCAAGCTCTTTTATTGCTTGACGGATAGCGTCTGTTTTCTCACGGTTTATGTAGGCAAGACCTGAGAGGGTGTAGTCCCAATCTTCGGGTAAGGACAGCATCTGAGATAAAAGACCTTTTGCTTTTAAGGATAGTCTTTTGTCTCGCAGATGGCAGTTTGACATTACTGTGTAGTCTTTTGTTCTTTCTATTCGGAATACTGACATTGTGTTTTCTCCTTCCTTTTTGATTTCATACAAAAAGTCCCGTCATTGTTCTGATTCACAGAGTACAATAACGGGGATTTGATAATATTTATATATTTCTTATGTTCCATTTCGTAAAATATCGAGATACGCCTTATACGAAAATGTTCGGTTTCTGCTTGTATTGCCTGATTGAACAAGTATTTCTGCTTTAACCAAGCGTTTTACAGCTTCGGAAGTCGTTGCGAATGATAGTCCTACCGCTTCAGCGGTTTTGCCGATGTCGATGATGGGATTGATTTCTAAATACTCAAAAATCCTCATGGTGCTTTTAGAGGCTCTTCCCATACTGCGGATTTTTTGAACATCATTATCGTGCAGGGCAACAAGCTTATCCGCTGTCAAAGCTGCATCCTCCGCTGATTCGTATATTGCTCGCAGGAAGAATTTTATCCACTGCTCATAGTTGCCCTTGCTTCTTACCTCGGTCATGCGGTCGTAGTATTCAATGCGGTTGCGCTTAAGAAAATATGAGATATACAGTGCAGGGGATGAAAGCACCTTCTTTTCCATAAGGAAAAGCGTTATAAGAAGCCTGCCGATTCTGCCGTTGCCATCTAAAAAAGGATGGATTGATTCAAACTGATAGTGTATAAGAGCGGCACGAATCAGTTCATTTGTCTGTTCGTCCGAGTTGATGTACTTTTCCAAATCGGACATCGCCTTTTCCATGTCCTCCGGCGACGGCGGGATATACCGCGCGGTTCTGAGTGTACTGCCTGAACCGCCTATCCAATTCTGCGAATTGCGAAACTCGCCCGGGTTTTTATCGCTTCCTCTTACACCTTCCATCAGGACAGCATGAGTCTCCCGTAGCAGTCGATTGCACAGCGGCAGCTCACCAAGTCTATTAACAGCAAAATTTGTTGCCTTTACATAGTTGACAACATCAGAAACATCGCGATTGATATTGGCGTCAATTGTGGGTTCAAAGACATCTTCGAGCGTTGCTTGTGTGCCTTCTATTTGTGATGACATTAGCGCTTCTTTAAGGACATACATAGACACAAAAAGTCCCATGCTTGGTATCCGTGATGAAATGCTTTCCAGAACTGAAAGTTGTGATGCTGCTCTTGCGAGAAGATTGACGATTTCATCATCAAACTCTATCGGAGGATTGGGAGGAAGCGGGGCGGGAACAAATGATTTATATTCCATATTGCCAGAAAGATTCGCTTTAAAGTATCCTGCACGGTTTGCCATATTATTGCTCCTTCTAAAACTGAAATAACACTATTATTATACGCAAATTATTAAAGTATGTCAAGCAAAACTAAAATAATTATTTATAAATCATATACTTATTTTAATATAACTAATGAAACTAAAATAATGTGCCGAATAGTATTGCTTTATTTAATTTTCAAATCGCACCTTGCTTTTTTAAAAAGCTCTTTATAATCTCAAGATGTTTTCGGGATTTCCTGATAATCTCCCCGGAAAACTCCGAAACAAGAAAGTTCACAAGCCATTCTTTTGGTATCCTGTACGTTCCTGAAATTCTGAACGATTTCAGACAGCCCTGTTCACACCACCGGCATATTGTAGAGCAGCTATAGCCGGTAATTTTGCTGACGCTTTTAACATCAAGCAAATCGTCATACTCACTTGTTCGGCTATCGATATGCTCTTGAAACTCCTTAATCTGCTTTTTGGAGAGCATACGCAGCTCGCTTCGGTATGAAACAAACTCTTTTTGCACTCCTGACCGTTCCGAATACCACCCGTCAATGACCATGTACCTGTCCGGGTGTTTTTCACGGTCTTTCAGATACCTTATAACGTCCTCGGTCATAATCAAATAACGGTGTGTTTTCTTTCCGGTATTCTGGCATGGAACCTTGCCGCTGTCAAGAAGATAACGTGCAGTTGCTTTGCTGATATGAGCGATTTTGTAAAACTGTTCTTTTGATACTCCGTCAGGATAATCTGTGCGAAGCTGATTGAAAAAGCCTTGATTTTCTCTCATTTGTGATAGCTCCCATCAATAAAATCAGCATGGTAGGTGCTATCCCGTCTCTCCAAGTGTCTCCCCAATTTCTCTCCAACGTGCATTTTTCTCTCCTAAAATGACGTTTTCGAGCCGATTTTATAAAGCGGCGATTTTAGGCACTTTTCGGGCTTTGAGTTCACTCAAAGTGCCTTGGCAAGCCAATTTACAGGTTCTCTATCTTCATGCAATTTCGGTCATGTTCCTACAAATTCCGAATAGCCATAAACACTTGAAAACCGTTTGGCCAAAAGCCACAAGGGTTCGAATCCCTTCCTCTCCGCCAAAAACCGAGCGTCTGATTTTTGCAGTTAAATCAGGCGCTTTTGCTATGCATATTTCTCTTTGAATCAGCCATCGGCAATATATCCGTACCGCGCTCATAATCGCAATCGCAGAATTTGCAGGGCGGACTTTAAAGGCTCGAGCCTGCCTTTATACTAATCCTATCTTCATCTGAAATGAAAGCAAAATTTAGCGCAAAACTGATTTATGGATTTTGCACCTGCTGTTATGACCATTCACGGTCTTACCATGCACGGTCTGTTCATTTCTGGACGAATATAAGTACAATATATCCGCAGTTAATGCACCTGTATTCTATATTCAATGGATAACCGCATATTCTGCCGGGAGGAAAGGGATTGCGCGGCTAACTTCCCGGCATTATTGCCCGAACCTTAAATACGCGGTCTGCTCGGTTATATTTCCATCCTTGTCCAAATAAACTTATACTGAAAATGTGTAAGAAGGACTTGGTAAACTTATGAAAAAGCAAAGCGTTCTTTACGGTTCATTTCTGTTAATGCTTTCGGTTGTGGTTTCAAGACTAGCCGGGCTTATACTTAAAATTCCGCTTGCAAATATGCTGGGCGGAACAGGGATGGGATACTATTCCGGCGCATACGCGGTGTTCATGCCGCTCTATGCTCTCTGTGCGGGCAGTCTTTCCCCGGCGATTGCCCAGAGCGTGGCGGAAAGCGCCGCCTTTGCCCGATGGGGGCGGATTGAAAAGACAAAACGAGTTTCGCTGATCTTTTTCAGCTCGCTCGGCCTTGTTCTTACTCTGATTCCGCTCGTTTTCGCCGGGTTTATCTCCACCAGGATTATTGGCAGCCCAGAAGCAAAGCTTTCGGTTATGGCAATATCTCCCTGCATCCTCTTCGGGACGGTTACGGCCATCTACCGCGGATATTACGAGGGGCTTAAAAACATGGTTCCTACGGCAGTGTCACAGATGGCAGATGCGCTTGTTAAACTTGCCTTTGGCCTGGGGCTTGCCAGCACGGTTCAAGCCTTTGCCTACGGCGCTTATATGCTAGGCGAGCCGGTCTTCGGCAAACCGTGTCTGAACGAATACGACCTTAGCGCCGCCTCCCTGCCGTATGTCGCTGCGGCGGCAGTCCTGGGAACCGCGGCGGCCGACCTTGCTGCTATGCTCTACCTTATATTTTACAGCCGGATTCACCGGAAGAAGAATGAATCGGAGCGCAAAGCGCAATACAAGCAGCAGTGCAGACGGCAAAGCGACTGCCGTTCCGAACAGATATTAAAGGAGCTTTTACGCGTTATCGCCCCCATAGCGCTTGCCTCGCTGGTATCAAGCCTTGTGAACACAATCGACCTTTCAACCATTATACTTATGATAAAACTTTCGCTGCGCCGTCACCCAGAGCTTTACATTGAGCGCTATGCCGCAGTAATATCAAGCGGAGTAACCATAAAGGAGCTTCCCAACTTCCTTTACGGTTCCTTTACCGGGCTTTCGATGGCGGTGTTCACCCTTGCGCCGTCGCTGTGCGCGGTTTTCTCAAAAAGCGCGTTTCCAAACATATCCGAAAGCTTTGCCAAGGGGGATTCCGAAAGGGTATCAAAAGAGATTCGCAGAGCAGTTTGCTTGTGCAGCTTAATTTCGGTTCCTGCCGGGCTTGGAATTGCGGTTTTTTCGAGACAGATACTCGGACTTTTATTTTCCTCGCGATATGCCGAAATAGACGTCTCTGCCGCACCACTTGGCATACTCGCGCTGAGCACAGCCTTTCTGGCAGTATCCGTAAGCTGCTATACCATGCTCCAGGCAATAGGCAGAGCCGACCTTCCGGTTAAAATAACCCTTGCCGGCGCGGTAATAAAGCTCGCGCTTAACACCCTTCTGATACCATATAAGCAGCTTGGTCTTTCCGGAGCGGCAATATCAACATCGGCGAGCTATTTTATCATGTGCATATGGTCGTTAGCAGAGCTGTACGGGCTTACCGATACCAAACCCAGACCTGTTTATTCCATATTGTTTCCTTTGATCTGCTCGATTTTCAGCGTAAGCGGAGCAAAATACGCCTATGATTTCTTCATTCAAAGGGCTTCCCTGCTGATTTCTTTGTGTTTTTCTGTGTTATTTGCTGTGATTATCTACATACTTTTACTCTTGATATTAGACATAACCACCAAAAATGAACTTTCTGCGCAAATTTTCGACTGATATACTTGCATTTTTAAAGAAAAAAGTATAAAATAGACTCATATTATCGACTGCAAATAGAGGCTTGCAGCCGATGCAAAAAAACGCAATTTTATTATATTACGGAGGAAAGAAAAATGACAAAAGTTGAATTGGTAAGCAAGATCGCCGACAAGTGCGGCAGCACAAAAAAAGATGCTGAAAAGGCTCTTAATGCAGTCATCGAATCTGTTACTGAAGCTCTTCAGGCCGGCGACAAGGTAAGCCTTATCGGATTCGGAACATTCGAGGTCAAGGAGCGTGCGGCAAAGAAGGGTGTTAACCCCAGAACCGGCAATTCTCTTTACATCCCCGCAAGAAAGGTTCCCGCTTTTAAGGCAGGCAAGACTTTGAAGGACAGCGTTAGCAAGTAAGCAAAATCTTTCCTAACGGCTGTACTGTTCCGTCAGGTATACAATAAATCGTCGTGAAATCCTTGATAGAGCGGTTTCGCGGCGATTTTTGTCTGGATTCCGCGCTGTGTTAAACTATAAGTATTTTAAGGAGATATATTATGAGATTGGATAAATATTTAAAGGTCACCCGGCTTATAAAGCGCCGCACTGTTGCCAACGAGGCCTGCGACACCGGGCGAATTTTTGTAAACGGTAAGCCCGCCCGTGCCTCTTACGATGTTAAGGTTGGGGATATCCTTGAAATAAATCTCGGGCAGACTCCGCTTAAGGCTAAGGTTCTTTCGGTTGCGGAATATGCCACCAAGGAGAATGCCTCTCGGAACTATGAAATCATCGGATAATTATTGCAGACAGCCCCGGATATGAGCCATTTTCGGTTTGTCTGGGCTATTCGCTGTTTATGGGCAAGACTTTTTTATGCCTTGGCAGTATAATAATGGCATAAAAATCGCGGGAGGTCTTTACATGGACGCTATCAAAATAGGAAAATTTTTGGCTTCTCTCCGGCAGGAAACCGGTCTTACCCAGGAGCAGCTTGCCGAGGAGCTTGGAACTACCAACAAAACCGTATCCCGGTGGGAGTGCGGCAACTACCTGCCGCCGGTTGAGATGCTGGAGCTTTTGAGCCGAAAATACGGCATAACCATAAACGAAATAATAGCCGGTCGGCGGCTGGACGACAACGGCTACCGCGAAAAGGCGGAGGAAAACATCAAGTCCGCAATATCGGACATTGAGGAAGGCGCATTTTCATATAAAGAGCGGCTTACCTTTTTTGCCAATAAGTGGGATAAGGAACACAGAGTTGAAAAGCTTATAGTCTTTATCTCTCTTATGGCTCTTGTGATTCTCGGTGTGATATTCAAGCCGCCGGTTGTTGGAATTGCAGCTGTGCTCGGCGCAGTTTATTCGATTTCGATGACCTCGCGCAGGCTTGGGTATTCCGAAATAAAGGCTTTTAGGGTTGAAGAAAGGCTTAAATCGGAAATTGAAAAATCTTAAAGGCCGCAACTAATCCGCATCGAATCGCCGCAAGTTCACTATACTATGTGCTTTGCAGTGATTTTATAGACACTTTTTAATGCGGAATAATAATAATTTTTGCCTAAAGTGGAACCAAAAGCGGGTATAAAATGCTGTACGATAGATTTCGCACCCGTTTTCATGACCATGCACGGTCACAGGCAGGTGTGGTCGATCACTTTCAGACAAAAATAAGTATAAATCTGAAATAATTCAAAAGCCGCCCGCTATAAAAGCAGACGGCTTTTTTATTTTATCGGAGATATTATTGTTTAAGCCACAAAGCTATATCCCTGAGCCAGCATCTCGTCGATAAAATCGCCCAAGATTTCCGCATTTGTCTCGGAAACCGAGTGCAGAAGATATATTGCTCCGGGATGTGCCCGATCAATCAGCTTCTGAAGTGAAGCCGTCTGTTCGGGCTGATTGTCAGGGTCCCAATCGGCGTAGGCAAAGCTCCACAGAACTGTTTCATAGCCCAAATCGCCGGTTACGGCAAGGCTTAATTCCGAATACTCGCCCTTCGGCGGACGGAACTTATTCATGCATATGCCGAAATTCTCCAGCATATAGTCATGAAGCTCCATTATTTCTTCGGTGGCTTCCTCAACAGAAAGCTCCGGCATGGAATAATGATGCCAGGAATGACTTCCCACGGTGTGACCCTCGTCTATCATTCTCTGAACCAGCTCAGGCTGGCGTTCGGCGTAATCCTGAACCACAAAGAAGGTGGCTTTAACGCCTTTTTCCTTCAAGGTGTCGAGAATTTTGCCGGTATATCCGTTTTCATAGCCTTGATCAAAGGTGAGCATTATCACCTTTTCCTCAGTATCATTTATGGCTTTCGCTCTGAATTTTGAATACTCCTCATTGAACCTTAAGGCGCCGCGCGGACGGTTCAGGTCATCAAAATGAGTCCCCTGCCCGTAGCCGTTTGATTCGGTTGACAGCGTTGAATAATCCCACTGGGATTCATATTCCAGCGGTTCGACTATATCGCTGATGTCGGTATCAGACGTTGTGCTCTCTTCAGAGGTTGTAACGTCGGTGCTGCCGGTGACTGCCGGCTGAGTTGGCTGCGTAAAGCTCCGGCTTTCTTCGGTCGAGCCCGAGGCCTCACTCTGCGGCGCGTTTGATTGCGTTTGAACGGGCTTGCCGTCGTTGTAAACGCCGTTTTCGATATAAGAGCATCCCATCATGCAGACGACCGCCAGAGCCGCTGACAATATGATGGCTGAAGCTTTTTTAAAGAACATAATAGTATTCCTTTCTGCCGCCGCTGCAAAACGGCATGAAAAAACGTGAACCGGAATACCGTTTATTTTTTCACGTTTGCAAATGAAGCACACCGCGCGCTTTTGCACGCAGCCGCATCGTTGCAAGAATAATATATGCATGCTAGGCGAAAATATAAACGGCAGTTTTTGTATGTGAAAAATAAATCCCGAAAGCATGAAAAAGCCGAGCTTCTCAACATTTTTCGACAATTACAGTATAACCGATTTTCACACGTTTTGCAATTACAGTTAGGTTACAGTTTTGCGCAGGCATGCATCCTAGAAGATAAAACCGATACTGATTCCTTGCAACCGGAGAGCCTTTCCTCCGGCCCGGGCATATTTTTGTTAAACCGGAAGGCAAAATTATACACGCTCTCGATGCGGAAATCCTTGCCGTCAAAGATTTCAATAACATCCTGTGCCGGAATTTATATCCTCATTCCAAATATCCATTTTATCGATATCGGAACGGCCTGCCCCATAAGCTCGAGCAGCTTTGCCTCGGCTCGTGATAGGTAGGCCTTGAATCATAGTCCATATACCAATCTTTTGCGGGATAGTTCCAATAGACCTTTTTGCCGTCCCGCGATCGCGATACTGCATATGTATCCGGCAGACTGCCCTCTAACCCTGCCGGCTTTTCATTATAACGAAACTCAAAGATGTATGCTTTTTCGGAATAGGCTTCCTGCCCGTCATTGATATTGATTTCCTGCCCGGCAATATTCTTGATTTCGATATCTGCGCGCCCGATGATAGGCACATCTTCAAACCTTCTCAAGCAGCTTGGCTTCTGCCTCTTCGAAGGTGAGCTTCTTCGCTCCTTTGCCAAAAACCACCGCGCGCAACCGCTATTATAAAAAGGATGAGGAGTCCGCCCTCCGGCAATCTTTTTCGATTGCATTATTGCTTATTGCAATCTCTTCTTTTCTGTTACAATGCAGCTATTCCCTTCCGCACTCATTATTAATGCAGAACTCCCCTATATTCATCCAGCCCTAACATAAGGTTCATGCACTGAACAGCCGCGCCCGCTCCGCCCTTGCCCAGATTGTCGTATCTGGCGGCGAGCATACATATATCATTGTCTCCGAATACGTATATCTGCATCTTTTGCGAGCCTGCCATGCCGTTGCCGTCTAAAAAGCCGTTGAGGTCGGCGGGGGTGTTGTCAAAGTCCATCACATCTATAAGCGGCTCATTCTCATACGACCTTGAAACATAGTCCCAGATTTGCTTGGAGTGAAGCCGCTTTGAAAGGGTTCTTAAGTGAAGGGGAACGCATACAACTATTCCGTTGGGATAATCACCTATCATGGGATTTACCGCCGGGCGGTAGGATATTCCGCAGGCGTGCATTATCTCCTTCTGGACCATCATGCTTTGATCCAGCCCATATATTCTCACACTTGAAAGGCCGTTAGGACGGTTGGAGCTTTCATACATGGCTATCATGTTGGAGCCTCCGCTGGAATACCCCACAACCGATTGTATTATCAACGGATGATACGGCGGCATTATTCTTGCCCTTATAAGCGGGTTCAGAATAAGCGAGGCGCCGCACGCAACCGTCGCCGGCAGCGCAGTATATCTTGAAATCGAAATTTTTCTTCTCGTCTCGGGCGAAAGCTCCGGCAGACCGTATGCCCAGCTTGGGGCAAGGCGGAAGGCATTGGAAGTGTCGAGTACCTTGGTCGCTTCGTTTTTTATCAGCGGAAGCGTTTCGGAAACCGTCTGCGCAGACTGACAGAATATTACTATATCAGCGGTGTTAAGCAGATTAATCCTCTGCTCAGGCGTGAACTTTGTTTTATCTTCAAGACATATAACCTCCAAATCGTCTCTATCGCGGAGCAAAGAGCCGATGTTAAGGCTTACGGCACCATAATGCCCGTCTACAAGTACCTTTTTAACCATCTTACTAAAACCTTTCTGATAATCATATGTTTACTGCGGCGAAAACCCATGCCGTAACCTTTGCCGCCGCATATTGAAAGCATTATAAGCCAACTATTATACACACAATAATTTTCACATATTTTTAGTCGTTTGTCAATGGCTTATATCAATTTTTAATAAAAGTCTGGGCAAAAAATCAAAATAAAGTTCATTTCAATGCTGCTTTTTAAGATTTTCGTCCAAAATAGTGTTTACTTTTTTCAAAAACCTGATAAAATATAGTTATACGGTGCAATATTTGCGCCCTTTTAATTGTATTGTTATTGAAACATGAATTAAAGAATCAGACAAGGAAAGGAGTTCTTGCTGAATAACCGATTGCTCGCGGTTTTACTACGGTTATAATGTCAATCAGCAAACGTGAAAGATAATGCAAACCAAAGACGTCAACGTTTACATATCTTCCGTTGTTGATAAATACTCGGACATGGTGTACCGCACGGCGTATCACGCCCTGTGTGACGCCCACTACGCCGAGGATATCACTCAGGAGGTATTTTTAAAGCTCTGCCGACTGCTTCCCGACTTTGAGTCGGAGGAGCATGAAAAGGCATGGATTTTAAGAGTCACAATAAATATGTGCAAAAACTATAACAAAAAAGTGTATTCCCATCCAAATATTGAGCTTTCCGAAAACATCCCGGCAAGCGACAATTACCAATCGGACGGAAGCGTTATGAGCGCAGTTAATGCGCTCCCGGAGAAGTACCGAACGGCTGTTTACCTTTACTATTTTGAAGGCTACCCAATAAAGGAAATAGCCGATATTATGGGCTCGAATCAGAACACTGTATCGTCGCTTCTGATGAGGGCAAGAAAAAAACTTGGCATTATGCTGGAAGGAGAGTTCGGCGATGAGTTTTCTAACTGAATATAAAGACGAAGTCGGTTCTTTAACGCTAAGCGCCGAGTTCAAGGAAAATCTTAAAAAGGCATGCATTTCTCAGGCGGCAAAGGCGGCCGGAGAGGATGAAAAGCCCCAAATAGAGGTAGCCGAGGGCGGAGCTTCCGACAAAGATGTTTTGTCCAAAATGAAGCTCTATAAATACATTTCGATAGCCGCAAGCCTTATAGCGGTGATATCCTCAATAGGAGTTGTGTCGCTGATGTCGTTGAGAGTAACAACTTCTAAAGACGCCGCCGGCGCCTCGGAAGACTATAATGCGTCGAGTGTATATGAAGACGGTGAGGACATTGCCACAGCTGATATAGAAAGCGATACTGAAGACAATTTCGATACTAATGCCGAAAGTGCAGACGAGTCGGATACGGATGAAGTCACAAACGATGTCACCCAGATGTATCAGGGTTCGATGGAAGGGAAAAGCTACTCTATCGCCCCGGAAGAGCTGCCGGCCGAAGATTACGAGGATGAACAGGAAGATGACGACTCTTCGGTTTACTCCGTAACCATGAATTCCCCCGATTATGACGGCGATTATAACACTGAAGATTACGTTCTTATGCTGGCATCGTCTCAACAAATGCACAGCTCCAACGTGTTCGACAGCGACGAGGAGCTTATATCTGCCGTCGGTGTGAAGACGAGCGACGTTACGGAATCATTGGTTTCCAACAGCTATAATGCTCTGAATTTCTATGATATCCTTGCCAATGAGCTTAAGGACGAAGCGGAATCCGGCGGTGCAAGCCTTGTAAGGATGAGGGTTACCGGCATTGCAGATTCAAACAGCACACCGTCTCCGAATTCAAACGCATACACCCCCTACAACGTAAACATAGAATATGACTATCTGAATCAAACCTCCTGTGATGTGGACGCTATAGTATGGATAATCGGAACAGAGGACAATCAGGTTGACGGCATGCCGACATACGCCAAGGGCAGCGTTATACTGACCAGCCTTTACGTAAACCCAAACGGAAGTGTTACGGCGGTCGATGAGCTTTTGTACGACGTTTACACCCTGAGTGATCAGGACATAGCATATCACAGGTACTATGAAAAAATCAATCCTGGCTACACTGACATGGGCATTCTTGACGAGGAACGCACATTTGTAACAACCACCGAAAACAACCCGGTTGAGTATGTCCACAAGGCAGTTACTAAAGAGCTTTCAAGATACATTCGCCGCAAAATAGTCGGTGAAGGCTATGATTTCGTCGATCTTGAATGGCTCGGAAAGGTGAGCGTTGGCGAAGCCGAGCCATGGGCAGAGCCTGACGAGCCGGAGGAAGAGCCGCAGCCCGAAGAAGAACAGACGCAGCAGGAAGCCGATCCCGATGTTAAGCCGATAAAGAACGCAAGAGTTACGGTTACCGACGATAGAATGGTTATCACCTCGGCCGGTCAGCAGATATTCCTGCACGACGAAGCAAGCTGTGATTACATTGAATTGCTGTTCAGGAATTCCGCAAGCAGTATAACAACCTACACCTCTTCATCTACGGCTATGTTCGTCGGAGGAAAGCTGACATTCAGTTCGAATCAAGCGTTTGACGGCGAAATAACCGAAATCGAAATAACAAGCGTAGGATGTCCCCTTAGCATAAGCTTCAACGGCGTAAGCGTTGGCGACAGCCTTGAATCCGCAATGAATACTTTTGGGATCAGGGATACTTTGGATCCGAACTGCACTCTTACCTACAGGTCGGACAATATTACTGCAACCATGAACTTTGAATACGGAACCCTGGCCAAGCTGGTCATAAAATAAACTGCATAATACAAAAATGAAAGCAAAAAATCGGGTACAAAACCGCCATACGATGGGATTTTGTGCCCGATTTTACGACCATTCACGGCCCCATTACACAGCGGTTTTGTGCCTGCATTTCGGAATCATTTCAGACGAGGATTAGTATTATACTTATTCTTGCGCTAAAAAGTATCTCTAATAATCTCGGTTTAAAGTGAAGCCGAAATCTGTCGCAAAACCGTCAGTCCAGAAGAGAAAGCTGATCCGGGTCGTCCATGTCCTTGGCAAAGGGGCCTGCCGCCGGAATTGACTTAACGCGGTACTTTGAAAGCTGAGCTGCCTTATCCTCCGAAACTATGTGGGCAGATTCAACCTCCGACTTGGCCTTTAGCGTCATCGCCTGGACGCCCTGAGCGTCCCTCGCAGCCTTGGGAAGTATCATTCCGGTGTTGAAGATTATCACCCTGCCGTTGGTTGAGCGAAGCATAACATTAGCGCCCTCGCCGACGTCAAGCATATCGCACAGCTCTGACTTGGTTGAATAAGCCTTGCTGAGCATTCGGCGGTTTGTCTTTGTCTCATACGAGCTTAGAGGGACCTTTGCCGCCTTGCCGTTTTTATATACAAAAAGCATATATCCGGAATAGTCGGAAGTCGCCGCCATGCCGATGACGTTTTCGCCCTCCTCAAACTTAAGGGCAACAGGTATATAATCGCCCAGAAGGCTCGCCTTTGAATCCGAGAACGCCGAAGCCTTGGTTTTGTAAACATTGGCCTTGTCGGTGAAGAACAGAAGCTCGGCGCGATTGCTTGATTCAAGCTCATACAGTATAACATCGTTTTCCTTGACCTTCTGCTCGCCTGACATTCGCAGTGACTGCATTGTTATCTTTTTAAAGTATCCTCCCCTTGACAAAAACAGCTTGCAGGGGTAATCCGGAACCTCCTTGACTATCTTTTCCTCGGGTTCGTCCTCAATATATATTATTTCGGTCTTTCTCGGCTGACCGTATTTCTCCGCCACCCTTTTCAGCTCGTCTATGATTATCAGCTTAATTTTGCGGTCGCTTCCCAGAATTGACTGCATTTCGGCTATATCCTTTTCGAGCTGCTCTATGTCCGCTATGCGGTTTAAAATAAACTCACGGTTTAAATGCCTCAGCTTAATTTCTGCAACGTATTCCGCCTGAATCTCGTCGATCGAGAAGCCGATCATAAGATTCGGAACAACCTCTGATTCCTCATCGGTCTCGCGCACGATTTTTACGGCCTTGTCGATATCCAAAAGTATCTTTTCAAGGCCCTCCAAAAGATGCATTCGTTCTTCTTTCTTTTTAAGGTCAAACTTTGTTCTGCGGCGAACGCAGTCCATCCGAAAATCTATCCACTCGCGCAATATGGCATTAACTCCCAGAACCTTGGGATAGCCGTGGACAAGGATGTTGAAGTTTGCCGAGAAATTGTCCTGCAACGGCGTAAGCTGGTAAAGCCTTTTCATCAAAGCGTCCGGGTCTACTCCGCGCTTTAGGTCTATTGCGATTTTAAGGCCGCTCAAATCGGTTTCATCGCGGATATAGGAGACTTCCTTCATGCCGCCCTTGGCAAGCTCTATTATCTTTTCGATTATAGCTTCAACGGTTGTAGTCGGCGGTATTTCGGTTATTTCTATGCAGTTGGCTTCCTTGTCATAGGAATATTTTGCGCGGATTTTCACGGCGCCTCTGCCGGTATCAAAGATCTGGCGAAGCTTGTCGGCGTCGTAAATCATGTATCCGCCGCCGGGAAAGTCGGGGCCTTTCATAGTCTCCAAAGCGTCAAATTCAGGGTCGCGTATGATGGATATTGTTGCCTCGCAAAGCTCTCTTAAATTGAACGGGCAAACCGCCGAAGCCATCGAAACACCTATTCCGACATTTGAATTCACAAGGATTGACGGGAATGTTACGGGCAGAAGCTCCGGCTCCAGCATGGTGTTATCGTAGTTGGGGACAAAGTTCACGGTATCCTTGTCGATATCCCCGAAAAGCTCGTTGCAGATGGGGTCGAGCTTGGCTTCGGTATAACGTGAAGCGGCATACGCCATATCGCTCGAATACGCCTTGCCGAAGTTTCCCTTCGAATCAATATATGGGTGCAAAAGCGCCTCGTTTCCGCGCGCCAAGCGAACCATCGTTTCATAAATTGCCTGGTCGCCGTGGGGGTTGAGCTTCATGGTCTGGCCTACGATATTTGCGGATTTCGTTTTGGGGCCGGTTAAAAGGCCCATCTTATACATGGTGTAAAGCAGCTTTCGGTGGGACGGCTTAAAGCCGTCAATCTCCGGGAAGGCGCGCGATACTATTACGCTCATGGCATAAGGCATATAGTTTTTTTCAAGAGTTACCGTTATAGGCTCGTCGACTACCGTTCCCGCGCCGTTAATATAAGCCTCTGACTGGCGCTGGGACAGCTTGCGCGGCTTTTCTTCGGTTTTCTTTTTTCTTGGCATATTTTGTTGACCGTACCTTTCAATCAAGTGTCTTAGGCTAGCTTATATCCGCCATTTCCAAATAGTCATGGCCGTTGTTATTTATGAACTCCTTTCGGGCGGAGAGATTGTCTCCCAAAAGCATATCAAACATAAACTTTGTATGCTCCGCCTCGTCCGGCGCGACCTGAATAAGGCGGCGGGTCTGAGGGTTCATGGTGGTAAGGCTCATCATGTCCGGTTCGTTTTCGCCAAGTCCCTTGGAGCGCTGGATGGTGAATTTCGCGTCGCCTATCATCTTCATTATATCTATACGCTCGTTCTCGTCGTAGGCAAAATAGGTTCTGTCCTTGGTGTTTATCTCATAGAGCGGAGATTCCGCAATGAATACATATCCCTTCTCGATAAGTGTGGGAGTAAGGGTGTAGAGCATGGTTAAGATGAGGGTGCGTATCTGGAAGCCGTCGTAGTCGGCATCGGTGCAGATTACCACCTTGTTCCAGCGCAGGGCGTTGAGGTTAAACGAGGACAGCTCCTTATTCTTGGCGCTCTTGACTTCTACCCCGCAGCCCAGGACCTTCATAAGGTCGGTGATAATCTCGCTCTCGAAAATCTTGTTGTAGCTTGCCTTAAGGCAGTTCAGAATTTTGCCTCTTACCGGTATGACCGCCTGAAATTCGGCGTTTCTTGCGAGCTTTACAGAGCCTAGCGCCGAATCGCCCTCCACTATATACAGCTCGCGCTGAGAGACATCCTTGGTACGGCAATCTACAAACTTTTTAACCATGTTAGCCATATCCAGCTTTTCGGCGTACAGCTTTTTGGTGTTAATACGGGTCTTCTCGGCAGACTCGCGTGAGCGCTTGTTTATTAATACCTGGTCGCAGATTTTATTCGCGTCCTCGGGGTTCTCAATGAAATACACCTCTAACTGGTGCTTTAAGAACTCGACGGCGGCGTCGTAGATGAATTTATTGTTTATGGCCTTTTTGGTCTGATTTTCGTAAGACGTCTGGGTGGAGAAGGAGCTTGAAACCATGATAAGGCAGTCTTCAATGTCCACAAACTGGAGCTTGGCTTCGTTTTTAAGATACTTGTTGTTCTGCTTCAT
The DNA here is from genome assembly GCA_964541045.1 of uncultured Oscillospiraceae bacterium. Lineage (GTDB taxonomy): Bacteria > Bacillota > Clostridia > Oscillospirales > Ruminococcaceae > Faeciplasma. The sequence goes on along the minus strand of CAZIOV010000011.1, from coordinate 35,279 downwards.
ATAAGTATCTAAATAAGAAGTAAACGCCTGGCGCACTGCCTTTTCGGTCGAGCCTCCGTATTCAAGGAAGCTGGAGTTGTGGAAGTACTCGGCGAGCTTGACGGTCTTGGAAAAGCAGAACGCAAAGTTGTATTTTACCTTGTATTCGTTCATATCCTCGCGGTCCTTGCCCTTGCGCTCGGCCGTCCACAAGTGCGGCTGGGTAATAGAGGTGTCCCCTGCTATCTCCCGAACGTAATCCAAAATGCCGTTTTCATAGAAATACTCAAAGCTTTCAAAGCCGCCATCCTCGTTCTGATACTTTAAAGCAAAGGTAATACCGGGATTGACTATCGACTGCTTTTTAAGAACGTCGCAGAAGTACTCTTTATCTATAGAAATATCGGTAAAGACCTCTAAATCGGGCTTCCAACGGGTTTTTGTGCCTGTCTGACGGCGTTTTGAAGGCTCTTTGGAAAGCCCGCCGATGTTCTCGCCCTTTTCAAAGCGGAGCTTATACAAAAAGCCGTCCCTATTTACCTCGACGTCCATATATTCGGACGAATACTGTGTTGCGCAGGCGCCCAGGCCGTTCAGTCCCAAAGAATATTCGTAATTGTCACCGGAGACGTTATCGTACTTGCCGCCGGCATAAAGCTCGCAGTATACAAGCTCCCAGTTGTAGCGGTTTTCGGCTTTATTAAAATCAACCGGGCATCCTCTGCCCATGTCCTCAACTTCTATGGAATCATCGCTATATCTTGTAATGCTGATTTTCGAGCCGTAGCCCTCTCGTGCTTCATCTATAGAATTGGAGATTATTTCAAACACCGAATGCTCGCAGCCCTCCAGCCCGTCCGAACCGAAGATTACTGCCGGGCGCTTTCTTACTCTGTCTGCACCCTTGAGGGAGCGTATCGCTTCGTTGCCGTATTCCTTTTTGGAAGTAGTTTTTGCAGCCATATAGCCATTTCCTTTCGCTAATTTAACACAACATATAGTCATTATATCATGAAATTCTGAAAAATGCAAGACTGCAAATGTCAAGCGCCGGAGTTGGCGTTTTATGCTTATTTCCGTACGGAAAACGCCCGAAAATGCGGGCGCAAAATCCTTTCTCGGAGATTCCTCCGTTACAAATGAAACTCATCCTTATCGCCGCTGAAATAATATGGCGGCTTTCTGCCGTCGCGGAAAAATACATACATTCTGTGCCCTGACAGCAATTCATCGATAAGGCTGCAGGCAGTTCTCCGGCAATATAAAGAACAAAGCATATTGGAATTACGGCAAAGCAAACCAAAAATCTTTAATACTGATTTTGCTTTCATCTTCCGCTTCTTCCGTATAAAGACAAATACTAAGATGAAAATTAGTATTACAGACACTTTTTAGCGAAAAAACAGTATAAAAATTAACAAAAAAACACCGTCCGGTTCAAACCGAGCGGATAATTATGCTATGCTAATCGCTATATTCCGAAACTTCAACGAGCTTCATTCGCCGTTGCATCTTTCTAATATTGTTTCTTAAAAACCAATGGCACAAGGACAGCATCCTCATAGCCTCATCAAGCGCCTCTTCTGTTTCGGCATTGAGCCAATCGATAAAGATCCCAAAAACTCACGCTTCAAAAATCTTGCAATCGCTCTTGAATCGCGCTCGCCTAAGGTTTTATTGCCAAAGGCGGAAAGAAGACAGGCGTTATCAGCATATTCGCAGTAATTCATCAGTCCCTCAAGGCCATCCCTGCCGACCGAATTATATATGTGAAGGATTGCCGTTTTATTCTGAAGCATATGCCCAAACGTCGCCTCAAAGCGATCGTCGATAGCGGTCATATCGGGATATTTCTTTACCAGCTAGTGATAAAGCCCGGTTATTATTTCCTCCCCCCATGAGTGCGGGAATGTCCCGATAGTGATAACAGAACGAATTGCGGTTTATTCCGCAATCCTCCGCAATATCCTTAACGCTTATTATGCTAAGCGGCTTTTGGCAGGAAGCTTCATAAACGAATGCTTTATTGCGTTTCCAGTGAGATTTGCCATTTTAGCCCTCCGCCGGGCTGCAATGGTAATCCGCACAAAATCTCCGCAAAGCCGCTATACGATGGGTTTTGCGGAGATTCAAGACCAGGTGCGGTCAAGACCGATGTTGGTCTTACAATTTTTATGCGGAATAAGTATAAGCCTGCCCGCAGCCAAACTGTTTATTTCTTCATCAGATCTGCGCCGCTGTGCCAAGCCCTGCCCACAAGCTCTCCGATGGCATAATAGCCGTTGCTTATCTGGTCAAATGCGAACGCTCTCAGCTTCGACGAATCAATCTTGCCCTTATCGTCAATCACCCTTTCATCGGCAAGGATGTTTACGATTCTGCCAAGTACCCTTAGGCCGTATGGCTCCTCCTCAAACCTGACTACCTCGCATTCAAGCGTCACCGGATATTCCTCTATAACCGGAGCGTTCACTCTGGCGCTCCTGCAAGCATGAAGGCCTGTGCGGGCAAATTTGTCCGGCATGTTGTTTGAAGATGCAGTGCCAAGAAAATCCGATTCCGCAAGGGTATCTATTCCCGGTACGGCAAGCGTGAATGCTCCCCTGGCCTTTAGATTTGCAGCGGTTTTATGCGTGCTTGCAAGGTTGAGCGCCACCATATCCTCGGCGCAGATTCCTCCCCATGCCATCATCATAACATCCTCGGTACCGTCCTCGTTGTAGGTGCCTATCATATAGGTTGGCATCGGAAACAAATATGGCTGAACTTCAAAATTCTTCTTCATAGCTGTTATCTCCTCGATATTCTTGCGCGCGGAATATTGCTGTTTCGCACTGAATTTATACTTGCCGCCTTGCAAAATTATACCCGTTATAAAATTGCCGGCTGCTCTTATACAATTATATCACACGCGGAATTTCTTTGTCAACATCGGCAGAGCAATTGCTTTGAGGAACGCGGTTTTTATTCAGCTGCTTATAAGTTGTAAGAATGACCGCTGCGGAAAACAGCGCAGTCAGTATATCCGAGACCGGCATAGAATAAAGTACGCCGTCCAAGCCGAAGAACTTGGGAAGCAGCAGTGCAAAGCCGACACCGAAGACAATCTCCCTTATCATTGAAAGTGCGGTAGATGCCACTGCCTTTCCCATTGCCTGGAGGAATATAAACGCCGCCTTATTTATACATGCAAACACCATCATGCACAGATATATTCTAAACGCCTTAACCGCAAAATCGGTATAATACACGCTTTCATTAGCCGCGCCGAATATGGCGATAAGCTGCTTTGGCGCAAGCTCTACTATCAAAAGCGCCACGACTCCCACAGCAGTCTCGCAGGATAGAAGAAGGGTAAACAGCTTTTTAACCCTTTTGTTGAGGCCGGCTCCCATATTGTAGCCGACTATAGGTATGCATCCCGCTGCCATTCCGACTACAATTGATATAACTATCTGGAAGAACTTCATAACTATGCCGACAACAGCCATCGGTATATGAGCGTACTCCTGAAGGCCGAACACGGGATCCATAACGCCGTATTTGCGTATCATGTTATTGATGGCGGCCATCGAAGCAACAAGCGAAATCTGAGATAAAAAGCTGCAAATTCCCAGCGTAAGCGTTTTGCCTGTTATGCCGAAATCGATTTTCAGTTCCTTTGCAGTCAGCTTAATCAGCTTCGCTCTTGTAAGATACCAAACCGAAAGAACCGCAGTTACCACCTGACCCAGCACAGTCGCTATTGCAGCACCCATCATTCCAAGGTTGAATGCATAGATAAACACAGGATCTAAAACAATATTCACCGCAGCTCCCGCAAGGGACGCCGCCATTGCGAATTTTGGACTTCCGTCAGCTCTGATTATTGGATTCATCGCCTGTCCGAACATATAAAACGGAATGCCGACGGATATGCCAAAAAAGTATTCCTTTGAGTAGGCAAACGTTTCCGGATTGACCGTTCCGCCGAAAGCGGTTATTATTCCGTCGCTGAATATAAGATATACAGCGGTAAGCAACAGGCTTGAAGCTATCGTCAGCACAATGGCGTTGCCTGCACTGACGTGTGCATCCTGCGGTCTTCCCTTGCCGAAGCTCAGACTTGCAAAGGCGCAGCAGCCATCGCCTATCATAACCGCAATTGCAAGAGCTATAACCGTAAGAGGGAACACCACCGCGTTGGCGGCGTTTCCGTATGAGCCAAGATACTCTGCGTTGGCTATAAATATCTGGTCAACTATGTTATAAAGTGCTCCTACCAGCAGCGAGATAATGCACGGCGCGGTATACTTGCGCATAAGTGCCGAAATCTTGGCGTTTCCAAGATATGAATTATTTGTTTGTTCCATAAAAATTGCCGTGCCCTTGCCCATGCAAGGGCGTTCCTTTCTTTGAGTATAATGCTAATTTCTCGTAAAAGTGTATACGAAACCACGGAGAAATTGCCACAAAGCCGCTATACAATTGGATCTGCGGCTATTTCACAGACATTTTTTAATGAGAAATAAGCATAATGATGATCGTTGTCTGAAGCGATGCCAAGCCCAAAGCAAAATCACCGAGCTATGGATTTAGAGCTTCATTCAGGCCGAAAAGCATAAGGCGTTTTAAGCTGTAAACTGCCGCCCTTCGCCTTCAAAGGTGCGGCAGCGGCTTTTATACTAATTTCTGTCTTAAAGGGTTCGAGCCGAACCCGGTAGTGAACACGCACGGACCGTCAAAGCTGGTGCGAAACGCATCGTCTATCGAAATTTTGCTCCCAATTTTTGGTTTCGCTTTGGGCAGAATCAGTATTACAAGCGCAAATATGCGCAAAAAAATAACGCGCAGGTCCGCAAAACCGGACTTACGCGTTATAGCCGCTCGTTTACGTTGATATTATAACTCTTTTAGGCAAAAAAGTCAAGAAACACAGCCGGATTTACGACTGCTCATTTTCAACGAATTTTTTCAACACTTTCTCGTTCAGCTTTCATGGCCAAGCTCCGCTTTAACCTCCTGAGCGGACGCCACAGCCGGCATAAAGCCGGCGAAAAGGCTGTTTCGGCAACCGCACTTATCATAGCTGCAAAGCGATTTATATATGCAGTCGCTGACTCCGTTTCCCTCCGAATCGTAATAATTTTCAAAGACAACATTTCTCTTAAGAACCGAGCAGTAGCGCAGGCTCGCATATCTGAAATTACCCATTCCAACCTTACCTTTCCATTACGAATATTTCTATTAATAATTATATGCAGAATCGTAATTTATAAGCATGACCCGCCATATTTATTTAGTAAAACGGCTGATAATGTGCATACAAGCTCATCAATTTTTCGAAAGGATGAATAGCATGACTACTTTACTAAAGCAGAAAGAAAAGCGGAAGCTTGAAAAAGGAAGAAGGCTAAGGCTTAAGCAGATTGAAGAGGATATTGCGGCGGTGAACAAGGCCATCGCGATAGCGGAATCAGGCTTCAACGAGGTGACTGATGTAAGCCTTACCGAAGCGCTGATTTTTGACAGAGCTGCGCTGGAAGCAAGGAGGAATTATCTGCTGAGGGAAGCGAAGAATGTTCTATTTTGCCGGGATGAGAAATAGGACGTTTACAAAAACTGCCGCCCGAGTTATCCCCGGACAGCTCGGCCGCCGGTCATTTACAAATCAATTCCATCGCACAAAGTCGCAGCCATGACAGCTTTGATGGTGTGCATCCTGTTCTCGGCTTCGTCAAAGACGATCGAGCGCTCGCTCTCAAACACATCATCGGTGACCTCCATGCAGTTTATTCCGAACTTCTCGGAAATCTTTCTGCCTACGCCGGTTCCCAAATCATGAAAGGCCGGAAGGCAATGCATGAATACAGCGTCCTCAGCGGCAGCATTCATCAGCTTTGCGTTGACCTGATACGGCGAAAGATCTGTGATTCTTTCCTGCCAAACCTCGTCCGGCTCGCCCATGGATACCCAAACATCGGTATAGATAACGTTTGCACCCTTTACGGCTTCGGCGGGATTCTCACACAGACATATATTGGCGCCGGTTTGCTTGGCAATTTCCTCGCACTTGCCGACAAGCTCCGGGCTCGGGAAGTACTTCTTGGGTGCGCATGCAGTGAAGTTAAGACCCATCTTGGCACATCCCGCCATAAGCGAGTTGCCCATGTTGTACCTTGCGTCGCCCATGTAGACAAAGTTTATTCCCTTAAGCCTGCCGAAATGTTCCCTGATGGTGAGAAAGTCGGCAAGAATCTGGGTGGGATGGAATTCGTTTGTAAGACCGTTCCAGACGGGAACCTTAGAATACTTTGCAAGCTCCTCGACGATTTCCTGCCCAAATCCGCGGTACTCTATGCCGTCATAGATTCGCGAAAGAACACGCGCCGTGTCGGCAATGCTCTCCTTTTTGCCTATCTGCGAGCCGGTGGGATCCAAATATGTGCAGCCCATGCCAAGATCGTGCGCGGCAACCTCAAAGGAGCAGCGGGTGCGGGTGGAGGTCTTTTCAAAAATCAGTGCGACGTTTTTGCCTTCGCAGAGTCTGTGCGGGATTTTCGCCGCCTTCTTGGCCTTTAAGTCCCCTGCCAAGTCTATAAGATACCCGATTTCTTCTGGCGTAAAATCAAGCAGCTTTAAAAAATCCCTGCCCTTTAAATTTATGCTCATGGTGTCGCCTCCTTAAGCTTGTTTCTTACGGCGCTTATCTGCGCTTCTACCGACGATACAGATGTTCCGCCGGCGCTTATACGCTTTTCAACGCAGTTTTTAAGGTCTATTTCGGAATAAAGGTCCTCGCAGAAAAGCTCGCTGAACTTTCTGTACTCCGAAAGCTCCAAGGTTTCCAAAACCTTTCCGCTTGCTATGCATGCGGCCACTATCTGCCCGCAGATTTTATATGCGCTTCTGAAGGGCATACCTTTTTTTACGAGATAATCCGCCAAATCGGTTGCGTTTATAAAGCCCTTCTTTGCGGCTTCAAGCATGTTATCGGTGTTTGCCTTAAGACCCTCGATCATACCGATAAATACCTTCAGGCACATCTTAACGGTATCCACCGCGTCGAATACGCTCTCCTTATCCTCCTGCATGTCCTTGTTGTAGGCAAGCGGAAGGCCTTTTATAACAGTCAGCATACCCATTAAATCGCCGTATACCCTGCCCGTCTTTCCCCTTACTAACTCCGCCATGTCGGGGTTTTTCTTTTGGGGCATGATGGACGAGCCGGTTGTGAAATCGTCCGACAGCTCGATAAACTTGAACTCCCAGCTCGACCAAAGCACAATCTCTTCTGAGAATCTTGAAAGATGAGCCATTATTATCGAGACGTCCGAAAGCAGCTCCAGGCAGAAGTCTCTGTCCGAAACGCCGTCAATGCTGTTAAGGCAGACGCCGTCAAACCCAAGCTCGTTAGCTTCAAAGGCACGGTCGGTTGGGTAAGTGGTTCCCGCCAAGGCGCAGGAGCCTATAGGCGAAACATTAAGCCGCTTTTTAGAGTCGTCAAGCCTTTCAATATCGCGCAGAAGCATCATTGAATATGCCATGAGGTGATGACCCAACGTTATCGGCTGGGCACGCTGAAGATGAGTATAGCCCGGCATAACTGCCGACTTATATTCCTCCGCACGGTCGGTAACCGCTGAAACGAGTGATTTCAGCAGAGCTATTATCTCGTCCGTCTCATCTCGAAGATACATTCGCGTGTCAAGCGCAACCTGATCATTGCGCGAACGGGCGGTGTGGAGCTTTTTGCCAAGCTCGCCTATGCGCTCGGTGAGTATCTGCTCGACAAACATATGAATATCCTCGCATTCGGGGTTGATGGAAAGACTGCCGTCCTCCAAATTCTCAAGGATTCCGCGCAAGCCCGCTATAAGACCATCGGCGTCCTGCTCGGAGATTATCCCGCATAAGCCGAGCATCTCGGCATGAGCAATGCTTCCCAGAATGTCCTGCTTATACATCCTCGAATCGAACCGGATTGAGGAATTGAAATCATCGGCAATGCTGTTGGTAACGCCGCTGGTTCTTCCTGCCCACATTTTTTCCATTGATTTCACACTCCGTGTAATAAAATTTTACGATTAAGTGAAAAACTAATATAATAATAAATCTATCGGTCAAGTCCGAAATTTATGGAATTCGTGAACCACCCGCGCAAAGTCAGATATCCGGCCGCAAAAGTCGGGTGTTTCCGTCTGCAATTGAAAACAAAAGTGTTTTATTGCAGAGCTTTTCCAATCGAACAAAAGCACCGACAAAAACGGAGAAAAGGCATTGCGTGGCGGTCGATTACAAAGCCGGTGCCGTCACTTTATCCCATTCTTAGCCTTCATCTTTGCATAAACCTTGGTCGGAAGACCGTAAAGGTTGATAAATCCGGCAGAATCGGCCTGATTATAAACCTCGTCCTCATCAAAGGTTGCAATCTCGGGGTCGTACAGAGAATAAGGCGATGTAACGCCGGCGTTAATCATGTTGCCCTTGTAGAGCTTGAGAGTGACATCGCCGGTGACGGTCTTCTGGGTGGTCTTTACAAAGCTTAAAATAGCCTCGGTCAGCGGAGTGAACCACTGTGCATTGTAAACCAATTCGGCAAGCTTTTGAGCAACCAGCGACTTGTAATGCGCGGTTTCCTTGTCGATACAGATGGTTTCCAGCACATGGTGAGCCTTATAAAGAATAGCTCCGCCGGGAGTTTCGTAAACGCCGCGGCACTTCATTCCCACAAGGCGGTTTTCCACAATGTCCAAAAGGCCTATTCCGTTCTCTCCGCCGAGTTTGTTAAGAGTTGAAACAAGCTCAACCGCGCCCATCTCGACGCCGTTTACAGCGGTCGGCACGCCCTTTTCAAAGTGAAGCTTGACATATGTCGGCTTGTCGGGCGCCTGCTCCGGGGATACGCCCATCTCCAGAAATCCCGGCTTGTTATACTGCGGTTCGTTTGCAGGATCCTCAAGATCCAGACCCTCATGCGAGAGGTGCCAGATGTTTTTGTCCTTGGAATAGTTGGTTTCGCGGCTGATTTTCAGCGGAACATTGTGAGCCTCGGCGTAGTCGATTTCCTCCTCGCGGGATTTGATTGACCACTCCCTCCACGGAGCGATTATGGGCATATCCGGGGCGAAGGCCTTTATTGCAAGCTCGAAGCGAACCTGATCGTTGCCCTTGCCGGTGCAGCCGTGGCAGATGGCATCAGCCCCCTCTTTAAGAGCGATTTCGGCAATGCGCTTTGCTATCGGAGGGCGGGCAAAGGCTGTGCCCAGCATGTAATCCTCATAAAGTGCGCCCGCCTGAACGCATGGGAAGACGTAATCAGTCAAGAACTCCTCGGTCAAATCCTCAATATACAGCTTGGAAGCGCCTGTTTTGAGAGCCTTTTCCTCTAGCCCCTCAAGCTCGCCCGCCTGGCCGACGTTTCCCGAAACCGCAATAATTTCGGGATTGTTGTAATTTTCTTTAAGCCAGGGGATGATGATGGAGGTATCCAGCCCGCCGGAGTAGGCCAAAACTATTTTTTTGATATTTTCTTTTTTCATGGTGATGCATAATCCTTTCATAAGAAGTTTATATTTATACAAAAACATTGAATTAAATATACCACTTTGTGCGAAAATATGCAATAGCTTTTTTTCAAATAAAATTATTTCGTTTACAAGCACAAAAAGCACAAATAACGCGCCGCTTTATTATTGATTTTGACAAGCGGCTCAGCAGCATCGTCTTAAAATTGACAAAAGCAAGGCCGGCTTTCGGCTGATTGTTCGGATATTTATGCAATTATACGTATAATTAATGCATATTGCCGAGGCCCAAGAGCATGCAAACAGTGCTTGACATTTTACCGGTTTGAATGTAAACTAAAATTGTCGGAATACTATTAAAAAGGAATGATAATGATGAAAATATACTTCAACCCGGATGAAAAGCTGGTTGCCGCAATACGCAAGGGGCTTATGAAAAAAGAGGGTCACTGCCCGTGCAGGCTTGAGGAGAGCGAGGACACCATGTGCATGTGCCGCGAGTTTCGCGAGCAGATTGCCGACCCCGATTTTGAAGGCTTCTGCCATTGCAGGCTGTATTACAAGGAAAAGTAAACCGAAAGGAGAAAATAAAATGATTACAGCATTAACTAATGATAACTACTCTGCGGAGGTTTTAAAGTCGGACAAGCCTGTTCTTATCGACTTTTGGGCGGAATGGTGCGGTCCCTGCCGGATGATGTCCGAAGTGGTGGACGATATCGCCGACAGCCGTTCGGACATCAAAGTCTGCAAGGTAAATGTTGATGATGAGCGGGACATGGCTGTTAAGTTCGGAATCAACGCTATCCCCACGATAGTCCTCATTAAAGACGGCGATACAGCCGCGCAGACCGTGGGATATATGCAAAAGGACGAGCTTCTTTCCAAGCTGGGTCTATAATAAGCTGCATAAGCATTTACGCGGAATTATGCTATTTTCGTTTAAAAGCGTTCGGAAATGCATAGTCATAAAACAGGTGCAAGCCCTATCTTATAGCGGTTTGTACCTGTTTTTCGGTTTCAATTTAGGCGAAAATTAATTTTAGTATTATACCGGCTCTTTTCCGTTGTCGCTTTGTACAAAAGGCAGATAAGGAGTGGCTGCATCTTTGTCAGTTCTACAAAAATACATACAGTTTATTGACGTTTAGATTGCGGCGGAGTAAATATATTCTGTAATAGTATGTTACATTTAATACAAAAAATCACGGAGGTGTTCCAATGAAAACAGTAACCTGCCCGGTAAAGGGCGATGAAATAAGCGGCACAGACTGTCTCATTATATGCGATATTGCAGACAGGATGATTAAATCAACTTGTTTGCCTGAGGGTATTGAGTGGAATGAGGAGCAATGTCGAAAGTGCTTGGCATGCAAGTACCACGCCGATATTGAGGACTAACCCCTCAAAAATTTCATATTATTTGTTAAAAGAATTAATATGCAGGAGTGCGATATAATGACGCTGAAGGACGTTTCCGTCGGCAAAACCGTCAAGGTTTTGAAGCTTAACGGCGAGGGCGCTTTAAGGCGCAGAATTATGGATATGGGAATCACTAAAGGAGTTAAAATCACGGTGAGAAAGGTTGCACCGTTAGGAGACCCCTTGGAGCTCACCGTTCGCGGATACGAGCTTTCCCTGCGAAAATCGGATGCCGAGCTTATTGAAGTCACCGAAAGCAAGTAATTGCTTTACATAAAAAGGAAGAATCAATTATGAGCTATACAATTGCTCTTGCGGGCAATCCCAACTGCGGGAAAACTACTGTCTTCAACGCACTGACCGGTTCGAATCAGTTTGTAGGAAACTGGCCGGGCGTAACTGTCGAGAAAAAGGAAGGGCGGCTGAAATGGCATGATGAAATAGCCGTCGCCGACCTGCCGGGAATATATTCCCTTTCGCCCTACACGCCGGAGGAGGTCGTTGCAAGGCGGTATCTTGTGGACGAGCGGCCGGACGCAATTTTAAACATTATCGATGGCGCGAACATCGAGCGAAACCTTTACCTTACCACCCAGCTTGTCGAAATAGGCATACCGGTGGTTATGGCAATCAACATGATGGATGTTGTTGAGAAAAACGGAGACAAAATTGACACAGATATCCTTTCAAAGGAATTTGGCTGCCGAGTTCTTACCATATCAGCGGTGCATGATGAGCAGGGGCTTATAGAAGCCGCCCTGGCGGCAGCAGATGCCGCCAGGGAAGCAACTCCCATGCCGATTCACCGCTTTTCGGGTGTTGTTGAACACGCCCTTGCGCACATCGAGGAGGCAACCGTTCACAACAGCCTGCCATTAGACAAGCAGAGGTGGTACGCCGTAAAGCTTTTTGAAAGGGACGAGCGGGTGCGAGCGGCGTTAAAGCTTTCCGAAAGCTCTCTCAATCACATTGAGGATGATATAATTCTGGCCGAAGCCGAACTTGGCGACGACGCGGAAAGCATCATCATCAGCCAGCGATACAACTATATCGAAGACGTTATATCCCGCTGCTACAAGAAAAAATACAACGGCTTAACCCCGTCTGAGCGGATAGACCGTGTTGTCACCAACCGCTTTCTGGCTCTGCCCATCTTTGCGGTGCTGATGTTTTTGGTTTATTACATATCGGTCACAACGATAGGGACATGGGTGACCGACTGGGCCAACGACGGTGTGTTCGGCGATGGCTGGCATTTGTTCGGAATAGGCTCGGGCGAATATCTTGAAGAGGTTACGGAATATGCCGAGCAGAATATCTGGACTGCCCCGGTCATGGATATTCTTTCGATTGCAGAAAAATCCGGAGCGGCCGGTGCTTCGCAGATGCTTGAAGCAATAAAAGTCAGGGACTTCCCCGCATTTGAGAAGGCATATTCCGACTACGGAAAAGCTCTTGCCAGAAGTGGCTATGACATTGTTTCCATCTCGGAAAGCGCCATGGCTCCTGCCCCGCAGACATCGTCCTATGGAATATGGATAAAGGGTGTGTCGGTTCTGGCGGACGAACTGCTTACTAAAATTCGCTGTGCCGATTGTCTCAAAAGCCTGATTGTGGACGGCATTATCGGCGGCGTTGGCTCGGTTTTGGGCTTTGTTCCGCAGATGCTGGTGCTGTTTTTGTTCCTTGCCTTCCTTGAGGCCTGCGGATATATGTCAAGAATCGCCTTTGTTATGGATAAGCTTTTTCGCAAGTTCGGACTTTCGGGCAAGTCGTTTATCCCACTGCTTATAGGAACCGGCTGTTCGGTTCCGGGAATAATGTCTTCGCGCACAATTGAAAACGAAAGCGACCGAAGGATGACTATTATGACGACATCGTTCATCCCCTGCGGCGCAAAGCTGCCCGTTATAGCGATGATATCCACAGCACTGTTCGGCGGTGCTTGGTGGATAGCACCGTCGGCATACTTTGCCGGAGTTGTTGCGGTGGTTCTTTCGGGAATTATCCTGAAAAAGACAAGGCCATTTATCAGCGAGCCCGCACCGTTCGTTATGGAACTTCCGCCCTATCATATGCCAACATTCAAGAACCTCATGCATTCGATGTGGGAGCGCGGCAGTTCATACATAAAGAAAGCAGGAACTATAATCCTGCTGGCTTCGATTGCAATATGGACGTTTTCGCACGTCGGCTTCATCGGCGGAAGCTTTACGCTTGATATAGACATGTCTTTGGAGGCAAGTATTTTGGGCGTTATCGGAAAGGGTGTTTCAGTTATATTCACCCCGCTAGGCTTTGGAAATGCCAAGGCATCGGTTGCCACACTTATGGGAATACTTGCCAAGGAAGAGATTGTCGGCGTGTTCGGAGTTTTGGACTTTGAAAGCATGACCAAGCTTTCTGCCTACAGCTTTTTGATGTTCAATCTCTTGTGTGCACCCTGCGTCGCCGCAATCGGCGCAATCCGCCGGGAGATGAACAGCCCCAAGTGGACGCTTGCTGCAATAGGCTATCAGTGCGGACTTGCCTACTCTGTCTCTTTGATGATATATCAGTTCGGAATGATGCTTATGGGCAGGGGAAACCTTGCAGGTATAATCGCGGCGTTTGCGATTTTAGCGGTGTTTGTATTCCTTATTGTAAGGAAGCCGTCCGCAGTCGGGGGGACTAAGGCATGATATCGGCAATATCCGAATATCTTCCGACTGCGATAATCGCACTGGTGCTTATCGGGATAGCTGCGGCGGTCGTTGCGGGAGTGATCTGGGATAAAAAGGCAGGAAAATCGTGCGGTTTCTGCTCCTGCTGTCCGATGGCGGAAAGCTGCAAAAAGGACAAATGCGGCAAGTACGACCGTAAATAAATAAAAGGGGTAAACATAATGGATCATAGACTGGAACTATGGTTAGACAACGAAATGAGGACTACTGAGGAATCGCTCAAGGGCTTTACCGCAAAGCTCAAAAGAAATATGTATATTTATATGGCCGTTGCGGTTGCGGGAATGGTCCTTTTGGGAGTGATTGCTGGCGTTCCCGCTAAAACCGTACTCACGATTCACCTGCCTATAGGCGTCGGAATTGCCGCTTTTATCTGGCTGTGCTTTCTTTTGCAGATGAAAACCACATCCATAAAAAAGATAAGAAAGATATACGACAAGGCGTTTGAAAGCTTCTTCACCTCCGAGTATGATGTTAAAGCCTTCACCGATATCGCAGAGGATTCCGGCCGCAGGGACATCACCCTTATGAACCTCACCGCCGGCAAATATCCCTGCCGCGTGACCGTTAGTGAGAATTACTGGGTAATATTCCGCAACTTCAGCTGCAGGATAATCCGCCCCGACGATATTAAGTCCATCCGCTCTGAAACCGAAAAAACAAGGGTGGGCTACAACCTTGGAAACAGCCGTGTGAGCCAAAAAATGGCTATAGGCGTTTCTATGATAATTGAATACAAAGAAGGAACACAGTCCTTTGCCAAGAACAAAAGCGAAAGCCTGTTTTTGAACGGCAGCAAGGAATACGAGAAAATAAAGAGCCTTATTCTGGAGCGCTGTTCAAAGGCGGCGAAGCTTTTTGAGGAATGATGAATAATAGTTTTCCCGGCGTTGACATAATCGGTACAAAATCCATTAATCTGCGGTTTTGTACCGATTTTTCGTCTGCCGATTCGGAATAATACCGGGTCTTGTCAGAAATAAAAGCAAAAAATCAGGCGCAAAACCGCTATACGATTGGATTTTGCTCCTGATTTTATGGCCGTATGGTATGGCATGACCATTGCATTGTCTGTACGTTTCCGGGCGAATATAAGTATAAAAATAATGCGTTTTTGCTATTGATTTATTTCTCGCGCTGTGATATTATATCAAAGTACATGCGCAAAATCCAGATACATTATACATATAATACTAATTCTGTGTAAAACGTATACAGGTTGCCTATGCGGCCCTCATAAAAGACCGCAAAGCTTCTATATGACGGACTTTGCGGCGATTCAACCGCCATGCATGATCACGGCCAAGCTTGGTCCGACACTTTTTAAGGAGAAATAAGTATAAAGAAAGGATAAGGCAATGATTTTCGGTAAACACATAAACAGGTATTATGCAAAATACGCTCCCTCGCTTTTGCTGGGACTTGCGGCTTTGATACTTGTTGACTATTTGCAGCTTATAGTTCCCGAGCTTTACAGAACCGTTATAAACGGCATGAATCAGGGCTTTATAATAAGTGAAGGCGAAATAAGCGAAGTCTTTGATATGGACTTTCTTTTAGACAAGGTATGCCTGCCGCTTATCGGAATAATTATAGGAATAGTTCTGGGCAGATTTATATGGAGAATATGCTTCTTCGGTTCCGGCATAAAGGTCGAAACCGACTTAAGAGGCAGGATGTTCGACCACTGCAAGGAGCTTTCTCAGCAGTATTACCAGGTGAACAAGGTGGGCAACCTTATGTCGCTGTTCACAAACGATCTTGAAACGGTTCAGAACTGCTTTTCAAACGGCATACTTATGTTCTGCGACGCGTTGTTTTTAGGCCTTCTGGCATACTCAAAGATGCTCCGCATGAATGTGGTTTTGGCACTGCTTTCAGTTATACCGATGGCACTTCTGATGTCCTGCGGCTTCATCATTGGAAAGTACATGACCAAGAAGTGGGAGACAAGGCAGGAAGCATTCTCAATGCTTTCCGACTTCTCGCAGGAGAGC
The DNA here is from genome assembly GCA_964541045.1 of uncultured Oscillospiraceae bacterium. Lineage (GTDB taxonomy): Bacteria > Bacillota > Clostridia > Oscillospirales > Ruminococcaceae > Faeciplasma. Next base: position 19,652 of record CAZIOV010000011.1, on the reverse strand, counting down.
TTTGCGGGTATCGCCGTTATAAAGGCATTTGTAAAGGAAGGCAAGGAGCTTCTGGCCTTTCGCAAGCTCAACAAACTCAACGAAAACGCTAACGTTGAATACACCCGCCTTTCGGTTACACTCAACATCTCTGTTACCCTGCTGGTTGAATCGGTTATATGTATAATCCTTGGATATGGCGGATATTTAGCCTACAAGGGCATATTCAACGCCGGTCAGCTGGTGGAATTTATAGGATACTTCAACTCGGTGGTGTGGCCTGTTACGGCGGTCTCCGAGCTTATAAACATGAATTCGCAGGGTAAGGCATCGTTAAAGCGAATTTCCGAGCTTTTGGATGCCGAAATCGACGTTAAGGACTCCCCCGATGTTGTCGATGCAGACTCCATCCGCGGAGATATCGAGTTTAAAAATCTTACATTCCGCTACCCTGACGGCGAGTATGACGTCCTTAAAAACGCGTCCTTTAAAATAAATGCGGGCGAAAACGTCGGCATAATCGGGCGCACGGGAAGCGGCAAAACAACCGTTGTAGACTTGATTCTGCGCACCTACAACGTCCCGGACGGTACCGTTTTTATTGACGGACGGGATATTAACTCACTGCCGATTAAGACAGTTCGGCGCTTCTGCGCATACGTCCCGCAGGACAATTTCCTGTTCAGCGATACGATAGATGCAAACATCCGCTTTGCTTCGGATAATTCAACCTCGCTCACGCCGGAATACGCTGCCGAGATGGCTGCGGTTGACGACAATATCCGCGAGTTTTCACTGGGCTATGAAACAGTTTTAGGTGAGCGCGGAGTTACCGTCTCAGGCGGACAGAAGCAGCGCATATCCATCGCCCGCGCTTTAATGAAGGACGCATCCATTCTTATTCTCGACGATTCGGTTTCCGCCGTAGACGTAAAAACCGAAAAGGAAATACTTGCAAACCTTAAAGCCCTCCGCAGCGGAAAGACCACTATACTTATAGCTCACCGTGTTACAACCATTGAAAACATGGATAAGATAATATTTGTTGACGACGGAAAAATCTTAGACGTCGGCACTCATGCCGAGCTTTACGAGCGCTGTGACGAATACCGTCTGACGGTCGATTTGCAAAGGCTTGAATCGGGAAAGGAGGAGCATATAAATGCATGAGTTCTACCCACTTATTGCGGTAGGCGCGGTTGTGGGCGTGCTGTCGCTTATATTTATAGTTGCCTACGCCTCCATTAAGAACAAAAAGGCCGTAATGGGCTTTGACCGCTATATGGCTGACGGAGAAATCACCAGGCGCCTTTTAAAATACGCCAGGCCTTATGCCAAAAATTTCGCGCTTGTGCTGATGGTTATGCTCTTCTCTATTGCATATGATATCAGCGCTCCCCTTCTGGTGGGACAGATTGAAAAGATGATCAAGGGCGATTTCGAGCTTAATGGGCTGTTTATCTATGTCGGAATCTATGCGGCTATTCTTATAGTTTCGCTTATTTGTACCTATGTTCAGGCAATCATTTTGCAAAAGACCGGGCAGAAGATTCTTTCAAACATCCGCGAGGATTTGATGAAACACATCGAAAGCTTATCCCACGCCCAGCTCAATAACATCCCCGTGGGCAAGCTGGTAACAAGGGTCACAAACGACACCAACGCCATTTCGACGATGTTTACAAATATCATAGTAAATCTTGTTAAAAACTGCTTTGTTATAATCGGCGTTTTAACTGCTATGCTTTTGTTAAACTACGAGCTTACGCTTATGGTTTTGTGCTTTGTGCCGTTTATCGTTCTGTTCACTATAATATTCCGCAAATTCTCCCGCAGAGCTTACAGAGCGGTTAAGGACTGCACCACTGATATAAACACCTTCACCTCCGAAAACCTGAGCGGTATGAAGATAATTCAGATATTCAACCGCGAGGAGCGCAAGATGGAAGAGTTCAGCGAGCGCAACAACCGTTTGGGCAAGGCCAAGCGCGAACAGATATTCGTCTTCGGCGTATTCCGCCCTGTGGTTTATATGCTTTACATATCCTCGGTTCTGTGCTTGCTCTATCTGGGCGGGCGGGGATACATCCGCGATACCGACTTTTTAGGCCAGGCTATCACCTCGGAGACTGTCGTCACCTTTTACATGTATATCTCGAAATTCTTCAACCCTATTCAGAATTTGGCCGAGCAGTTCAACTGGCTTCAATCGGCGTTTGCTTCGGCCGAGAAGATATTTACTGTTATGGATATGAAGCCGGAAATAGTTGACGAGCCGGACGCTATCGAGCTTCCTGTGTGCAGGGGTGAAATCGAGTTCAAGAACGTATGGTTCAGCTACGTTGAGGGCGAATGGGTCCTAAAGGATGTCTCCTTTAAGGTCAACGCAGGAGAGACGGTTGCATTTGTCGGCTCGACAGGTTCCGGCAAGACAACCATTTTGTCCCTCATCTGCCGAAACTATGACATTCAGCGCGGACAGATACTTATCGACGGCATAGACATCAAAAAGATAAAGATATCCAGCCTGCGCCGCCACTTTGGGCAGATGCTTCAGGATGTTTTCCTGTTCTCGGGAACTATTCGCTCAAATATAGTCCTGCGGGAAGAAAGCTTTACCGACGAAGAAATAATGCAGGCTTGCCGCTATGTCAACGCAGACAAGATTATATCCAAGCTTGAAAACGGTTTAGATGAGGAAGTCCGCGAGCGCGGAAACAACTTCTCGGCGGGTCAGCGGCAGCTTTTAAGCTTTGCCCGAACCATCATTCACAAACCGGAGGTCATGATTTTGGACGAAGCAACCGCCAATATTGACACCGAGACTGAAATTCTTATTCAGGATTCGCTTGAAAAGATGATGAATATCGGCACGCTGCTGATAGTTGCACATCGGCTTTCAACCATCCGCAAGGCAAACAGGATAATTTACCTTTCCCACGGCGAAATCAAGGAGCAAGGCACCCATGAAGAGCTGCTCGCACGCAAAGGCAGGTATTATAATCTGTATATGCTCCAGTTTGAAAAGGAGCGGATGAAGCAGAATAGTTAATACTAATCTTCGCCTGAAATGAAGGCAAAGAATCGGGCACAAAACCGCAATACGATGGGATTTTGCACCCGATTTTATGACCATGAACGGTCTGACCGTGCATGGCCGCCTGACCGTTTATGGTCTGACCATTTATGGTCTGTACATTTCCGGACGAATATGAGTATAAGCAATAATTGAAGCGAAGTTGGGATGTGAAATGCCTCCCTTTTTGTTAGACAATATGGTATAATAGAGATATACCAAAAAGCAAGGTTTAACGAAAAGGGGGCATTTTTATGCCTAAAGGAAAGCCAAACAAAGGTACACATCAAAGTTTAAAATCAATGTCGTAAAAACTATGCGCAGGGAAAAACCGAGCCGCAGAGATGCCGCAAGATTATTTGAAATATCTGCCCGCAATGCCGTTGCAAAGTGGGAACGAATCTATCTTGAAGAAGTAGCAGAAGGACTCGGAATCGAACATCGCGGTGAGCTTGATGTCTTATCTCCGCGTTCAATATATGCTTAAAGCTGCATAAAAAAGCGACCAAGATCTCTCTTGGCCGCTTTGCATAAATCTTCTTTTTAAAGTTTGTCTGATTTTTTGAAGTCAGTTCGCAAAACGTCGGCATTCTTTGATTTTAACGTTTCAGCGCCATTGTTTGCCGCATGGCAACCATCATTGGTCGAGATACGCTTTTACCATTTCCTGAAGCAGCTCATCCCTGTCCACATGCCTTATAAGGCTTCTGGCGTTGTTATAGGTTGTAATATACGTCGGATCCTCGGAAAGAATATATCCTACTATCTGATTGATTGGATTATAGCCTTTTTCAAGAAGAGCCGCATACACAATATTTAACGTCTTTTTAATCTCTTCTTTTCTATCCGGCTTAACAGAAAAGGTCATTGTCTGATCATGCATATTGGTTCCTCTCCTTTTTTATTTATCAAAAATACACTTATTATTATAACCCCAACCGCAAAAAATAGCAATAGCAAAAGAACATTTTTTCGAGAACTTTTTCGATAATTATCTGATTTCCGCCTCAACCGTCTTCAGCGCCTTGGCGACTCGCTTCATTGCGGCATCTGCCTGATCGTCGGTAAGCGTGCCGTCATGCGAGCGCATAACTATTGAGAACGCAACCGACTTTTTGCCTTCGCTTATCTGAGAGCCTTTATAGACGTCGAACAGCTTTATCTTTTCAAGAGTTGAGCCAACGGCGTTCTTAATCAGCTTTTCGAGCGACGCTACCGGTATCTCGTCGTCGCAGACAAACGCTATATCTCTTGTTGTCGCCGGATACTTTGGAAGCGGCTTATAGGTTCTTTCGGGGATGTCTATATCCAAAAGCTCGGTTATAAGCAGCTTGGCGGCGTATGCGCGGGCAGATATGCCGTAATTTTCAAGAACCTGCGGGTGAAGCTCACCGAAAATTGCTATCGGCTTATCGCCTATCTTTGCGATTGCGGCTCTTCCTGGATGGAACGAAGCTGACTCTCCGAAGCCGCAGCTTTCGCCTGCCGGTTCAATCTCGTAATCCGAGATTCCAAGAGCCTCAAACAGGCCTTCTACAATGCCCTTGACGCTGTAGAAGTCGGCGTCGGCGCCGTACATGCCTATGCAAAGTCTTACAGGCTCGTTTGGAAGCATGCCGGGCTCGGTGGGAATATATTCGGTTCCCAACTCGAAAAGCGCCGCTTCGGGGTTTCTGAGTTTGTAGTTTCTGGCAACAACCTCGCACATGGACGGCAAGATGGTTGTCCTCATAACCGAGGTATCCTCACCCAGCGGGTTGGTGATAACAACGCCGTCCCTGAGCGCGCTGTCGGCAGGCAGGCAAATCTTGTCATAATACTTTGGCGAGATGAACGAGAAGGTATTTATCTGGTTCAGACCCAAAGCTATGCAGGCCTGCTCTACCTTTCTTTCAAGCTTCTGCTTGTCGGTCAGCTTAGCGTTTGCGATTCCGGTGATAATAGTACCCGGGATGTTGTTGTAGCCGTAGAACCTTGCTATCTCCTCGGCGATATCCGCCTTGGATTCTATATCTATTCTGAACGAAGGCGAATATACTATGCCATCCTTAACCTCAAAGCCCACCTTTTCAAGATATTCCACCATCTTATCAGCGGGGATATCCGTTCCCAAGAACTTATTTGTCCAGTCCGGCTCGAACGGAACGGTTACCTGCGGCTTGGTGTTATAGTTTTTGTCGATGACGGCATCGAGCGGTTCGCCGCAGCCCAGCATCTCACACAGCTCGAAGGCTCGCAGGATCGCGGGCATACAACCGTGAGCGTCTAGACCCTTTTCAAAGCGAGCGGAAGCGTCGGTCCTCATGCCAAGCTTCTTGGCAGTTCTGCGAACAGATGCACCGTTAAAGCAAGCGGATTCAAACACTACAGTGGTAGTGTCGTCCATGATTCCCGAATATTCGCCGCCCATTACGCCCGCAACGGCAACCGGCTTTTCAGCGTCGGCAATGACCAGCATCTCGCCGGAGAGCTTGCGCTCTACTCCGTCAAGAGTGGTTATGGTTTCACCCTCATTCGCGTTTCTTACGTTGATATGCCCTTCGGAAAGGTATCTTATATCAAAGGCGTGCATGGGCTGGCCATATTCCAGCATTACCCAGTTTGTAATATCGACAAGGTTGTTAATCGGCCTTACGCCGCATGCGCGAAGTCTTTCGCGCATCCATCTGGGGGAAGGCGCAATCTTTACATTCTTAACAACGCCGCCGATATATCTGGGGCAAAGCTCGGTGTTGCTGATTTCAATGCTCAGATACTTATTTATATCCTCGCTTACGCCCTTATATTCGGGATATTTATATTTCATCGGCTTGTTGAAGGTGGCCGCAGCCTCGCGTGCAAGGCCAAGAACGCTCAGGCAGTCGGCGCGGTTGGAGGTTATTTCAAACTCAACGGTGGTATCATCAAAGCCCAAAGCGGCGTGGATATCGTCGCCTGGCTTGCAGTCTTCCTCAATAACGAAAACTCCATCCGGGTCGGCATAGGGGAAATCGTGCAAGGTAAGCCCAAGGGTATCAAGTCCGCAAAACATGCCGTAGCTTTCCACTCCTCTTATCTTGCCCTTCTTTATCTTGCCCTCGGGCAGGCTTGCGCCGTCCAGCGCGACGGGCACAAGGTCGCCTTCCTTGACGTTTTTGGCGTTGGTTACTATCTGCACCGGCTCTTCCCTGCCGATATCAACCGAGCAGACAAACAGAGCGTCGGCATTTTCGTGCCTGCCCTTTGCAAGGATTTTCCCGACAACGGTGTCGGTGACCTTAGCACCCTCGGCCTTGTATCCCTCGACCTTCGAGCCTGTCATAGTCATATCATAGCAGAACTGCTTTATAGGCTCGTCTATTTCAACATAATCATTTAGCCATTTCATCGATAAATCCATAATACAGTCAACCTCCTATCAGAACTGATTCAAGAAGCGCAGGTCGTTTTCGTAAAGAAGTCTCATATCGTTGATGCCGTATTTCGCCATAACGATTCTTTCAAGACCCAATCCGAAGGCAAAGCCGGAATAAACCTCGGGGTCGATTCCGCACTGGCGCAAAACCTTTGGGTGAACCATTCCCGCACCCAAAAGCTCAACATATCCCTCGTTCTTGCACATCGAGCATCCCTTTCCGCCACAGTTGAAGCAGGTTATATCGACCTCTGCCGAAGGCTCGGTGAACGGGAAGTGGTGCGGGCGGAGCCTTATCTTGCAGTCGTCGCCGTAAAGCCGCTTCATCAGCATTTCAAGGGTGCCGTTAAGGTCGGCCATGGTTATGCCCTTGTCAACAACAAGCGCCTCCATCTGGTGGAAGATGGGAGAGTGAGTAGCGTCCACAGCGTCGGAGCGGTAAACCCTGCCGGGGGCGATAATCCTTATCGGCGGCTTCTGGTTCTCCATAACATGCACCTGAATTGAGGATGTCTGAGTCCTCAAAAGTACCTTGTCAGAGATGTAGAAGGTGTCCTGCGTGTCCCTGGCGGGATGATCCGGCGGGAGGTTTAAAGCTTCAAAATTGTAGTAGTCATATTCGACCTCCGGGCCTTCGGCTATGTCAAAGCCCATGCCAAGGAAGATTTCTTCGATTTCGTTCAGAACCGCATTGTAGGGGTGGAGCTTTCCCACCTTAAAAGGCTTGCCCGGCAGAGTTACGTCAAGCTTTTCCTCCTTCAGCCTGCGCTGTGCAAGGGCGGCCTTAAGCTCTGCCGAGCGGGCGGAGATGGCCTCCTCAATATCCCCTCTTATCTTGTTCGCAAGCTGCCCTATAACAGGGCGTTCCTCCGCAGAAAGGGTGGACATCTGTTTTAATATTGATGTAAGCTCACCCTTTTTGCCCAAGAACTTAACTCTTAGGCTTTCAAGCTCGGCGCTGTCCTGAATTTTTTCAAGCTCCTGCTTTGCCGCAAGCTCGATATTCTGAAGTTGCTGCTTCATTTAATCATTTCCTTTCTATTTTCTGTAAATTGTATGCTTCAAAGCTTTTACGCCGCTAAACAAGACCATCTTCCTAAGAATCGGGTCATACATAAACGGACATTTAAGCATTTTTAAAACAAGCTTAAATCTGAGCTTTTCGGTCAGCCGCCTGTATTCGCGGCAGGGATCGTCACTGTCCAGCGCCTTTGCGGCATACTCACCGCAGCGCATTGCCCAGCTTATCCCTTCAAGCGAGCTTGGGCTGATGAATCCGCCTGCCTCGCCCAAAAGGAGCACACCGTTTCCGCCGGAAATTATCTGCCCCGGGCTTTTGGGGCGGCAGACCAAACAGGCTTCGTCTGTCAACTCATCACCGAATGTGAAGCCTCGCAGCTCGGCAGAGTGCAGCTGACGATTAAAGCTTTGGCGGCAGTTTTTCGGCGCGAAGGCCCCGCCGTATATCATATAATCGTCCTTAGAAATAGACCACGAACAACAGTCTGAAGTCTCCTTGTCGAAAATGCAGGAGTAAAACGGAGCTATTTCCTTTCCCGAGAACCAGCGCTGAATGGCGATGTACTTTCGTATCTTTACATTGGGAAAGAACGTCCTTCTGACGATTGAGTTTGCGCCGTCCGCCCCCACCAGATACCGCGCCGTTACCGCTTTTTTCCCGCCGTTTTCAATGTACGAAGCTTCAAATCCGTCGCAGGTACGCTTGACTGCGGTACACCTTCCATTTATCCTTTTAACGTCTTCCGGGATGAGTGAGCGAAGCCAACCGTCGAACTTCGCTCTGTCCATGTTGAGATATGAACGCTGATACAGCCTGAATCCTCTCATAGAAAAATCAACCGTTTTTACCGCAAAAATCTGCGGAGTTACCAAAATCTCTTTTGGCAGAGTAAGCTCGCTCCTTGCTAAAAACTTTTGCGCATCCGGCGATAAAAGACCACCGCAGGGCTTCGGACGCTCACCCGGCAGCCCCGCCTTATCTATAACCGCGACGTTCAGCCCATGTGAAGCGAGCCGCGCAAGCGTTGCACCTGCCGGGCCGGCACCGATAATCAAAACATCATAATCAGCCATAATTCACCAATCAATAAAAACAGTCCTGCCCCAAACGGGACAAGACTTACCTTGCAAACCACCCATTTTTTCGGAAGCTGATAACGAAGTTATTTGCACTTCTTAACCTCTTAACGTGAGGTCACCGTTCCCGCCTACAACCTTAAAGCGCCGGGCTTCAGCGAAACCGCTCGGAAGTGAACTTCGGCACCGGCGGAATGAAAAGCTCACAGCAAAATGCTTTTCTCTCTTAAATCCGCCATGAATTTAGTTTTACTAAATTCTGCGCTTACTCTCTTCGTCACAGCGTTTAACATATAGAAGATTATATCACAATCAATCGAATAAATCAACTGTTTTTAAAATATTTTCATTGACATTAGAAAAAGACCCCACAGTGCCATCGTTGATAATACAAGCGGCGCCGTTTTCCCCTATTATAACATGTTCAAGCAGCCTTACCCCCATGCAGTCCAAAAGGCTATAAAGCCGTTTTGTAGTCGAAATATCGAGAGAAGACGGCTCGTTTGAAACCCCGGGGTGGTTATGCACTATTATGCACATGGGGCAGCCGGAGCTTTTAACCTTATTAAGCAAAATGTCCTCATCACATGTCACCTTTGTAAGGTTTCCCCTTGAAACTATTGCATAGTCGATTATTCTCAAACTGTCATTGAGACATACAACGCGAAACTCCTCAATCATAGTCCCGCGATAGGTCTCCTCGAAAAATCGGCAAGCGTCCTTCGGGCATTCTATCTTCTTTCCTATTCCCGCTTCAACCCTCTGCCTCATCGATGCCTCCGCAACCAGCTTGATAAGGAACGCCGCGTCAAGGTCGATGCCGCTCTCTGCGGATATCTGAGTGCAGCTCATGTACAGGATGCTGTCAAAAGACGGGAACTTGGCTAACACCTTGCAGGCTGCCGCATCAGGATTCTTGACCGTCTCCGAAAACGAAAGGATTCCGCTGAGAAACTGCCGCTCGCTTATTTTGCCTTTGTTTTCGTCCAAGAAATATTCTTCTAAAGCTTTCTTGTATTTGTCCATACCCCTTTAATTCCTGCTCCTTTAAAACATTTTTGCCTGTGTGAACGCAGAATCATACCATAATGATACAATAATATTATGATGATGTCAATAGTCTGAGTGCGTCGGAACCGCAACTTTTTGTTTCTGTTTTTTATGATTGGTACTTTACGAAAGCATGAATTTGTGCTATATTTATAATAATAGGAGGATGATATCATGCCATTTATCAACGAAGATTTTATGCTGAAAAACAGCACAGCCAAGCTTCTTTACGAAAAATACGCCCGCGATCTGCCGATAATAGACTATCACTGCCACATCAGCCCCCGTGAGATATACGAGGACAAACGCTTTGAAAGCATTACAGACCTTTGGCTGGGCGGAGACCACTATAAGTGGAGGCTTATCCGCTCGAACGGAGTCCCGGAGCGGGAAATCACCGGGGATGCCGACGACGAAACCAAGTTCAGGCGGTTTGCCGAGGCTCTTTCAAAGTCCATAGGCAACCCGATGTATCACTGGACTCACCTTGAGCTTAAGCGCTACTTTGGCTATGACGGAATTCTGAACGCCGAAACTGCCGGAGAGGTCTACAGCCGGTGCAACCAAAAGCTCCGCGAGCCCGGCATGAGCGCAAGGGGAATCATAAGCGCATCAAACGTCAAAATGATAGGAACTACCGACGATCCGATTGATTCGCTGGAATGGCACATAAAGCTTGCCAAGGACAAATCGTTCAAAACAATGGTGTGCCCTTCCTTCCGCCCCGACAAGGCTGTAAACATCGACAAGCCCGGCTTTGCCAACTACATAAAAGCCCTTTCGAATGCGACGGATATGCCGATTGAGTGCGCGGGCGACGTTATGGAGGCGCTTACAAAACGTCTTGAATTCTTCTGCGAAAACGGCTGCCTTGCAACCGACCACGGGGTTGACTACATGGTGTACTCCCCCGCTTCCGAGGGGGAGGTTAACGCCGTCTTCAAAAAAGCAATGGCCGGCGAAGATATAACCCCCGAAGAAGGCGACAGGTATAAGACGGCTGTTCTTTTGCACCTCGGCCGAGAGTATGCAAAGCGCGGAATCGTGATGCAGATTCACTACGGCGTTCAAAGAAACACAAACAGCCGCGCCTTTAATTCAATCGGCCCCGACGCAGGTTACGACTGCATAGCCACGCGTGACTGCTCTCGGCAGGTTGCAGGCTTTTTGAACGCACTGGACAGCGAAGGCGCGCTTCCCAAAACAATCCTTTATTCACTAAATCCCAACGACAACGAAATGCTGGATACGGTTATAGGAAGCTTTCAGGGAACAGAGGCGGCAGGCAAGATCCAGCACGGCTCAGCTTGGTGGTTCTCCGATTCCTCAATAGGCATGGAGGCTCAGCTCCGCTCGCTGGCAAGCCTTTCGATCTTGGGCAACTTCATAGGCATGCTCACCGATTCAAGGAGCTTCCTTTCTTACACAAGGCATGAATATTTCCGCAGAATCCTTTGCAATATCATCGGCAAGTGGGTTGAGGACGGAGAGTATCCGTTTGATGAGAAGGCGCTCGGCGAGATTGTCAGCGGAATATCCTATAACAATGCTGCAAGGTATTTCGGAATTAAATAATCTGTTTAAAAGAAATGATGCGTTTTTTACCACATAAATATTCGTGTAAACGGCTTCACGATTGTTTATACTAATCTTCGCCTGAAATGAAAGCAAAAACCGTGTGCAAAGCCGCTGCACGATGGGCTTCGCACACGATTTTATGACCGTTCACGGTCTGACAATGAACGGCGACAAATATGAGTATAAGGTAGCTTAGCGCCTGCTCTTTGGTTTCACTTATAAGCCTTCGTCATTGTTTTTGATAAAAATACAACGGTACCGACCGTCGGGGTCGGTACCGTTTTCTTTAATTATGCGGGATTTCCGGCGGTATACGGCCGATTGGCTTTTCCAAAACCGCTTCCTTATCCTGAATATAGCGCTTTGCCTGAGTTGAGAACAGTTCGTAATACCTTCCCCGCTTTGCCATCAGCTCGGAGTGCGTGCCAGTCTCAACAACTGCTCCGTCTTCAAGCACCACAATCAGACTTGCAACCGTTGCGCTTGAAAGCCGATGCGATACAAATATCGTGGTCTTATCCTTCCTCAGTCTGTCGAACTGGTTAAATATCTCCTGCTCGGCCATCGGATCGAGCGAGGCGGTTGGTTCATCTAAAATCAGCACGTCAGACTGCGAATAAAAGGCTCTTGAAATGGCAAGCTTCTGCCACTGGCCTATTGAAGGCTCTAAGCCGTCCGGCTCGAAGAAGCGCATTAGCGGAGTGTCATACGAAAGCGGGAGCTTTTCGATAAACTCCGAAGCGTTGCTTTCGTCTGCGGCTCTTTTTATATTCTGAGGGTCGTATTCGCTGTGAATACTTCCAAAGTGAATATTTTCGCCGGCGGTTACGGCATACTTGCCAAAATCCTGGAATATTATGCCGAACATCGAATAAAGGTCCTTAACATCGTAATCCCGCAAATCAACTCCGTCCAGATATATTACGCCCTCAGTGGGGTCGTAAAGCCTTGTCAGAAGCTTTAAAAGAGTGGTTTTACCTGCGCCGTTAAGCCCTACTAAAACCATGGTTTCGCCCGGACGCAGGGTAATATTTATATCATGCAGAACATCGCGCCGGGTTCCGGGGTATCTGAAGGAAACGTGCGAAAATTCGATGGTGTGCGGCTTTCCGTGGCTGACCTTTGCAGGCTCGGATATTCTCGGCACAACCGTCGGCTTCTCGTTCATAAAGGCTATCAGATTGTCGATAAACAGCGTGCCCTCGTAAATCGTCGCCGAATTCGATATCAGCGATCCTATGCAGTTCGAAATTCCTATTATAGAACCGGTGTATAGAGTGTAGTCGCCTATAAGGATTTCACCGTTGAACACCTTTATCGCTATCAGCAGATAAAGTGCAAGGTGCGAAACCGAGGTTACAACAGCAATAACCGTGTGCCATACGCTTTCATCGCGGATAAGCTTCACAAGGCCCTTGTAGTAGCCCAAAAACACCTTCTGAAAGCGCTCGATAAGGCTATCACTCAGATCGAACAGGCGAATCTCTTTAACAAGATCCTTATTCACAAGCAGATCGGAAAAGTAATTCATCTGGCGCCTGTCCTTGGAGCGGCGACGTATATAATCAAAATTCTTCCTGCGGTAAATAAAGGTTATTATTGTAGACGGTATGGAAACCGCGGCTATAAGGAACACCGACCACCACAGTCCCGGGGCCGAAGCCATGATTATTATATAGCTTACAAGCTGAATAACAGTGCTGACTATAAAGAACAACTGAGAAAGTATCTGAATCGGCCTGTTTCCGGCCTCGCGGTTGGCGTTTTCCAGCTTTTCATAAAATGCGGGCTGGTCGAACGAGGCAAGGTCAACCTCGCGGGATTTTTCCATTATCTGAGTTTTAACCTGACGGACAACCTTTTCACCGGCAATTCTGTTAACTGCGGTGCTTATGGTTTCCAGGACACGCGTAAGCGCCTGTATCACAAAGAACAAAACCAGAAAATAAAACACATCAGAGCCCCAGAAGGAGCCGCTGTTCTGCCCTAAAGCGGATAATTGCAGCGAATTCAGAATGTTCCTCGATACTATTGAGCTGATAACCGGCGTTATGCCCTGCAAAAGGGCTATAAGCGCCATGGAAAAAAGTATCCAGCTTCCCGTCTTCCACACAAGGACTATAATATAGGCAAATCTTGAAAAGAAGCCCGAAAGAAGCTCCTTAAGATACCTTGGAACATCGCCTATGTTCTTCGGAGGGTCAACCTTCTTGTAATTAGGGCCAAAGCCCCATCCTCCCGGCGGCATAACATCACTCCCAAAATAAATTAATTACTTAACTGTTTTTTCATTATATCACACTGTTTTTAATATTGCAACACTTTTTTTAAGATTTTAATTGCAAATTGTCTGAATCTGAGAGAAAAGCCATTATTTCGGACGGTTAATGCTCGTTTCCGCCCGAGTGAAATAAGTATAATCAGCTTGCGGCCGAAAAGCGGACATATTTTCATATTTCACTTCAAATATATCTTGAAAAGCGAAAAAAATAATGCTATACTACTATTAATGTATATTCAAGGAGGTGAAAGCAATGTCCAACGAATCTGATTTTATATATATGGATCACAGTGATGCAACCGTTACCTACGGAGTGCTTTCATATTCAACTCCCAACATTGTTCCGGTTATGCATCTTCACAGTCAGGTTGAGTTTATGATAGTTGAAGAGGGTGAAACCAGCGTTACCATCAACGGCAAGGAGCATATTGTAAAAGAAGGCAACGGAATTCTTATCAGTCCGCATGTCATACACTGCATGCGCTCGCTCACTGACGAAAACAGGATAAGCACATTTATTTTCAACACCGATTTTATTTCAGATTTTAAGGGATTTTTTGAAAGTGCAAACGTTCCCTATGTCCGGTTCGACAGGGATAAATCGCCGGAATTTGCAACCGTTCAGACAAAATATCTTATAGAATTCGCCCACAACTACAGCTTCGGCAAGACTGTTGTTAAGGGCATGCTTACCGTCCTGCTTTCGGGAATAATGCCTGCCTACACCGGAATAAAGTTTGACCGCAGCTCTTCCCGCTCCTTTAATTACGAAATATGCCGCCAGATGCTTTCATATATCGACAACAACATCTCGCAGGATCTTTCACTTGAGCGGATTGCAAAGGCTTTGAATATTGTTCCGTCATATGTTTCAACCATCTTTTCGCGGAATTTCAACACCTCGCTTAACTCCTACATCAACAAAAAGAGGATATCCATTGCCAAGGGACTGATTCATAACACTTCCAAAAGCATAACCGAAATAGCCTTTGAATCCGGATTTTCGAGCATAAGGAGCTTTAACCGCCGCTTTAAGGAGAGTGTGGGAATGACCCCAAGCCAGTTCAGGGATTCGTTTATGAACACTCACTGAACTGCACTCCGGCACAATAATACTGATAAGAATCGGGTACAAAGCCGCTATACAACGGGATTTGCATCTGCCCTTACGACCGTTCACGGCCTGTACATTTATAAACGAATAGAATATAAGTATAAAAAGAAAAGCAGCCCCAAATCGGAGCTGTTTTTCTTTTCCGTAAAATACCAATTATATTATTGGAGCGATAATGTCATTGCTGTCAGCCGGACATGCTGGCAGCGTATTCATCCATCATGGCATTAAGCTCTTCAAGATAATACTCCAGTGATTCCTGATTCTCTTCCTTGAACTGCGCCCATGTTGAAGGAGTAGCGCTGCGGCAGGGACCATACTGGCAGTTGGAAATAATGGTGTTCAAGCCTGAGGTAAAGTCGCCGGAAACTATCGCTCTGGGATTAGCGTCGGCAATGGCCTTGCAGGTGTCATACATGGCAAGCATCTCATCTGTCCAGAGGTACTTTTCCTGAAGCTGCTTGCGGTCGATATCCACAACGGTGGGGTCGATTATCTTGAATCTTTCGCAGGCGGTTAAAAGGGCAACACCTTCGGGGTTAGAAGCTCCCGCGCAGATCATATAACCGTTTATCTGGGTCATAAGATAATAGTTGCCGTCGCCGTTGTCGTCTCTGGGAAGAGGAACAAACATAAGCTCGCCAGCTGTAACGTCGCCGAAGGTTGCGGAAATCTCTTCAACAGTTCCGGTGAAGTAAGATGTCTCACAGATGTAGAACAGGCACTTGCCGTCCTTAACTCCGGCACCATAGGTTCCGTTATCTCTTATTGCCCAGTAGTTGGTACCTTCGTGGTGGGTGCAGTCGTTCTTTGTAAGGTCATAAAGCATCTGCTCCGCGCGCTCGATTTCGGGCGAGTCAAGGTTAGAGTAGTATCTTCCGTCTTCATCGCGATGAACAAAGTTCTGTCCGGTTGCCTGAACCAGGCTGTTTGTGTAGGTCTGGCCATCCAGTGCAAACCTATCCTCGTCGGCGTCAGAAAAGTCAACGCACATTTCGTAGAACTTGCTCCATGTCCACTCGTCGTTAGCGAACAGCTCAGCCGGATCGTCAAATCCCCACTCGTCTATAACTCTGCGGTTATATGGAACAACATCGCGGAAGGTAGTGCTGGTTACAATGGTAAAATGCTTGCCGGAGAACGAGAAAGTATCAGCAATTTCCTTAACGCCCTCCCACAGAGGTTCAGTGTAATCAACATAATCGTCTATAGCCTGGAACATGCCCTTAATGCATCTCATAGGGTATGTAGCCGTGGAGCTCGTTCCGGAAGGATAAAAGTCAGGCGGGTCCCCAGCGAGGATAAGGTTGGCCAGATCGTCAAATCTTGAGTCCCAGCTGGTTTCTATCCAATCAACCTCGCCATTGTACTTTTCGGTGAATGTGAAATAGCCGGTGTTGACAATTTCGTCCTCGTCATAGTTGTGGAAGCCATCGTACCAGCTCAGATACTTAATTGTTGAATTTGCACCGGCAGCCGATTCAACATCGGGCAGCCTGATTCCGGCGGCAGCCAGAATAGCTTCGGCATCCTCGGTAGAAAGGGTTACGCGAACTATCTCACGGCCTTCTTTGCCGCAGCCAACCAAAGCAAAAACCAAAATAAGTGCCAAGGCAAGTGCTATTACTCTTTTCATCATAAACCTCCTAATCAAAAAATTAAATTATTCCGCCATTTTTATTCTGCTATTTTTATGATAGCATCATTGTTCTGAGCTGACTAGCCATTTTTTTTAATTATCAAGTCACACCGCGCAGCTGCAAAGCACCCGCATTATTCAGTCTTGACAAACCGGTAAAAACACACTATGATATAAATATGTACGTAATATGTACGTATGATGAGTACAATTTGTTTTGAAAGGATGTATTAAAATGAAAGAATTTTTGAATTATCTTTTGGAGCTTGTAACAAGCTTCGGCTTAAAAATTGTGCTGGCAATCGTTATTTATATCGTTGGCAGTCTGCTTATTAAATACCTGATAAAGGCGCTGAGCAAAAACAACAAGCTTTCGCAAAAGCTTGAAGGCTCTGTAAGAAGCTTTGCCCTAAGCTTTATCAAAATCGGCCTTTATGTTATTCTTGTCATCTCCATAATAGGAATACTCGGCGTTCCGATGGCTTCGGTAATAACGGTTCTTGCATCTGCCGGTGTTGCCGTCGGTCTTGCTTTGCAGGGCGCATTATCCAACCTGGCGGGCGGAATAATGATTATGGCGTTCAAGCCGTTCAAAAAGGGCGACTATGTTGACGTTGCGGGCGCCTCTGGCGTTGTTGACGAGGTAACTTTGTTCTACACCACATTTCTCACCTGGGACAATCAGAAGATAATAGTTCCCAACGGAAATCTTATGAACTCCAACGTTACCAACTACTCCTCCGAAGAGCTGAGGCGGGTTGACCTGAGCTTCTCCTGTGCCAAGAGCGAAGCCCCTGCCAGAATTCAGGAACTCATGCTCAAAACCGTGACCGACAATTCAAAGGTTCTTTCCGACCCCTCTCCTTTTGCAAGGCTCAGCGGCGCCACCAACGAATCTATGAACTTCACTGTCCGTGCATGGGTTAAGAGCGAGGACTATTGGGACGTTTACTTTGACCTTACCCAGAGCATCACTGAAGCTATGGCCGCAAACGGTGTTCAGGCCCCTGCCGTAAGAGTCCTCACCGAGAAAAATGAAACGGCGCAAATAAAAAAGAATAAAAGCTGATAGCTGCCGGAGCCGTCTGTATTTTGGGATTGGCAGCTTCGGCGGAGAATACTGCTTATTCTAAACGGAATATATATTCCCAATGCCTTCGCCGCCTCCAAATTCGAGGCTTCCCGGGTGGATGTTTCCCGCTATCAAGGAAATATAGCCTGGGGCGTGCTTCCCGGCAAGGGTATAGACTTTGCCTTTATAAAGGCGGCCGAGGGGGTCAACATACGTTGACCCCCCTTTTTTGATTATAACCCCGGTGAGGCCGCAAAGACCGGTCTTAAAATCTGAGCTTATCACTTTTTCGGCTTCGACAGTTCCGGCAGAACTCAAGCGGAAAACTTTATTAATACCGTCGGCAAAGGGAATGGTATGCTCGACGGCGGATTTAGAGACTTACGGCAGCACTCGGACAGAGGGCGCTTGCAGGGGCATTCCGGCGAGGAAAGGTTTACAGCTTTGAATGTCTTCCGCGGCACGCGGGAGGAGCTTGAGAGGTATGCAGGATAGTCGGCAGCCCATGTTTTATGGGAGGAGTATCATGCGCAGCGATTACCACACAGCAGACAATAAGAAACACGCCCATATTGCATATAATGTGCATATATAGCGTGTTTCTGCGGTTTTTATTCAATATCTTGTGGTTTTATGCGTCTTTTTATGCGCCGTGATTTTCTTTTGTCGCTTGTTTGTCGCTTAAATCTGCTTTACGATACTACACGATAATAAGCGACAACGGGATTGCAAGTTAATTAACGCATACTTTCTCCATATAGCAATCAAGAAATTCCTGCGTAACCCCATGTAAATTTCTGTGTGTACAAATATAATACAGTTCTTCAACCGATGAATACGAAAAATAACGTGCGTCAAGTGAAACAAACTGTGGTCTGTTAGCTTCTTCAACAACTTTTTCTCTGTCATTGTCCGGCGCAACAATGACATAGCGGGTATTAAACGCGGGCATTGCGTCCTGCAAGCCTTTCATTCTTGTTAAACCAGACGTTACCCCTGTTGTATGTTCAACTTCCATAACTGCGGGCATAAAGCGGTGATTTTGAAACCATATACAATCTATAAAACGCGCCGATGGCTCTGCGCCCGGAAAAGCTGAAATTATATTTTCAGAACCCAATGCGGGAATAATCCCCGGTTGTTCAATAAGTGGTTTATCCTTGTATATGATACCTTTATCATTTTGTGCTATCCATGTTCGATAACCTAATTGCAAGCCAATTAAATACAACGCAATTTGAATTTGCGTGTGTCTGCGAACAACTTCAATATTCATTTCTCCGCCAACGGTCATATCATCGGGCAAAATTAAATTGTCGTATGTAACAGACTGCAACGGGATTTCTGAAATAGCCATATTGGGTACTTGCTTTTCAGTCAAAACGCCTTGTGCGTGTGGGTCATCAGGTAGCCATATCAAATGTTTATGCCCATGTTCAATCGACGAATGTCCATCAATGTCTTTAATTCTTCCGGGATAGCAGAAATAAAATTCCGGCGTTAAAGCCATAAGTGTTTCAAGCACTGAACGGGTATTATATGAACCACCTAAAATTCTATCAAGATTTATTGGTTCTCCGGGGTTGACGGCATTTGCAACACGCCATATCATTTCCGATGATATGCTTTCAACATCTGCTCCAACGCAAGTTTCGCCCTTGCGGGGGTTCCAACGCCGGATTTGTATAGGTCCAGCGGGCAACATCACATTTTCAATATGAATAAGTCCGGGTGTTCTTGGATTGACATAGTTATAATTTGTATTTCGCGGTAATAGGCTAACCGCCCGAACAAGATTATAAGCAGTATATTTTGCCATTATTCAACGCTCCTGTTATAAACTCATAGATAGTTTTTGCAATACCACTTGAAAGCATAAACGGAACGCCATTTCCTGTTGTCTTGAATTTGTCCGTCAAAGACATATCAGGCGGTAATGAAAACTCTTTAGGTAGTGATTGCAACGCAAGGGCTTCTGCAACGGACAGACGCCTTGCCTTGTATGGGTGCAAATGCACTTCGTTGTTTCCGTATGCTACGGTTGGAGAATAACGCCAACGGTGCAATCGCTTATAAGACTTTTTGCTGTCGTCACCCTCGTCAACAGACAACATTTTTGATATACCCGAACGTGGGATAAAACAATCTTTTCCGTTTGGGTGGTTTATCACATCATTTTTATCAAACCAATATTGAACAGTCAATTCTTGCGGTATACCCGGCGGGCATACTGTCATTCTGTTTTCTTCAAATTTATTTGTAGTAGGCCAATTTATTCTCTTTATCTGCTCCAGTGGAAAAAGAATGTTTTTGCTCCACGGAAAAGCTGAAAGCGGGTTTTCTTCACTATTATGAAATAAATCTTTTCTCAT
>CAZIOV010000010.1:46902-54349 GCA_964541045.1 uncultured Oscillospiraceae bacterium | reverse complement strand
CTCTGCCTTGATGAGCACTTTATCTGCTCGGCGGTTATCCAAAGGTCATCGCCAAAGCCGTTATCAAGGTAAGAACTATGGATAAACATCTTTTAATCATATTCGGTCAATCCTCTTTTCGTTATGTTATTTCCCTGTGCCGATAAGCTAATAATTAAATTAGATTGCTACTTAATAAGTATAACACGCTCGTGCAAATTATGAAAGAGAATTTTTTCACAGAATGATTAATAATTATTTGTGTATTATAAATATAATTTAAAATATAATGGATGATTATGTAATCAAAGTAGCTAAAGCCCACAGTATTTTGCGCAAAAAACGCCCGGGCGGAAAATCCTCCGTCCGGGCGCAGACTCGCCGAATCAAATATTACTTCTTAAGCCTGAAGGTAAGCGTCCTCTGGTGCAGGCTGGGATAAGCGCTCTTTGTTCCTCCCCATACAACGTCGCAGGAATACTCGGACGAAATACCCGAAAGAATCTTGCTGTTAAACAGGCTCTTGCCGCCGTAGGTTGCAAGAACATCATTATAAACATCAACGGAAGAGCAAAGTATTCTTACATACTCGTAGGTTGATCCGCCCTCAACGGCCTTCTTCGCCGCATTCTTAAGAATCGTCTCAGCCTCGCTCGCGCTGGTAACGTAGCAGTCGTTTACAACAAACCAGTTCAGCTTGGTCGAGGTTGCCTTGGGCTCGCTGAAGAACCTCATTTCAAAGTTTTCCATATGAGTCTGGGTCATATAATCGTCGGTCTGAAGGAAGTAGTCATAGCGGATGTATTGGGGATCGGTAACGGTGGGGTCAACAGGGTCGTCCCAGGTGGTATCTATGCAGTACCAGCTGCCGTCCAGCTTGACCTTTACCCATACGTGTCCGGCCGAGGTTCCGGTTCCGACGTCGAAAACAACGTCAAAGCCGAGCTTTGAAAGCATATATAAAGTTGCCTTTGCATAGCCGAGGCAGGTAGGTCTGCCGTCAACTATAGCGCCGTAAGCGGTCGGCGCCCATGTGCCGCCGATATTTTCGGCGTCCGGAGTGCAGTTAAGAACAAGCCAATCGTGTATGTACTTGACCTTCTGGTAATTCGACCACGAGCTTTTAACGTTGCTCAAAACGCTGTCGGTCTTGCTTCTTAATTTGTTTACCATGTCTAAGCACTGTTCAATCGTATCATAGTAGTAGCTTACCTTTATGCTCTGAATCTTGCCCTTGTTTTCGCCGCTGCTGTAGGCCACCGCCTTAACGCTGCTTACATAGCAATATTCAACTGCCAGGGTGGGAAGAATCTGGGCCGCAAAATCATAAGCCTCGTCGGCATATATAACAGGGTCGATATAGATGACCGTCTGGAGATTCTGTATGCCTTCAAGAATCTGCCTTATGGCTGTTTCGTATCTGGAATCGCTGATTATGGATACGGTGTATTCAAGACCGTTGTCCTCAATGGCGTCCCCAAAGCCGTCGAACGAGGTTAACGCATTATAGCTATTGTCATCATCGTTCAGGTCAACATCTGGGTCGTTGCTTGTGGTGGTCTTGGTTGTTGTGGTGGAAGACGGCTTGGTTTCGGTGAGGTAAGCGTTGCTTACATAGCCCGTCTTACCGTCAAGCAGAACTCTGTACCATCCGGTCGAGGCGCGTCCGGTAACGGTAACGGCCTCATTTTTGTCAAACCTGCCTATCTTTTCATAGTCGGCGCCGGGGCCGCTTCTGACGTTTACGGAGTCGGTAGCGTACATCGTTGTGGACATATCCTCAACCGTAAAGCTGCCGTCGTCCTCGGTTGTTGTGGGTGTGCTCTGAGTTGTATTTTCGGGAGCCGTTGTAACCTCGGGCTCGGTATCGGAAGTTGTCGGCGCAGATGTTTCGTCCGGCAAAGACGATACAATCGAATCCGAGCTTACAATGGAGCTTGTATCCTCAGAAACGTCGGAAACGTCGGGATTGTCAAGCGGTTCCTCAACCTTATTGCCGCAGGCCGCCAGCATTGTTGCCGACATAACCGCAGCAATCAGCAGCGCCGTTAGTCTTTTAAATTTGTTCATGTTTCTTTACCTCCGATTAATTATCATTATTTTTTAAGGTTATAATAAGCGTTTTCAGAACCGGGTCAATGCTTTTAACCCAGCTTACCGCGTAAACATCCTCTCCGGCGGCTATGTTTGCGGCGGTTATAATGTCTTCCATTCTGTTATTGCCGGATGTACCCGAAGCAAGCTCTTCGTATATGCTTTCAATCTCCGCATCGCCGTCCGCCATAAGATACAGATATCTTCCGCCGTCTGCGGCCGCGCTTTCTGCCTGCGCCTTCAGAACATCAAATGCGGTCTGAGCATCCCCCGCGGTATAGCCCATCACGTTATAAAAGCTCATATCCATCGAGTCGGCCACCGGCGGCTGATAATACCTGCTGTCGTATTTGGCGGCATGATCCTTTAAAATATTCGTATCGCTCACAAGAAAGTAATTGTATCCGATATAATCCGAGCGGATATCATCGGCCTGCAAATCGTCCCACGTGGGGTCTATCGCGTACCAATGGCCGTCAGAAAGCTTAACGTAGCACCACTTATGCTTGATTTCCATGCTTGCGCCGCTTCCGGTTGCGAACATAGCCTCAAACCCCGCTCTCGACATCAGCAGCATAAGGCTATCCGCATAGCCTTGGCAGGCAGCGCTGTGCTCTATCAGTGCGCCATAGGCATTGAACGGGCTTTCGCCGTCCTCGCTGTACATACAGTTAAGAACAATGTAGTCATGAAGATATCTTATCTTTTCAAATTCGCCCGCATCCTGCGGCATACCGGCAATTATCCTGTCAATCTCCGTGCTGAGAATCTTTGTTCTGGCAAGCGCCTCGTCCTCATAGTCCACGCTGTAGCCTATTGTAAGACCCTTAACCCTGCCGTCTTCGTCGTAATGGAGCCTGAACTTTCCGCTGGCGTAGGTATAAAACGTCGAACAGTTGGAGATAAGCTCCAAAAAGTCCTGCGCCTCGTCCTTGGGGAAGCCCACCGTAAGCGGGCAGTATATCTGAACGTTTCTGATGGCGTTCATAACCTCGCCGAGATTATATCTTGTGTCCTCGTCGACGCTATCCCACACAAAGCGTATACCGTTTTCGTCAATAAACTCGTTTCCGAAGCTGTAGGGCCATTCGCTTTCGCTGTTTAACACATTCGGCAGCTCCGAATCGCCGGAATCGACGTTTTCCTCCGCAGCTGCAGACAGCTCGCTGCCGCCGCTTTGAAGCGATTCGGTTGTATTCGGGCTGCTGTCTATAACCGAGCAGGAGCATATCAGCGATGCAGCGCAGGCAGCGGAAACGGCAAGGCACAGTATTCTTTTAAACATTGTGCGCATCCTTTCAGACGCCTCAATAAATCCGGGCATCATACCAAAATGTAATACAATTGAGCGCGCGGTTTTATTGCAGCTATTCTATAATAACCTGAAATTTTTATTCTGTCAACAGGTTCTAAAATATTTATATTTTCTTAATAATTACTCAAGACTGCTCATTATATACTCAACGGTGTGCGAAAGGGCGGCGGTAGGTCTTTCAAACACCGTCAGATCCGTCATAACTATCTGCGGCGAGCCTTCAAACAGCTCTTTGATCTCCTCCTCGTCAAGCGAGGAATCCGCTATAACCGCCTGCGGCTGAAGGAGCGAAAGCTCGTCCTTGCTCAAAAACGCCGTCTGCTCACCGTCAAAGGCATTGCTGCCGAATACCTCAAGCATGTCCGCGGCAAGAGAGTCGCTCCCCATAACGGCATATTCCGAGCCTTGCGCAGCGGTTATGATAACAAAGCTTTTTTCTATGCCTTTGCCCGAGGCCTCGGTCATCGCGCCGTCTATCTCCAAAAGGGCGGAAACCGCTATATCCTTGGAATCTACAGCCCCGTAGAATATCAGCGAAAGCCCTATATACTCCTCGCACAGATATTCAAAGCTTTCGGGTACGGAAATATAGAGCGTTCTTATGCCAGCCTGCTTAAGCCGCATAACGTCCGCAGAGGCAAGGGGAGACTGCGAAACCAGCAGCTCGGGCTTAAGCTCGATAATAGCGTCTACATCCGGCATGGCTGGGCTTCCTATACACGTCACTCCGTCATAGGGTGCGGAGCAGTAATCGCTCACTCCTATAAGCCTGTCGGAAATGCCGAGATCGGAGAAAATGTCGGTCAGGGCGGGTGACAGCGATGCCGCAGTCTGCGGTGCGGAATCAAATTCTTCGCCGTTAAAGCTGACCGGATAATTCTGCCTTTCGGGCGCGGAATCGGTAACGGCAGCGTCGCTCGTGGCAAGCTGACTCGACTCAATATCCGCGCAGCCCGAAAAACAGGCTGCCGCAATTGCGGTAGCAGTTAAAACCAAAATCATAAACCTGTGCTTCATAATATTACCTTTCGCCGGATAAACCGTTTAAGTGTGTGCCTATATGTCTTCAAGTGAAAGCGTTGCAAGCGCGTTAAGGGCATCGTCGGCCCGCTTGCCCGATATAAAGTCAAAGTACCCCTGCGAAGCTATCATGGCGGCATTGTCGCCGCAGTATTTAAATTCGGGGAGGTACAGCTTAAAGCCGCGCCTGTCGCATTCCTTCTTTATTTTGCTCCTTATGCCGGTGTTGGCAGAAACTCCCCCGGCAACAGCTATCTTATTATAACCCATATTCTGCGCCGCAAGCATAAGCTTTTCGGCCAGAATGTCGCTTACCGTCTTCTGGAACGACGCCGCAACGTCCTCCCTTTTAAGCTCCTCGCTTCTCTGGGAGGAGTTGTGGACCAAATTAATGACAGCGGTTTTTATGCCGGAAAATGAAAAGTCCAGCTCGTTTCCCTCAAGCTTGGGGTGGGGGAATTTATAGGCGGTCCTGCATCCGTGCCGCGAGGCTTCGTCGATATATTTCCCTCCGGGATACGGGTATCCCAGGGTTCTTGCAACCTTGTCAAAGCACTCTCCGGCGGCATCGTCGCGAGTCCTTCCCGCAACCCGGAAACGCGTGTGGGATTTTACCTCGACAAGATGGGTATGCCCGCCGCTCACAACAAGGCAGAGATAGGGCGGCTCCAAATCGGGGTGGGAAATATAGTTTGCGGCAATATGCCCGGCTATGTGGTGAACCGGCACAAGCGGCTTATCGGCGGCAAAGGCAAGCCCTTTGGCGTAGCTCACTCCGACCAAAAGCGCTCCTATAAGTCCCGGGGCATAGGTAACGGCCACCGCGCCGATATCGTCCAAGCCGACGTTTGCGGCCTCCAGCGCCTCTTTAACCACTCCGCATATGTTTTCCGCGTGCCTGCGCGATGCTATTTCGGGCACAACCCCGCCGTACAGCTTCTGCTCGTCTATCTGCGAAGCGACTATGTTCGACAAAACCGTTCTGCCGTCCTCAACCACGGCCGCGGCCGTCTCATCGCAGGAGCTTTCTATTCCTAAAATCTTCATACATATGCCTTCTTAATCAAAAATACTTTTTATCCGGCTTCGGCGCATCATACATGCCGTCAAAGGCAACGCTTTTGTCATTTAAGCAGTATGAAAAGCTGCGCGCAGAGCTAACGCCGTCATGAATATATGCATAGGCGTTGATGCTCCGCCGGCGCCGGTCACATGTGGGCTTTCATAATCAGCGCGTCCTCGGCCGGGCGGTCATAATAGTTTTTTCTTACGGCGATAACGCTGAACCCCAGCTTTTTATAAAGAGCCTCAGCCGCCGCGTTCGACTTTCTGACCTCCAGAAAAACGTCTCCCTTAAAACCGTTCAGGCAGGCCTTTATCAGCCGCTCGGCTATGCCCTGCCTGCGAAATCCTTCGGCAACCGCTATGCTGTCGATATTAGCTTCGATAAACCTCGTCGAAACGGCATACCCTGCAAGCTCTCCGCCGCACTCGGCAGTCAAGCTGCAATAGCCCTCGCTTTCGATGGCATATAAAAACATATCCTCGCTCCATGCGTCAGAGGTGAAGCAGGAGCGCTCTATTTCCATTATCCACGGAAGGTCTTCCGGGCGCATGTCTCTTATCGTTATCATCTTCACTGCTCCGGGCTTATAAGCATGGTATAAAGCTCGCTCTTTGAAAATCCGGAGGCCTTTGCGATTTCCCGGCAGGCGTCCGCCCCGCGCATGCCTTTTGAAACAAGCTCCTTCACCTGCGCAAGAGCGTCCTCGCGGGTCAGGGGCTTTGCTTCTTCCTTAAAGCCCTCTACTATCAAAACGTATTCGCCGCGCGGCGGGTTATCCTCGCTGTAAAGCATCACCGCCTCGGAAAGCGTTGTTCTGATAATCTCCTCGTGGATCTTGGTAAGCTCGCGGCAGAGGGTTATTTTTCTGTCGCCGAAGAATTTATAAAGGTCGTTAAGCGTTGCGATCACCTTGTGCGGAGCTTCATAGAATATAAGTGTTCTCTCCTCGCGGGCGCAGGCGGAAAGGGTTTCGTATCTTGAGCGCTTTGCAACCGAGGGGAATCCCTCAAACGCAAACCGCGATGTATCCAGCCCGCTCACCGCAAGCGCCGAAATAAGCGCGCTCGGCCCCGGAACAACCTCGGTCGGGATTCCGTTCTCTGCGCATAGCCTGACCAGATCCTCCCCGGGGTCCGAAATGCAGGGCATTCCGGCGTCGGTTATAACAGCGCAGCTTTCACCCGCCATTATCCTTTTAATTATACTCTCGCCGGAGTACTTGTGGTTGTGCTCGTGGTAGCTCACCATCGGCTTTTTTATGCCGAAATAGTTTAACAGCTTTGCCGAAACGCGGGTATCCTCCGCGGCGATAAAGTCAACGCTTTTTAATGTCTCCACAGCCCTATAGGTCATATCCCCCAGATTCCCTATAGGCGTTCCCACGACATAAAGTCTGCCGGACATATCTGAACTTCCTTTCGTCAATCGTCGAGCTTATAGATTCTTTTCATTTCCTGCGAATAGCCGCCCGCCTCATCCATCACATAAAGCGGCTTTTCTATTTTAAGATACTTCGAGCCGCCCAGTCTTCCCTCAACAAGTATCAGCCAAGGGTCGCTGAGCGGATTTTTCTGAACTGTTCGCAGCCTTTTCGGCTCGATGCCGTTTTGGCGCATGGCCTCCGTCACATCCGCCAGTCTTTCCGGGCGGTTGCAGATGCACAGCCTTCCGCCAAAGCGCAAAAGCCTTTTTGCGGCCCGGCAAACGTCGTAAACCGTGCACTGCGTTTCATGCCGGGCAACGGTGACCTCGTCCGAAGCGTTTTTTATGCCGGTGTTATCTATTTTATATGGCGGGTTGCAGGTTATAACGTCCAGCTGCACGCCAAGCTTAAATTCCTTTAAATCCATGTGAATCGGCTCGATTTCGGACGCCCCCGATTTTTCTTTTGAGAGTAAAAGCTGCTCATAAGCCTTGTTTTGCAGCTCCACCGCGTATATCTTTTCCGGGTGGAAATTCCTTGAAAGAAGCAG
>CAZIOV010000010.1:25654-46802 GCA_964541045.1 uncultured Oscillospiraceae bacterium | reverse complement strand
TTTGCAGCTCCACCGCGTATATCTTTTCCGGGTGGAAATTCCTTGAAAGAAGCAGGGCGACAATACCGCCGCCTGTGCAAAGGTCGCAGACCCTGTCCTTTCTTCTTGGGGAAGCGAAATCGGCGAGCAAAAAAGCGTCTGTCCCGAACCTGTGCTCCTGCGAAACGCAGACATAGTATCCGCCGCCGAGGCTTTCAAAGGAAAACTCCCCGCTGCTTTCAGTCATCTTCCCCCAACTCCTTCAACGCACTTCTAACCATATCCTCAAGCTGAGCAATCCCCGTCAGGCTTCCGGCCGCTGCGCGGTATTTTGCCGCGCCCCGCCTGCCCTTAAAGTACCAGGCGACGTTTTTGCGCGCCTCCCGTATTCCGACATCCTCTCCCTTGATTGAAACAAGGAGCCTGACATGCCTGAGCATTATATCCATCTGTTCTCCGAAGCTCGGCTCCCGCGGGATAACTCCAGTCTCCAAAAAGGCCTTTATCTGCGAGAATATCCACGGCCTGCCGCAGCTCGCCCTTGCCAGAGAGCAAAGGTCGCACCCGGTTTGCGTATACATCCTCTTGCAGTCCTCGGCGTCCCTTATATCTCCGTTCCCTATGACCGGGATTTTCACCGCCTGCTTTACGGCTTTAATTATCGACCAATCGGCCTCTCCGGAATACATCTGCTTTCTGGTCCTTGCGTGAACGGCTATGGCACCGGCCCCTGCCTGCTCCATCATGACGGCAAACGGCACGGCGTTTATATTATCCTCATCCCAGCCGGAACGGATTTTAACCGTCACCGGGCAATCGGCAGCGCTTACCGCCGCGCGGACTATCTCCGCCGCCAAATCGGGGGTCTTCATAAGGGCGCTCCCGCCGCCCGGGTTTACCACCTTTGGCACCGGGCAGCCCATGTTGATATCTATTATATCCGGCTTATATGCGTTTACCGTATCAACCGCGCGCTTTATAAACTCCGGCTCCTCGCCGAAGAGCTGGATGGCATAGGGACGCTCGTAGTCTGTAACCTCACAGAGCTCGGCAGTCTTCTGCGAGTTATAGCAAAGCCCCTTTGCCGACACCATCTCGCTTACGAGCAGGCTCGCCCCGAACTCGCGGCAAACGGTTCTGTAGGCCCTGTCGGCAACCGAAGCCATCGGCGAAAGCGCGCAGGTTTTTTCGATTTTGACGTTTCGGATGTTTATATACTGCATATTACCTTTCCTGATGGGTTATTAATAGATTTAAATAGTATTATAGCATATTATCGGACACTTTTCAATTACAAATCGGTTAATTTTCCGTTATTCCCTCTTGCCCTCGGCAAAAAATATGGTATAATTGTTTTTATAAGATTAAAACAGATAATATATCATAGTTTGGCTATATATCTAAGTACAGTGTTTGTGCAGTCATGGACGCACCAACGTGCGCCCATCGGGAGATCCCCGACGAGGGCCTCCCATCCTGCGTTTCGCTTTGCCGGGGATTTCGCGCTCTGCGGAGCGCGACGTGGACTCTTTGCCCTCGACCTCGCCAAAGCTTTGCTAAGCAATACTTATGCCCTTATCGGAAAAGGGCGGACGGAAAGCTTTTAATTTATTCCATTGAAAATTTGTATAAAATCGGAGGTCACTTATGCGTATTCTTGTTATAGACGGCAACTCTATCCTTAACCGTGCCTTTTACGGCATCAAGGTTTTAACCACCTCGCACGGGTTTTATACCAACGCCATCACCGGGTTTGTGAACATATATCTAAAAGAAAGGGAGCTTCTAAAGCCGGACTGCACGGCGGTAGCCTTCGACCTGAAGGCTCCGACCTTCCGCCATAAGCGGTGCGCCTTCTATAAGGCCAACCGCCGAGGCATGCCGGAAGAGCTTGCTATGCAGCTGCCGAAAATAAAGGAGCTTTTAGCCGATCTCGGCGTTCCGATACTCGAGCTTGAGGGGTACGAAGCGGACGATATCTTAGGCTCGGTATCCAAGCTGTTTGCAGACGGCGGCAATGAATGTTACATTCTTTCGGGGGACAGGGACAATTTACAGCTTATAGACGAAAATGTGACCGTCCGGCTTGCCACCAACCGCGAGACTGTCAGCTTCGACAGGGGCAGATTTTTTGCGGAATACGGCGTTGAGCCAATCAATCTCATTGACATAAAGGCGCTGATGGGGGACAGCTCGGACAATATCCCGGGCGTTCCCGGAATCGGCGAAAAGACCGCACTGACACTCATCCGCGAATACACGACGGTTGAAAACCTTTACAGCCGTTTAGATGAGGCGAAGCTCACCCCAAGTGTTAAAAACAAGCTTATAAACGGCGAGGAGTCGGCAAAGACGTCAAAATGGCTTGCGACAATCCTGCGCGATGCGCCCGTTCCCCGTGATTTTAAATACTATCAGCCCCGCGGCATAAACTCCGAAGCCGCCGCAAAGCTTTTATCCGAGCTTGAAATGTTCAGGCTGATAGACAAGCTGGGGCTTGACAAGGTTGAAATAAAGCCGGACGAGCCGGATACGGTTGACGACGAATATTCGATTGCCGAGCCTGCCGCCGAAGAAATATCCCGAATGCAGGGCGAATCGGAATTTATCCTTGACGGCAAAGGACTGACCGTGAAATCGGGCGGCAAGCTTTTCACCGTTACAGATAAATCGGCGATTCTGGACTATTTCGGATCGCCGTCCGTAAAAACCGCCTTTGAAGCAAAGAGTGCCTACAAGCTCTGCTTTGAAAACAACTGTGAGCTGAAAAATCTTGCATTCTCCTGTGATTTGGCAGGGTATCTGTTGAATTCGCAGTCAAGTGAATATACAATAAGTAATCTTTGCTCAGCATATAACATTCCGTATAGTTTGGATCCGGAATTTGCCGACATTCTTTCCCTTGGCCGCCTTGCAAAAGCCCTCAGGTCCGAGCTTGAAAAAACCGGCATGGAAAGCCTTTACAACGATATCGAGCTCCCGCTCTGCGAGGTACTTGCCTCGATGGAGGTATACGGCGTAAGGGTTGACACAAACGGCATCCGCGAATTCGGCGAGAAGCTTGACGGCGATATCGAGCGCATCCGTGAGGAAATATATGCCCTTGCCGGCCACGAATTCAACATATCTTCCCCAAAGCAGCTCGGAGTTGTTCTGTTTGAAGAATTGGGCCTGCCCTCCGGCAAAAAGACAAAAAGCGGCTATTCCACAAACGCCGAAATCCTGGAGGGGCTTGCAAACTATCATCCCATAATCAACCGGATACTTGAATACCGCACCTTAACAAAGCTAAAATCCACCTATGTCGATGGCCTTTTAGATGTAGTCTGCCCCGACGGCAGGGTAAGAAGCGAGTTCAAGCAGACCGAGACCCGCACCGGGCGGATATCCTCGGCAAACCCTAATATGCAAAACATCCCCGTGCGCAAGGAGCTCGGCAGGGAAATGCGCCGATTCTTCATTGCCCGCGAGGGGGCATATTTGCTGGACGCCGACTACTCGCAGATCGAGCTGAGGGTGCTGGCTGCGATGTGCCATGACGAAAACATGACCGCCACCTTCCTTTCGGGAACGGACATTCACACCCGCACAGCCTCGCAGGTTTTCGGCGTGCCGGAGGATTTTGTCGATTCGGACATGCGCAGGGCGGCAAAGGCCGTAAACTTCGGAATCGTCTACGGAATCGGGGCGTTTTCGCTCTCAAAGGATATAAACGTCTCGGTCGCAGAGGCTGACAGGTACATCAAATCCTACCTTGCAAACTTCCCGGGGGTGGATAAATTCATGAGCGAAACGGTGGACTTTGCGGTTAAAAACGGCTATGTCAAAACCCTTTTCGGCAGAAGAAGATACATTCCCGAGCTGAAAAGCACCAACAAGAACCTGCAGGCGTTCGGCAAGCGCGCCGCCATGAACGCCCCCGTCCAGGGCACTGCCGCCGACATAATAAAAATAGCGATGATAAAGGTCTACCGCCGATTAAAGGAAGAAAAGCTGAACGCAAGGCTGATTTTGCAGGTGCATGACGAGCTGATAGTCGAAGCGGATAAGGGCTGCGCGCAAAGAGCCGCCGAAATTCTCGAAGACGAGATGAAAAACGCAGTTTCCTTAACAGTCCCGCTTATTGCAGAGGTAAACACCGGCGCAAGCTGGTACGATGCAAAGCTTTAAATGCCGCTCCGTCTCATACAAGCAAAGGAAAGCAAGCTATGAAGCAATACATTCTTTTCGATCTGGACGGCACCCTGACCGAGTCCGCCCCGGGAATCATAAATTCGCTGAAATACGCCCTTGAGCGCTTGGGCGTGCACGACTACGACAAAGCCGTACTCGGCAAATTCATAGGTCCTCCGCTGGCGGTATCCTTTGAGAAATTTTTCGGGCTTAAGGGTGAAGACAATGCCGAGGCAATCAAGATATACCGCGAATATTTTTCGCGGAAGGGTCTGTTCGAAAACGCTGTCTATCCGGGGATAGACGATATGCTCTCCCGGCTGAAATCGGCAGGACTTAAGCTGGGTGTCGCCACCTCCAAGCCGGAGGTTTTTGCCCGCAGGATTCTTGACAAATTCGGGCTGAGCAAATATTTCGAGGTTATCTGCGGAATCCCGCTCGACAACGAGCATATGACCAAGGCGCAGGTGATAGCCCGCGCCATAGGCGAGCTCGGATCCGATGACAGGCAAGCCTTCCTGATGGTGGGCGATCGCGATTACGACGTTGCCGGCGCACATCGGAACGGAATTGAATGCCTCGGGGTTACATACGGCTACGGAAGCCGCGACGAGCTTGAAGGCGCGGGGGCGGAATACATGGCAGTATCTGCGGAAAACGCGGCAGAGCTTATCATAAAGCTTCACATATCCGATTGAATACAATAATCCGGCTTGCAGTCAATACTGCCGAGCCGGATTATTTTTATACCAATCAGGCCTAAACGCCTGCTGCCGTTCACAAACATTTTACAAATCTTTTTATAAATATATTGCTCAATGATTATATATATAGTATAATGTAATAGTAGATGGTTTTCTATCTATCATTTTTAGGATTGGAGAAGCTAATATGTATTACATACTTCGCAATCTATGTGATTTCGATTTGAAAAACGCCATTCTAATAATAACCGTCGCGCTTGCCGCTCTGCTTGTGTCCTGCGGGAAATCTCCCGATTCGGATGAGGTTCAGGCACATCCCGAAAACGACATCCCGATTATAACCGCTGCCGAAGCCACAGAACCTACGGAGAACATCAAAGGTGATATCACAGCCACCGAACAGCCTGAGACTTCTGCCGCCACTGCCGTTTCAAAATCCGAAACGGTGAAAACGTCTGCCAAAGCAACTGTCACCGCCAAGGAAACAGTCACTGAGAACACTACGGTCAGCGAAGAGAATAACGACGGTTCGAACACTGTAGACAGCGGAGAAGCTGTTGAGGACATAGACCGGTTCCAATCCGTTCAGCCCACTCAGCTCAGCGAGGAGGAAATCTGCCGGAACGAGCTTCTTAAATACTACTATGAAGCTCTTGAAGAGTACAGCGAAATTGAATTTGGCGGTTCATACTATGATGATGAAGGCAATCTGCACATACTTGTAACCGATGAATCGCTTATCCCTGCCGAGACTGCGGAGGGCTTGATTTATGAAGCCGTTACCTATTCATATGCCAAGCTCCGGGAATATCAGAATATAATCGCGGAAAACAGAACTGCAATCGGCTTCACAGCCTGCGGTATTGACCAATCAGCCAATAAAGTTGTAATCTATTGCGGCGACCCGCTTGACACCGATTTGCTTTACAGCCTGGTTCCGGAGGATGCGGTTAAGATTGTTGATGAAAATTCGGATGCATCCGATTTGTAATCGCACGGTAGAATATTAAACAGCGCGGCTCCCGAAAGCGCAAAAGCTTCGGGAGCTGTTTTTATCCTGCTATTTTATCAAATCCCAGGGAGTTATAATCCCCAGCAAGGTCTCATCCGGCTTGCCGTTTGCGGTTACAAACGCCATCCTTATCCGCTTGCCCTCGGAGTAAGCTACGTCTATAATCTCCCGCAGCTCCTCGGCATACATTTTTGAGGGAACGAAGGTATATCCGGACTGCCCCCTCGAAGTAAAGCTTATGTACTGCTTTATCTGAGAAAACCGAAGCTCCTTTGCCAAAGAACCGTTTTCCGAATCGGAAATGCAGTTTATAACCGAAAACTCGTCGAACATGCCGACTACTCTGCCGCCCTCCAGTACCGGGACGTGCGTAAAGCCCTTTTCGCGCATTATTTTCACCGCGGCTTTAACGCTGTGGCTCATCCGGCACCAATAAACCTCGTTCAGCCTAACCGCGACGTCTATACAGCGCTCGCGGTTCTTTATATCGTCTATCAGCCTTGTTATGAAGTCAATCATGCAGTCGTTCGGCTCAACGGCAAAATCGCGGTTCACACCGTCCGGCACCTTGCCGTTATGCGCATAAAAGTTGCGTATTTTCTGGCAGTAGGCAATATCCTCCTGATACTTCTTATACTTGGTTTTGTGACCCAGGTAGTAGGATATCGAATCGTTATCCGAAATATTATACTCCGAGCGGACTGCTTGCTCCAGCTCCTTGTATCTTTCTATGAATATTTCGGCGTTGCTGACCGTTGCCGCCATATACTGCGCCCCCTTTGTTCGGAACAATCCCAAACTACAATACTATTTTCCTTGCCTCAAGATAATATCTCTTATCCGCCGCACGGCCCATTGAAAACGTCTTCCGCGGAAGAGCGCCGTCCGCAATTACCGCTCCGAAAAGCTCGCTCTTTCGCATAGGCTCAAGCAGGAAGCCGACGGAATCATCGCCCCCGGCAAGCCCTTTAAGCACATCCTCGCCGTGGATATAATCTATCTTACCGCCGCGGGCGGCGATGTAACCGTCCAAAAATGTCTGCAAGCTTCCCACAGCAAGCTTTGAAAGCGGACGGTGAACATACATGTACTTAACTTTGCCGTTTGTGACAATGCCGATTTTCTGCGCCGAGATATCCTCACGCAAATCAAGCGCGGAAGTCATCTCATTAACCAGCTCCGCCGCGTTAACGCCGGCGACTATCCTGTGTATGGCCTCGAATTCGAGCGCGGGGGAATGAAGATTCACAATCTCACAAAGGGCGTACCTCGCCGGGTGATTCGACATATCCTTGCCGGGATTCTCGCGCTTCAGCTTTTCATAATGCTCCTTTGCCGTTGCAAGGGAGTGGTTGCCGTCTCCCATTGCAAAAAGCATGGGGGATTTTTTTGAAAGCTCGCAAAGCGCATTATCCACATCGGCAACAGCATTATCATCCAAAAGATACCCCGAAATACTTCCGCCGCCCTGCATAAGCGCAAAATCGTAGAGCTTAGAAAGGCTCATTCCGCCCAGCGGCTCTATAACAGTCTTATCCGGGTCGTCTATCAGAATCATTATATGCGGAAGCTCGCAGGCGGCATTCTCCCGGATTTTAAGGCGGGGCGGGATTCTTTCCGCAACCGTTGCCTCGGTCGCCCTTATAGGGGAGGACGAGCCGCGGCGGTAGTCGTACTGCTCAAGGTCAACCGCACCGACTATTCCCTCGCGGAGTCTGCCGTCCGACTGGATTCGCCTGACGTATATCATGGCGTTTTTATACTCGCGGAAGACGCCGGATTTCAAATAGTTCTCTATATTTGAATCGATTTTCGCTATGCGCTCCGAAACATCGGGCTCTTCAAGGTATATTTCCGGCAGGGTAAGGCGGAGGGCGGAGGGCGAATCGCCGACGATTTCTTCGGTTTCGCGCCAATACTCAGGCTCGCCGGTGTACTGGTCGCAGGCTACTACCGACCATTTTGTCATATCGCCAACGTCGGGCAGAAGTATATCAGCCGGGCAAAATGCGGTTTTCATAAGGCAGCTATCCTTTCAAAAAACTAAATCAAGGCTCAGCGGTTAAGCGTTCCTTCCGCAGCACTTCTTGTATTTAAGTCCGCTTCCGCAGGGGCAGGGGTCGTTCCTTCCCGGCTTCTTGCCCACTCTTCTGGTTGCCGAAAGGCTTCCGTCGGACGTCGGGGTGGGGTTCTCCTTCACCGCCTGCTTGCGCTCTATGGGAACATCCTTGCGCAGATGGGTATTGTAAAGAATCCTGATGGTGTCCTCGCAGATGGAATCGACCATAGCGTCGAACATCTCAAAGCCTTCCATTCTGTAAGCCACAACGGGGTCATGGCTGCCGTAGGAGCGCAGGCCTATGCCTTTTTTCAGCTCATCCATATCGTCGATATGCTGCTCCCACTTGCGGTCTACAACCTGCAAGAGCGCCACTCTTTCAACCTCGCGCAGGATCGGCGGTGTAAGCTCGGATTCCTTTTCGTCATACCGCTTCAGAGCCGCCTCGGTGACCATATCGATAATGCTCTGCTTGTCGATTTCGTTAAGCTCGGCAGTCGTAAAGTTAAAGTCGTTGGCTATTGTAAACAGCCCCGCAAAATGCTCTCTCAGGCCCGAGAAGTTCCACTTGTCCTCCTCGTCTCCGCAGAGATAGGTGTTGACGCTGTTTGCAACGAAGTCGCGAATCATCTTCAGAATCTTTTCGTGAATATCCTGATCCTCTAAGACCATCGAGCGCTGGCCGTATATAATCTCGCGCTGGGCGTTCATAACGTCGTCGTAATTCAGGACGTTCTTTCTTATGTTAAAGTTCCTCGCCTCAACCTTTCTCTGAGCGGATTCAATTACGTTTGAAAGCATCCTGGACTCAATAGGCGTCTTTTCGTCTACGTTTAAGGTGTTCATCATCGCAGTGATTCTATCTCCGCCGAAGAGTCTCATCAAATCGTCCTCCAGCGAAAGATAGAAGCGGCTTTCTCCTTCGTCTCCCTGACGGCCGGAGCGTCCTCTTAACTGGTTGTCAATGCGCCGCGACTCGTGCCGCTCGGTGCCTATGATGTATAGGCCGCCGGCTTCCTTGACCTTCAATGCCTTTTCCTTTGTTTCGGCGCTGAATTTATCCATCAGCTCGCGGTAGTGCTTTCTGCCCTCCAAGACGGTTTCGTCCTCGGTCTCGGAGAAGCCGGTTATCTCGTAAATCTGCCCGTCGTCAAAGCCCTCTTTAACAAGCTCTGCTTTGGCCAGGAACTCGGCGTTGCCTCCAAGCATGATATCGGTGCCGCGTCCGGCCATGTTGGTGGCGATGGTAACAGCGCCGTACTGTCCCGCCTGGGCGACTATCTGAGCTTCCTTTTCATGATACTTGGCGTTCAAAACCTCATGCGCTATTCCCCTGCGGCGGAGCATTGCCGAAAGCAGCTCCGATTTTTCAATCGATATGGTACCCACAAGCACCGGCTGACCCTTTTCGTG
This sequence comes from uncultured Oscillospiraceae bacterium, assembly GCA_964541045.1. GTDB lineage: Bacteria > Bacillota > Clostridia > Oscillospirales > Ruminococcaceae > Faeciplasma. The sequence goes on along the minus strand of CAZIOV010000010.1, from coordinate 37,462 downwards.
GCATCTGACGATTTCGTCTATTACCGCCTCGTACTTGCCCTTTTCGGTTTTGTAAACAACGTCGGGGTGATCGTCCCTTATCATCGGCTTATTTGTCGGGATAACAACAACATCCAGCTTGTATATCTCCCTGAATTCGTTCTCCTCGGTGGCGGCTGTACCTGTCATACCCGAGAGCTTTTCGTAAAGCCTGAAATAGTTCTGGAAGGTGATGGTTGCAATCGTCTTGGACTCGTTCGCAACCTTTACTCCCTCCTTGGCTTCTATAGCCTGATGAAGACCGTCATTATACCGTCTGCCGTACATAAGCCTTCCGGTGAACTCGTCAACTATAATAACCTCGCCGTCCTTAACGACGTAGTCAATATCCTTCTTCATGACGCCGTTGGCCTTGATCGCCTGATTTATGTGGTGCAAAAGGGTGACGTTTTCGGTGTCCATAAGGTTTTCAACTCCGAAATAGGCTTCGGCCTTGGCAACTCCCGCCTTTGTAAGCGTGGCGGTTTTCGCCTTTTCATCCACGATATAGTCGCCGTCGTAAACCGAATCGGTGTCCTCCTTTGTCTCTATCTCCACGACAACGTCCTTTTTAAGGTTTTTTGCAAACCTGTCCGCCTTCTGATATAAATCGGAGGAATCATCGCCTCTGCCCGATATGATAAGAGGAGTTCTCGCCTCGTCGATAAGTATGGAGTCCACCTCGTCCACGATCGCAAAGGCGTGGCCGCGCTGAACCTTGTCCTTCTTGTAAACAACCCTGTTATCGCGCAGGTAGTCGAAGCCGAACTCATTGTTCGTGCCGTAGGTTATGTCGCAGTTATAAGCCTCGCGCCGCTCATCGTTGTTTTTGGAGTGGAGTATTACGCCGATGGAGAGCCCCAAAAACCTGTAGACTCTGCCCATCTCCTCCGACTGGAATTTCGCAAGATAGTCGTTTACGGTTACAACGTGAACCCCCTTGCCCGAAAGGGCGTTTAGATATGAAGTCAGGCACGCGGTCAAGGTTTTGCCTTCACCGGTCTTCATCTCGGCGATTCTGCCCTGATGCAGAACTATCGCGCCGATTATCTGAACGGGGAAAGCCCGCTTGCCCAGAACTCTATCCCCGGCCTCGCGGCAGACAGCCAGAGCCTCCGGCATGATATCGTCAAGAGTCTTGCCGGAAGCAAGCTCGGATTTGAAGCGGTCGGTCTCGGCGCGCAGCTGGGAATCGGTATACTGCTTATATTTGTCCTCCAGAGCCAAAACCTGATTTTTTATCGGCTCAATGCGCTTTAACTCTCTTTCACTGTAGGTGCCGAAAATTTTATCAAAAAGTCCCATATCTTAAGTTCCTTTCTTTGTGATGATTCGCCGATTTTCAAGGCGCGGCGGCTGACAATATAAGTCTGCCCCGTTTTTTGCGCCTTAGATTAAAATTATATTTATTCTTAGTCAAAGCATGTTTATAAAAACGCTGCAAAGCCCGTCACCGGCGGCTTTGCGGCAATTTTACGCAGCCCATATACGCTTTTGCGCGGAATCGGTATCGGTATAATCTGCTATGATGATAGTATACTCCAAATATGTACGCCTGTCAAGCAGACTCCGGCGAAAGATGTGTTGCAATTCCGGCGCGGCTGTGCTATAATATCCACGTCAAAAAAAGCAAGGCCGCTTTCGCTGCCCTGCTGTTATATCAGTATTTCGCCTGCTCAACGGCTTTTATCCTTGCCTCGCTGTTCTTTATCAGGTTCACCGTAGAGGAATAATACTGCGGATACTCCGCCGCAAGGCTCTGCGTGTTTATCAGCGGGGCGGAGTCCTCCTCCGCCGAATCCTCTCCCTCTAAAGCAACGCCCATTGCCGCCGCTTTGAGCCTGGCTTCGGCAATATTCATTGCCGCGTCGCAAGCCGATGACGCAACGGCTTTGTTTATCATAAAGAAATTCTGATCGTTGTGACTGTTAGCCGAAAAAACATGCCGGAACACCTTGTAAACCGAAAGCATTATGTAACCCGCCGCCTCCTTGGTGACCGTCTGCGAGCGGAAGTTTGCAAGAAGGGCAAACAGCACGTTCAGCGAATTTACAATCAGCTTTTTATTGAAGGATATCATAACCGCGCTCGGCTTCACCTTTTCGCGGTGAGCAGGGTCGTCCTCCGGCAGATCGTCTACGGTTATTGTTTTACCCTCCGGCTCCGGGGACCTTCCCAGAAGGTAGTCGCATGAGACGTTGTAGTAGTCTGCCGCGCGCACCAAAAAATCGAGCCCGCATTCGCGCTTGCCCTTTTCATAGTGCGAAAGAAGCCCCTGCGAGATTCCCAGATCCTCCGCAGCCTTCTTTTGCGATATCTTTCTTTCTTTTCTAAGAAGAGTCATTATCCTGGCAAATTCGGAATTCACAACTCTCACCCCTTTTTACTTTTATGTCCGGCTGGAATGTTGTTGACGCACTGATTATTATACACCGATTTTTACAGATTGTAAAGCCATAAACGGGGCAACATAATTAATGAATTTCGCAAGTAATATTTGTGTAGAATGTAGAATTTAAGCCTTTTGTGTTTGTTTTAATAGTTTTGAAAGGAAAAATGTCATGACCGGATACCGTATTCACTTCATTCGCCACGCCATAACCCTTGCCAACGAGGAGGGCAGATATATAGGCATAACCGAATCGCCGATATCGGAGCGCGGCCGGCGCGAGCTTGCCGATAAGCTGGAAAGGTTTGTTTACCCCGAGGCGGACAAGGTTTACGTCAGCCCCCTTAAGCGCTGCATTGCCACAGCTTCGTTTATCTACCCGCAGGGGTACGCACGCGTTGTTCCTGAGCTTCGCGAGATGAACTTCGGCGAATTTGAGGGCAAAAAAGCCGAAGACCTGATGGCAAGGCCCGACTATAAGCAGTTCCTTAAGGGCGGGCTTGACAATCCCGCGCCGGGCGGAGAGCCTATGCGCAAGGTGGTTGAAAGGTGCTGCGAGGGCGTGCAGTTCATAGTTGAGGACATGATGAAAAACGGATACAAAAACGCCGCGGTCGTAACCCACGGCGGAATCATCATGAACATTTTAAGCTGCTTCGGACTGCCTAAATTCTCGCCCAACGACTTTGCCTGCGACTTTGGCGAGGGCTTTTCGGTGCTGGTCACCGCGCAGATGTGGCAGCAGTCGGGTGCGTTTGAGATTCTCGGCAGACTGCCGTATTTAAAGGACGAATCCGGCAAGCCGAGTGAGTTTGACAGCTTCTCCGCCGATTTTGATGAGGAATAGGCACGCATCCTATGCAAAAAGCCGCTTCACGGTGGGGTTGTACCTGCTTTTATGACCCATTTCCGAACGAATATAAGTATAAAATTACCGCAAAGTCCGTTATATAGCGGCTTTGCGGCAATATTACGCCTGCAGCGGCAACCCGTATACACTTTTACGGGAATCAGTATGACCGCCCGGACGGATTTTTTCTTTTTTCACAAATTTTCATAACAACATGTATAACGCCAAAGCAAACGGCATATCCCGCCGCAACGCCGGAGTAATCAAGCATAACGTCCAGCGGGCTTCCGCCTCTTCCCGGAACAAACAGCTGATGAAATTCATCAGCTGCGGCTATAAGTATCCCCACGGCAGAGGCCGCAAGGAATCTGAACCTTCTAAGAAGGCTCTGCGCCGCTCCGCAAAGCCCTGCGCCCAATACTGAATATATAGTGAAATGCGCGAGCTTTCTTACGCAATGCTCCACCCCTTCAAGAGGGAGCCCAAGCTCCTCAAGCCGCAGAAATCTTATTATAAACGCCGTCACCCTTGAGCTCAGCGCAGACGACTGATCGGCGTTCTGCCCTGAAAGCAGAAAGAGAAGAACCGTTACTGCCGCAATGATCCCTATTGAAACGGCAGCGCCGATTCTTTTTCTTATACCTGCGTTTTTGTGTTCCTCAGCCATGATTTTCACCCGAAACGATAGCGCCGAACAAAGCGGAATCCGTCCGCACCGTCCGGCGAAATCAAGTTATTCTTCGTCTTTTTTCTCGTAGTATATTTCGAAGATCATCTGCTCCATTGCTTCCTTGTCGATGTAAAACTCAACAAATTTTTCGCCCTGAACAGCTTCTCCCTCCAGAGTCTTAAATCCCTCAAATTCGTAGCTGACGGTTGCATTTGCAAGATCCGAAAGGTCATACACCGTGCAGTCGGAAACCATGTACTCCGATACAGAGGTGATTGCATTCAGTGCAAACGCGGCGTCTGAGGCGCTTTTTTCAACGAGCTTTTCCTTCAGGGCGGACATATACTGCCTCTGCCTTTCCATACGGCCGAGGTTAGAGCCGTCGCCGACGGACATTCGCCCTCTTACGTAGGCAAGCGCATTATCGCCCATAAGCGTGACAGTTTCGCCCTTAACAAATCCGGCATCCGGATAATCCTCGGCGACGGTCAGCGTAACGCCGCCGACAGCGTCGTTGATCAGGGGAACGGCGTCCATGGTTACGGAGATATAATGGTCTATATCGATACCGGTCAGAAGGTTAGAAACCGCCTTGACCGTGTTTTCGCAGCTGTCCTTTCCGCCGGAGCCGTATGTATGAGCAAGCGCAATCTGGCCTGTTTCGGTGCTCAGGACATCTCCGCCGAAACCGATGACCGGTATTTCCGCCATGGTATCGCGGTTAATCTGAATCGCCGTGTAGGTTTTGTTGCGGTTATCAAGCACAACGACAAGCAAAAAGTCACACTGCTGTGTGTTATAATTGCCCAGTTCTATTTCGTCGCCCTCGTATTTGTCAACGCCGATGCACAGAATGGTTTCAATATCCGGCTTCTGGGCATACCATGAGCCGTCATAATAAACCTCGTCCAGTCCGCTGTCCTGCGCGTACTGTGTCCAATCGTCGTCTTCCGTTTCAAAATAATAGTGCCGTTGCTCCCATGAAAACAGCAACAGCACTATACCAATCAACAGAGCAATGACGCATACAAGTACGAGAATAGCCTTAACAGGGGCTTTCCTCAACTTTAGCTTCATTTTTTTCACGCTATAATGTTGTTATACGCCTTAACGCATTACATTACAGCAGCGCAAGCAGCAACTACGCCGTAAGCAACAGGAGCAAGATCCATGCCGGTTCCGGGAGAAGTTACGCTTCCGTCTACAGTTACACCCTTAAGCGCTACAAAAGCGATAGGGGATAAGCTTGTAAAGGTAACTGCAACGTTGTTCAAACCAACAGCAGAAGCGGGAATAGCTTCCCATCCGTCTTCGCCCTTGTGAAGTGCAACAACAAAGTCGCCCTTCTTGATACCGGGAACAATAAAGTTGATTCTTATTGAACCGCCGTTGGCAATAAGGCTCTTAACGTCGTTGCTGAGGCTTACCTCGCATGTTTCCATAACTGTGAGGTCGGAGGCAACAATGCCGGTCGGGAGCTCATCAGCCAGGTTGGGAACGAGAGCTGTAAGGTCGTTCGCAGCATTCTTGAGTTCGTCTGCACTTGTCTTGTCGATGTCGCTGATGACAACGTCATAAGCGTTGATGGAAATGGTATTTCCATTGGCATCGGTGATTGTGGCCTTCTGAACCTCAAATATGCTCTCAACTCTGGTTACGCTCAGAGATGAAGCAAAGGCGCAGACGGTCATGGCAAGTACGAGAGCTACTGCAAGAGCTGCTTTTGCAAATTTCTTCATGATAGTACCCTCCATAAAGTTAGATTTAGTTTATCTCTTTTGTCAGCTGAGCCAACACGAGATAGCGTTTATCATTGTTACCCCTCAAACAAGTTGAAAGGATTACAATACCGTCTTTATCCTCGGAGTAGCTGTCTTCATCCAGCCTTACTCCTACACCGCTTGCGGAAAATACGGTGTCAAAAAATGCCCTGCGCATTCTCAGTCTTGAAAAATCATAGTTGTAAAGAATGTGCTCGTTGCCGTAGGGAACCGCCGCAAATACCTTGTAGTGAAGCTCCCTGTCGGGCAAATATATTATTATCTCTCTGGTTTTTTCAAACGTTGACTTGTCCGAGAACACCTTCTGAAGCTGGCCGAACATAGAGCCGTCATTGGTTCTGTGGCCGTATATAATGGTTACGGGATCGGAAAAGTCGGTCGAATTATATGTGGCCTCGGTGAACAGCGAGCCTTTTGAAGACTTCTTTTTGTTCCAGCTGCGTCTACTGTAGTAGCTGTCGTCATCGGCGTTTTGCAAAATGGGGTGGCTGATATCGGTTCCGGGAATTTCCAGCCAAGCGTATATATCCGGATTTTTCTTCTGGTAGTAGTCGAAATCCACCGGGCTTTGATAACCGTCGTCATCGTCCTTCGAGCTGCTTGTTATGGCATTAACTATTTTATTCAGAAGAGAACCTTCCTTATCGTCTGCGGCGTAAAGACTCACCGTTACCAGCGAAAGCGTTATAGCCGCTGCCGTTATTATCGAAACAACTTTGTTAAGCTTCATGCTATCATACCTTTCGTCTGAACCTTATATCCGAGCGCTGCCAAGCGCTCTTCTGCCTGCCGAATCTATTCTTTCAATTGCCTTGCTTCCGAGGGCTTTTTTTATTACATCCTCTGCCCGGCCGATGTTCGGCGGCCTTGAAGTGAGATTGTGACAATCCGAACCGAGGACGTCTATCATCCCGCTTTTAAGCATCTTTAGCGCTTTACGACGCTGAAAATAGCCGGAAGTAAAATTTTCAGCATTCGACTGCACCAGTATACCACTTATCGGGAAGTTTGTCAAGTACTTTTCGGCACCGAATTGTAAATATCTTTCAATGTGTGCCAGCATAACCTTCATATTTGGATAAGAAGCAATCTCTTCAATATCTTTCCAGATTCTGTCGGTCCAGTTCATAAAGGGCATTTCAATTAAAAGTATATCGGTGCCCTGAAGCTTTAAAAGCTCGAGCTCGTCGCACCGGCATATGCCCTCGAAATACTTGACCTCCGCGCCGAGCCGGATTTTCGGGGTGCCGGACGGCATATCGCTTTCCAGCCTTGAAAACAGCTCCTCGGCGGCGCGCTGCCTTTTTTCCAGAAATTTCGCCGGTGTTTCACGTTCTGCGTAAAAGTGCGGAGTAAGACAGATATCCGTTACTCCCTGCTCGGCAGAGAGCCGGAGCATTTCCAGGCTCATCTCAACGCTTTTCGAGCCGTCGTCCACCCCGGGAAGGATATGCGAATGAAAATCAATCATTCTTTTCGACCTTTACAACCTTCATTCCGTCGCTGCCGGACGCCTGCTGCTTCTTCGGCTGCTGACCGTAGCCGTAGCCGTAGCCGTAACCGTAACCGTAACCCTTATTATACTTTTTATAATACTTATGCGAAATCTCGGAGCGGGTGAGAACAAACCCCAGAACCTTTGCATGGCGGAATTCGATCTGCCTCATTGCCTCCGCCAGCGACTGCTGATCGCAATAATTTCTTCTGACGACCAGAATGATGCCGTCGAGCAGCTTTGCGATTACCAGGCCGTCCGAAACGGAGGTGACGGGCGGAAGGTCGAAAATTATATAATCATAATTCTTTGAAAGCGAATCCACGACCTTTTCCATCAGCTCCGAGCCTAAAAGCTCGCTGGGGTTGGGCGGAATATCGCCCGCGGTTATGACATGCAGATTATCATGCAGGCCGGAAGCCCTTAAAACGTCCGCGCCGGTGCAAAGGCCCGCCAGAAGGTTCGAAAGCCCCGGAGAACGGGTTATGTTAAGGCGCTTTGCCAAAGTCGGCAGTCTCATATCGCCGTCTATCAGCAGAACCCTTTTGCCGGTTTCGGCAATGCTGTAGGAAAGGTTTATAGCCGTTGTAGACTTGCCCTCGCTCGGCATGGAGCTTGTAACTCCCACCACCCTGCACTTGGGGTAGTTTGCCGCAAGGCTGAACATAAGGTTAGCTCTTAAAAGCTTATATGCTTCGGATGCGGCGAAGCTGAGATTGGCACCTATCGGCGAATTATCGGCCGCCGCCCCGGATGATTTCTTTGACGTTAAGCTCATTTCTTTCCTCCGCTTGACTTCTGGCTCTTGCCGTAGTAGCCTCCGTAAGAGGACGTGTCGGCGTCCAAATCGGGAACAGCGGCGAGCACGGGCAGGTTATAGGTTTGAATCAAGTATTCCTCATCCTTAACAAGGTTGTCCATAAGTTCCATGATAACTATAATTCCGGCGGCGACCAAAAAGCCCAAAAGCGCACCGATAACCGTATACTTCGTTACGCTCGGAGAGGACTTTCTGCTCGGAACAACAGCATAGTCGACTATCTTTACCGAGCTTCCGTCAACGATCGAGGATATTTTTTCCGGAAGCACCGACGCTACCGTGTTTGCTATAACCTCGGCTTCCTTTGGATCGGAGCTGGTTACAACTATTTCGAATATTTCGGTGCCGTTTACCGAATCCGTCTGAATCATGCTGTAAAGCTCGTCATAATCATAGCTCAGGCCGGCCTTTTCGATAACCGTGTTCAAGGTCATCCTCGACTTAAGTATTACCGTATATGTATCTACAAGGCTTTTTGCTGCGGTAAGCTCGCCGGTGCTTATGCTTACGCTTGTCGAACCTAGGCTGATCGAGCTGTTGTTGACATATAGCAGCGCTTTCGACTTGTACAATGGGGTTATCAGCAGAGCGGCGCAGGCAAAGGCTATAACCGCTCCGGCCACCGTTGCAATGATTATTGCCCATGCGCGGTGCAAAAGAGCCTTTAAAAGCCGCATAAGGTCTATTTCCATATAATCCTTTTCGTTGGAACTCATTTAACTTACTCTCCCGGAAGTATATTAATCGGCATACTGCATCAGATACAGTTACTATTATAACGTGTAATTCATCAGTTGTCAACCGCAAATTAAATAAATTTTAGTCTACATTTGCAAATTCGACATTTATTTCAAAATCTGAGCAAATATTTGCCATCAATTTATCAAATTATCCAAGCTGTTTACAGTATGTCGGCTTCGTCCACATCCTCGCCGCCGGCGTCTATCGGCTCGCCGTTGATTATCTTGCGGAGGTTTTCGAATTCCTCATCGGTGAGCGTCACGCCCTTGCTCATCCTTGTGTGGTCCGGCGACCACTCCCTTATGTCGTACTTGGGAGCATAGTCGTTCCAGCTCACGCGGTTTATTTCCTTTGTCCAGCCCTTTGCATTCTCCGAAAGAACGCCCAGGGATTCCTTGATTTCAAATTTGAGCTCTGCCATAATTATTGCTTCCTTTCTTCATCCGACCGGTCAATCGCAAGCCTGCCTTCAAGCTTCGATAAAAAGCCGATTCTCGATTTTATCTTTTTGGGTATAATGAACACCGCTATCCGCAAAAGCTCCTTAAGGTTCATTGCAAGCACGGCGCAGAACATCGCCGCCAGCACTGGGTACATAACCGGCCCCGGAAGGCTCAGAACGTTTATCACCGTCATTGCGCAGAGCAGGGCGGTGTTTACAAGCAGCTTCGTCATGGAAAAATCAAAGTGTATATACTTTCTTGTATCATAAAGCCTGTAGAAGAATACCGCGAAATATGCGCAAAACGTTGCGGCGGCCGCGCCGTAGTTGCCGAATTTCGGGATAAGCGCAAGGTTTAAAACTATGTTTATAGCCCCTGCGGCGAGCGAGGTATAAAAGGTGTGCTTTGTTTTCTTCTGGGCGATATACACCGACCCCAGAAAAACATTAAAGCAGGTAAACACCGTTGCAACCGTAAGTATCGGGGAATATTTGTAAGCTTCAAAATACGCCGGGTCAACCCATATCTGCATTATCGGTTTTATAAGCATAAGTATGCCGGCGGAAAGCGTATACATAAACGACTGGTTCAGCGAGAACACGCGCGTATAGAAGCTCTCCCTTTCCGCGGAATTGTTTTCGGTTATGGCCGACATGTTCCACGCCTGCGAAAACATTGTGAACACAGTGGTCAATATGTTGGGTATCTTGTAGGCTATAACAAGTATTCCGTTCAGGTATTCTCCGTGAAAATACTTGACAATGAAGTGGTCGGATATGCTGGTTACCACCCACAGGACCGTCGCCGGCATCATGGGTGCGCAGTATTTTATCATGGAGACTGCAAGGCTTTTTTCCACCCTGCCGAAGGTTATATACTTCCAGAGCCTGCCGGCAAAAAACAGAAACACGCTCGAAAAAGCGTCCGAAAGTATTATAGCCAGAAGGTAGCCTTGAATTCCCCACTTGAATTTAAGCAGGAACAGAATGTTTAAAAGCAGCATGGCAAGGGTGCACAGTATCCCGTCCACGGCGAAAAGCTTCACCTTTTCCACTGCGCGCGTAAAGGTCATGTTTATCTGACGAAGCGAAGAAGTCCACACATATATATAAAGCATAAGCTCATAGCCGTCAAGATAATCAAGCCTTGCAAGCAGCGGGAATATCGCCGTCATAGCTATAAGCCCCACGGCCATCACCCGCAGGCAGGTTGTGTATATTCTCTGCCTGTCGCTCTCACATTTTGTGTCAAGTCCGAACCTAAGCGCAGCCTCCGAAACGGTAAGGGTAAAAATCGGAATCAGGATGTTTGCCGTCTGTGCTATAAGGTCGACCGTTCCGTATTCCGCAGGGGTAAGGGCAGAGGTATAAAGCGGCACCAGCACCAGCACCAAAAGCTTGGAGCCGAAGGAGCCGAGAGCAAATATAAGAGTATTCAAAAACAGCGTCTTATAGCTGCCGGTTCTGTCCACAAGACTCTCCTCCTTTGCCTGATGTCCGCCGACTAAATGCGGTATTCTTTTATTATAGCGGCAGCCGCCGAAAAAATCAAGGAAAAATGCAAAATGGGGCTATTATTTTTTAAAATAATATGCTATAATAAGAATGATCCGCACAGGAACACATATCGAACACGCTATTATATAATATTTACGTTGTGAAAGGACGGTTTCGGATGAAGAATATTCTGAAAATACTCGCAGTAATATCGGCTCTCGCCGCAATTTTAGGTATACTTAAGCTTACGTCTGAGGCTTTAAGCTTGGGAACTCACAAATATTTCGAGGTCGACGACGGCAGCAAGCAGTAATTTATGCCTTTACTTTTCTGTGTTGAAAGGTGTATGCGGTTTGCCCGGGCATCCCGCATACGCTGACTTATTTTCGCCTAAAGGTGTTAGGCCGCGCTCGGAGCGGGAGCGGCGCTGCGCCGGCCGAAAACAGATATACCGGCAGGGAACAAATCTCCCCGCCGGTATATTTTTATTAAGCTGCGATTGCTCAATCGGATATTCGGCGCTATGCCGCGGAATTTTCATCGATAAGAGCGTTCAGCTCATCGATGTAAAATTCAAACGACTCGCGCTTCTGCTCCTTAAGCTGTGCCCACGTGCTGGAGGCTCCGCTTCTGCGGATGTTCCAGTCAAAGGTGTTGTAGATATCCTGAAGGTTATCGGGAAGGTCGCCGGTGTAGAACATAACGGTATTTTCCAGAACAAGCTCGTTGCAGGTGTCGTACATTTCGAGCATCTCGTCGGTCCACTTGTAGGTTTCCTTAAGCTGCTTGCGGTCGATATCAACAACAGTGGGGTCCAAAAGCTTGAATCTGTCGCACGAGGCAAGAAGGGCGACGCCCTCCGGGTTCTCGGCGCCGACGCAGATCATGTAGCCGGAGGGAGAGGCGTTCAGATAATAGATGCCGTCTCCGTCCTGATATCTGGGGAGAGGAACAAACATAAGCTCGCCGGCTTCGATATCTCCCCATACCTGATTGATTTCATCAACGGGGTGGGTGAATCCGGACTTGTCGCAGGGCCAGAACAGGCATTTGCCCTCTTTTATTCCGGCTCCGTACTCGGCGTCGTTTCTGTTTGCCCAGTAAT
>CAZIOV010000010.1:0-25554 GCA_964541045.1 uncultured Oscillospiraceae bacterium | reverse complement strand
TGCACATTTCATAGTAAACATCCCATGTCCACTCGTCGTTGGCGTAAAGCTCCGCGGGATCGTCAAAGCCCCACTCTTCCATAACTCTGCGGTTATAGGGTATAACGTCCTTAAAGCTCAAATCGGTAACAAGCGCATAGTGCTTGCTGCCAAGCGCAAAGTATTCAGCCGCCTGGGCCATATCGCTCCACAGCGGGTCGGAATAGTCGACCCACTCGTCTACCGGCTGATACATTCCCTTTATACAGCTCATGGGGAAGGTTGCGGTGTTCGAGGTTCCGGCAGGCGCAAAGTCCGGGCTGGTGCCGGCAAGAACAAGGTTTGCAAGGTCGTTGTTCCTGTCCTCATAGGTGGTTTCAATGAATTCCATTTTGCTGTTGTACTTCTGCTGGAAGGTGAAGTAACCGGTGTTGATTATCTCATCCTCCGAATAGTTCTGGAACGGGTCGTACCACGCAAAGAACTTTACTACCGAATTTGCGCCGGCAGCGGTTTCGGCGTCAGGCAGCATGATTCCCGCGGCGCGAAGGATAGCTTCGGCGTCCTCGGTGGAAAGAGTAAGCTGAATAGGCTGTCTTTTCTCCTTGCCGCATCCGACAAAAGCCAATACCATCAGTGCGGCCAAAGCTATAGCCATTATACGTTTTGCCATTGTGATAATCTCCTCAATATAATATTCTTGAAAAAACGTTAAGGGGCGAAAGGCTCGCCCCTTTACGCTTAATCCAAAATCATGCCCTTAATTCCCGACTGCGCAAAAAGCAGGCAGAGGGCTTGGCAGCCTGCGCGCCGAAATTCCCCAGCTTATGTAAAGACCTCCGGCCGCGCCTGCCGTATAATTACAGATAAGAAAGGATTTTTATTCTTCTGTGATCTCGCCGGTTTCCTGATACTCGCTTATAAGGGCGTTCAGCTCATCGATGTAATATTCAAACGACTCGCGCTTCTGCTCCTTAAGCTGCGCCCATGTGCTGGTGGCTCCGCTTCTGCGGATGTTCCAGTCAAAGGTGTTGTAGATATCCTGAAGGTTGTCGGGAAGGTTGCCGGTGTAGAACATTATCGGGTTTTCGGCAACGATCTGATTGCAGGTTCTGTTCATTTCAAGCATCTCGTCGGTCCACTTGTAGGTTTCCTTAAGCTGCTTTTCATCGATGTCCACAACGGTCGGATCAAGGATCTTAAAGCGCTCGCACGCTGCCAGAAGAGCAACGCCCTCCGGGTTCTCGGCGCCCTGACAGATCATGTAGCCCTTGGGCATGGCGTTCAGATAATAGTTGCCGTCTCCGTCCTGATATCTGGGCAGCGGGCAGAACATAAACTCGCCGGCCTCGATATCGCCCCAGATGTTGTTCATTTCTTCAACCGGCAGTCTGAAGCCGTCGTCCCTGTCACAGGGCCAGAACAGGCACTTGCCCTCTTTTATTCCGGCTCCGTACTCGGCGTCGTTTCTGTTTGCCCAGTAATCGTTGCCCTCGTGGTAGCAGCAGTCGTTCTTAACAAGATCGTAAATCATGTTCTCGGCGACCTCTATAATCGGGTTGTCAAGGTTTGAATAGAACTTTCCGTTTTCGTCCTTGGCTATAAGGGTGATGCCGCTCGATTCCTCTACGAGGCTGTTTACGACATACCATCCGTCAAGAGCGTATCTGTCTTCGTCGCCGTCCGAAAAGTCCATGCACATTTCATAGTAAACATCCCATGTCCACTCGTCGTTGGCGTAAAGCTCCGCCGGATCGTCAAAGCCCCACTCTTCCATAACTCTGCGGTTGTAGGTTATAACATCTTTGTACGTAAGGTCTGTAACGATGGCAAAGTGCTTGCTGCCCAGCGAGAAATATTCCGCCGCTTCAGCCATGTCCGCCCACAGCGGATCGGTATAATCTATCCACTGGTCTATGGGCTGATACATATTCTTTATGCAGTCCATCGGGAAGCAGGCAAAGTTCGAGGTTCCGGTTATTGAACAGTCGGGGCTGGTGCCGGCAAGAACAAGGTTTGCAAGGTCGTTGTTCTTGTCCTCGTAGGTTGTCTCTATCCAGACGACCGAGCTGTTGTACTTCTGCTGGAAGGTGAAGTAGCCGGTGTTTACGATTTCATCCTCCGAATAGTTTTGCAGGTAATCGTGCCAGCAGAAATACTTAACTACCGAATTGGCGCCGGCAGCGGTTTCGGCGTCAGGCAGCATGATTCCCGCGGCGCGAAGGATAGCTTCGGCGTCCTCGGTGGAAAGCGTCAGCTGGATAGCTTCTCGCTTTGTTTTTCCGCAGCCGACCAGAGCAAGTACCATAATGGCGGCCATAAAAACAGCAATAATTCTTTTAGTCATGCTTATTCTCCTCATAATATTTCGTTATTCTATCGTAAATTGGCCCTTGCATGAATATATTTAAATTATAACTCAACTCGGAATTTAATTCAATTAACATTTCCTATAATAACCGAGGCGGACTTTTGGTTATTTTAAATAAAAAAACTTAAGTATATTAAGCTTATTTTGGAGACGGCAGTGCATGATATCCCGCCCTATGTTAATTGAAATTAAAGCAAAAATCGGGATAAAAACAGACGGCCGAACGGATACTCATTCCTCCGTTCGGCCGTCCGGCTTATTCTTTATCAGTGCGTGGCACTGTATTCCTCAACCTGCCGATTAATATCATCAACGTAGTATTTAAGCTGCTCCGAATAGCTCTCCTTTACCTGCGCCCATGTCTTAGCCTGCGCAAGCCTTCCGAGCTCCTTGCAGTTGTTAACAACGCTGTCAAGCTTGTCGCCCAGGCCGGCGTCGTATACAAGTACGGAATAGGGGCTGTTCGCCATCTCATGGCAGAGGTCATACATATCCAGCATTTCCTGTGTCCACATATACTTTTCCATAAGCTGCTTCTTGTCGACGCTTACAACCGTGGGGTCCAGAATCTTGAACCTGTCGCAGGAGGCAAGGAGCGCAACGCCCTCGGGATTCGCGCAGTCGGTTATCAGAACGTAACCTGACGTTTTGGTGGTAACATAATAATTTCCGTCGCCGTTGGGATCCCTCGGAACGGGAACGAACATAAGCTCGCCGGCTTCGATGTCGCCCCAGACCTGATTGATTTCGGATACGGGGCCGGTGAACGCCCATGTTCCTCTGAGCCAGAACAGCGTCTTGCCTTCCTTAATACCGACGCCCTCTATCTCCTGACCCCCGCGAAGCTGCCAGCCGTTAAGCCACAGCGGGTAGATGCAGTCGTTCTTCTTCATCTCATAGATAAGATTTGCGCTTCTTTCAAGCCTCGGATCGTCGATATTCTCGACAAAGCAATCCTTTTCGGTATCGTAAGTAACAATGTCTACGCCGCTTGATTCCATCAGAGCGTTGTCATAGCCCCAGCCGTCAACGCCGTATCTTTCCTCGTCAGGGTCGGAAAAGTCCATGCACATTTCCAAAAAGACGTCCCATGTCCACTCGTCGTTGGCAAAAAGCTCAGCCGGATCGTCAAAGCCCCACTCGTCTATAACTCTGCGGTTGTAGGCGCACACATGCTCGATGCCGATGTCGGTGATGATCATATAGGTTTTATCTCCCAAAGAGAAATGCTCGGCGGCGAAATCGGCCGTGCCTTCCCACAGGGGATCGGTATAGTCGATGTAATCGTTTACCGGCTGGAAAACGCCCTTTATGGCGTATGCCGGGAAGGTTTCAATGTCTCCGGGATAGCAGTCCGGCGGAGTGCCGCCCAAAACAAGATTAGCCAAATCGTCAAACCTTGCCGCCCATGTGCATTCTACCCATTCAAGGGTGCAGCCGTACTTTTCGTTGAATGTGAAATAGCCGGTGTTGATTATTTCCTCGTCGGAATAGTTCTGAAGGCTGTCATACCACGCGTACCACTTAACAACGCTTCCCGCACAGGAAACCTCCTCCGCGTCGGGCAGCATGATTCCCGCAGCGCGAAGTATCGCTTCTGCGTCCTCGGTGGAAAGAGTGAGCTTAACGACCTCCCTGCGTGACTTTCCGCAGCCCACCAAAGCAAAAATCATCAGCACAGCCATTAAAACCGCAAGCATTCTTTTCATTATTGCCAATCTCCTCTCATTATCAATAAGCGCCGTACTTTTCTGCTATAAAAGGATTCACTTTTTTGTATATAATTATATTAACTTAATTTGTGAAATAATTCAATATGCTTTTTAAACAATTATCGATTTTGTGCATTGTAAATTATGCACGGAATTTATCCGATTTTTTTGTTAAATGCAGTAAAATTATATGAAACAATTTTACTTTATTTGTGATTTTGGCCGATTTTTTAGCGAAAATATATTAAAATATTAATATTTTTTAATTCTTCTTGCCAAATTATCAGTTTATTGATATACTTTGCCGTCTGCCATGCCAAACAAAAAAGCCGGCTGCTTGCAGCGTCCGGCTTTTGTTTGTACTTATTTTCGTCTGAAGGTGTTCGGGCCGTGCAGCTCATACACACTTTTGCGCCGGGTCGGCCGTTAGACGGATATCGGTATTTGCAATCGCTACTCGTTGTACTCCGATATCAGTGCGTTCAGCTCGTCGATGTAGAAATCCACGGCTTCGCGGTTCTGCTCCTTAAGCTGCGCCCATGACGAAGGATTCGAGCTGCGGATAATGCCGTCGCTCAGATTTCCAAGGGCGCTTGTCAGGTTGGAGGGCAGGTCGCCGGTAAGGTCCATCCTTTGATTAGCAAGAGCCAGCTCCTTGCAGGTATCCCACATATCAAGCATTTCCTGATTCCACTTGTAAACCTCGCGCAGCTGTTTGCGGTCGATGGATTCAACGGTGGGGTCGATAATCTTGAATCTTTCGCAGGCTGCAAAGAGCGCAACGCCGGCGGGGTTCTCCGCGCCGTTTACAATGCCGTAGCACTTCTTATAGGGAGAAGCTCCCATGTAGTAAACGCCGTCGCCGAGCGGATCTCTGGGCAGAGGAGCAAACATGAGCTCGCCGGCCTCGATATCTCCCCAGAGCGCGTTTACGTTTTCAACAGTGTCTCTGAAAAAGTCTATGCCTATAGTGTAGAACAGGCAAAGGCCTTCCTTAACGCCCGAGCCGAAGGTTGCATTGTTTCTGGGCCACATATTTGTGCCGTTGTGATAGCAGCAGTCGTTCTTGGCAAGATCGTAGATAAGGTTTTCGGCTCTTTCGATTGCGGGCGAGTCGATATTTGAATAGAACACGCCGTTTTCATCGATCTGAAGCATCTGCTGACCGGTGGATTCCACTATGGCACCGGCGTAAGCGTAGCCGTCAAGCGCGAATCTGTCCTCATCGGGGTCGGAGAAATCAAGGCACATATCGTAAAAGACGTCCCAGGTCCACTCGTCGTTGGCGTAAAGCTCGGCAGGGTCGTCAAAGCCCCATTCTTCCAACACCCTGCGGTTGTAGGGGATAACATTGGAGGAATCAAGGTCGAAAACAAGAACATAGTGCTTGCCGCCCAGGGTGAAGTAATCGGCGGTTTCCTTAACGCCGTCCCAAAGGGGATCGTTGTAATCTATCCATTGGTCTATCGGCTGATACTGCCCCTTTATGCAGCTCATGGGGTATGTAGCCGTAGAGTTGGTGCCGGAAGGGGTAAAATCGGGCGCGGTTCCGGCAAGGATCAGATTCGCCAAAGCGTCCATCCTCTCAAAATAGTCGCACTCTATCCACTCTATTTCTCCGCCGTATTTTTCGGTAAAGGTGAAGTAGCCGGTGTTTATGACCTCATCCTCCGAGTAGTTGTGGAACTGGTCGAACCACGAAAGCCACTTGATGGTGGAGTTTGCTCCTTCTGCCGTTGCGGCGTCGGGCAGGGTGATTCCGGCGGCGGCAAGTATTGCCTCGGCATCCTCGGTGGAAAGGGTGAGCTTAACTACCTGGCGCTTCTCCTTTCCGCAGCCGACAAGTGCGAAGATCATAATCAATGCTAAAAGCAAAGCAACAAATCTTTTCATAATCGTTTTCCTTTCATAAATATTCCTCTGTAAATAACCGTTCCGCACCGGAGGCGGTATATTCCGCGCGGGCTTATATTAGCACATTAATTATATACCAAATCTTTTAAAATTTCTATGATTTATCCGTCACTATCATTGATGTTTTGTAATATACTGATAACAATTTATGCAAATCGTCCTTATTTATCCTTAAAATCGGCGGCAAATGCGGGGTGATAACGGGATAACAATACATTTAAAAAGGTTTTATTTTCAACCGGAAAAATCAAGTTATTCTTATATTTTTCCTGGAAATATGTTGACAGGTCTCTATTCCTTTGCTATAGTATATATAAAGAACATTTTAATATAATTTTTTAATGTCGATGGCAGCTATTTGCTAAAATCCGTTTGCACTTATCCGCTATGATTTCGGCAGCCGCGCCGAGCCGAAATATTGTAGCTCAAACAGCTGATGATGCACGGGAGTAAGGTTGTACCGTTCTATACGTGGAATCGGCGCTTGACTGTTTCGGAGGTGCAAAATGAAAAAATCAGCTTGTCTATTTATAGCGGTTCTGCTTATGCTCGCTTTGAGTGTATCTGCGTTTGCCGCCGGAGGCGATAAGGCGCCCGAAAGCCCTGCTTCGTTTGAGGATCAGATTATAGCTCTTCTTCAGGAATGCACCCAAGGTCAAAGACTCACCGTCATCAACAAGGCTGTTGCCGGAGAAGCCGATATGGATAAGCTTGCACCGTATCTCACCGAAGAGGAGATGCAATACGTAAAAGAAGCCAACCGTAATACATATTCGGCAATAACAGTTCCCGTTTTAGGCGTAACATCAATAATGCAGGAAACCGACAAATGGTGCGGCGCGGCAACGGCTCAGATGATATTGATGTTCATGAACGGAGCTTCGCCGGAGCAAAAATCAATTGTTAAATCCATTACGGACAACCCGAGTATAGACGCCGTTGTAGCATATGTAAATAACAGGATAACCTCTACCGATAAAAAATACACTTATAAGTCTTTTAATACCTCCGACGACAGCTTTATGCAAGCCGTCGTAACCGGCCTATCCTCTGCGGCAAGCAACTCAAAACCGATGATAATTCAGGTTGCCAGCAAATCGGGCAGCAGTTATTGGAGGTATAAAACCGACGGTCATTATTGCCTTTGCGACGGACTTACCGTAGAGGGCTATCACATCGTTGACCCATATTATTATGAATATTACGACGTTGAAATCAAAAGCGGGGATACCGAAGGCTATTTCTATGTAAAGTCTAACGATATCAAATCCGCTATAAGAGCATGGGGAGATCTTCACTCAAACGTAGCTTACATCGGCTATTGAAAGCAGGTGTTATTATGATTGCTTTATCAATGCCGCGCAAAAAAATATTGCCCGGAACATTCCTGCTCTGCTCTCTCATTCTGCTTTCATCCTGCACCGGCAATGCGGAAGTATCCGTTTCCGGCGGCTCGGGTGCCGACTCATCCTATATAGCTCCCGAGGTCACGGTGTCGGCCGCCTCGGTCATCTCCGATTCCGAATTCTCCGTAACCGAGGAAAGCTCCGCCGCTGTTCTGTCAAGCCCCTTCGGCGCTCTTTCCGACCCGAATAAAGATGCCTATTCCGATGATGTAAGAAAATATCTCCCCGAGGTCACAAATAAAATACACATCGGCGGCGATGAAATAAAATCGTTCACGCCCGACGAAAAAATATCCCCGATAGCCCATGCCGCCGGAGCCTGGATTTCCTACATTAAAGGCGGCTACAACGGAATACGCATTGAGGAATACGCGCTTTATGATGACGAAGCAAACGCCCTTACTCAAATAACGTATCCCGAGGATTTTCTCAGCTGGAACTACGGCTCAAAATCGGAACTGGTAATGCAGGGCAGATATTTTTACGAATGGAGATCGTATGCGGATAATGCAAGGCGGCTCACCCGAATCGACGCCGAGGATAAAAAGATCGAGGTTTTGCGCACCACTACCGACACCAGCATTTCTCCCAGCGGTGTTTCATTTGCCAAACTGGATGAAGACAGATTTCTGATGTACTACCAGTACCGCGCTCCCGACGGCGACGTATATGATTACTACAACGTTCTGGAAATATGCGATATCGACGGAAATTACACCGAAATCCTGCGTGAGGGCAGATTAAAAGCGTATTTCGCCAAGGAGGAGGACGAAGCCGAAGGCGACGGTCCTCAGCAAGCCATTCCGGACGAAGCAAGGGTATCCTCCGATTCGGTCGGCTACTACAACACCGCCTACGCCGTGAAGGACGGCGAAATATACGCGCTCGCCCACGAGACTGTCTCGGAGGAATCAAAATGGACTTTGCGCCGCTTCAGCTTAACAGGCGAGGAGCTTGGCAGAATCCCGCTGAACAACTTCGGGTATCTGAGCGATATGGCTTTGGCGGAAACCTTTGCCGTAATCGGAGATTATTTTTTGGTATCGGATAACTACTACGGCAACTGCTATATCTGCAAAATCAACGGCGGCGACGACAGGATTATCTTCAAGTGCGAGGGGACGCATAACGGCGTGCGGAAGGTATCCTACTTTTTCGCCTGCGCCTATAACGATAAATACTTTGCAATAACCGCTCTCGGAAAAAAACAATCGGTTGCGCAGAACTACATTTTCAACCCCGCAAGCGGCGAAACCACCCTGATTACCTTTGATTTAAGCAAAGAGCTTGACACTATATACTGCCACTCGTCATTCTATTTCACCGATACAGGCGAGCTTTGCAGCGCATATTACGAAAATCAGATCCTCGGCGAAAAAACATGCTACGTCATCGACGTTGATTCGGTTATGAGCGGGGAATAACGGCACGGCACACAACACAGCCGATAACACAAAAGGCCTTCCGCGGTTTTTGCGGAAAGCCTTTAATTTTGTCTGTATCTTATTCCCTGCCGGCTGCCTCTTGCGGCAAGCTCCTTATCAATCCCGTTGAGCACGCTTCGCTTGTCCCTCGTCCACAACGGGGCCAAAAGGGTGCTTCTGTCGCCGTCGCCGGTAAGCCTGCCTATGGCCGTGTCCGGCGGAAGTATCTCAAGCTGGTCGCAGACGGTTTTAATATATTCCTCCCTGCCCATGGCTTCAAGCTCCCCGGCTGACCACATCAGCGCGGCTTTGGTATTCATTATTATATAAAGCGAGTGCAGCTTAACCTCATACGGGTGCAGGGAGGCGACGTCCCCGGCGGTATTCATCATGTCGGCGCGGGTTTCCCCCGGAAGACCGTTTATAATATGTATACAGGTTTTTATTTCCCGCTCCGCCAAAAGCCGGTATCCCGCTGCAAATTCCGCATAGCTGTGCCCGCGGTTTATGCGCTTTGCGGTGTCGTCCGAGGACGACTGAAGCCCCAGCTCCACCGTAAGATATGTTCTTTGCGAGATGTCTGCCAAAATGTCCGCAATCTGCGGCGTAATGCAGTCGGCGCGGGTTGCGATGCTAAGTCCAACCGAATCCGGAAGCAAAAGGGCCTCGCCGAATACCCGCTTAAGCCGCTCGCCGGGGGCATAGGTGTTTGTTCCGGCCTGCAAATACGCCATGTAAAGCGCGTCTCCCCATTTTTTGAGATATCGCCGCCTGCCTGCTTCAAACTGCTCCTTAAGGCTTTGGCGGGGATTTCCCGCAAACTCGCCCGAAAGCGAAGTCGAGCAGTATATGCAGCCGCCGTATCCCTTTGTGCCGTCTCTGTTGGGGCAGGTAAATCCCGCGTTCAGCGGAATCTTAACGACCTTTTTCCCGAACTCCCTTTTCAAAACCGAATCAAGGCTCAAAAATCTTTTGGGATGATACGGATTTTCGCCGCTCATCAAGACTCACCGTTTTCCGGCTCGCCGGGCTCTTCATCTCCCGCAGAAAAATCTCCGCCTTCGGAATTCTGCGTGCCCGCGCCCTCATCGTCATCGTCCGGCAGCGAGCCCTCCTGCCGCTCAACGTCCGGGGAGGAAACAGCAGCCTCCTCGCCGCCGTCCGGCGCGGAGGTTATCTCCGGCTCCTGCTCGGCGGTTGTAGCGTCGGTTCTGCTCTCGCGCTTGGTGGTGGTTACCTCCACCTCGGAGTCGCTTATATATTCGGCATAGGCGTAGGCCTTCATTCCGTTGTATAGAATTTCGGCCCAGCCGTCGGAGCGGATGGCTATAACGTCTATCGGGTCGTTCTGGCTGAAATAGCCGACTATGGCGTCGTCAACTGACGGGCCGAGGCGGATATTAAGCGCTGCGCTGGCATACATAACGTAGGTCTCGTAGCTTTCCGGCTCGGTGCTTTCTACGGTAAGCACCGTAACCGGCGGCTCGGTGGCGGGAACGGCGGTAACCTCCGGCTCCGTCGGCTCCGTCGCCGGGGTTGCCGGCTGCTCATCGTCCGGCTCCGGCAAAAGCGCATCGTCTTCCGGCTCCGGCTCCTCATACGGCGATTGACCCTGCTCCTCGTCTTCGCACAGCCTCAAAGCCGCGCACAGCTTTACGACTCCTTCTTTGAAAGGAACGGTATCCTCAAAAACATCGTTCAGGTTTTTTGCGTACTCCCCGCTCACAACGGTTGAAAACGCCGGACTTACGTTCAGCAGCTCTTCTGTGTCTCCGCGGCTTATAACCGTCAGGCTCAGCGCGATTACAAATATCAGCAGGGACGGTATTGCAAAGCCGATAAAGTTATATTTGTCAGCGCTCGTTTCGCGGCTCAGCTCGTACAAAAGCCTGTCGGCCGGCGCGGTTCCGCTCCGTGCGGCGCGGCTGTATTTCCTGTCAAAATCGTCCCCCTTAACGCCCATTTCAAACGAGGGCGTCTCTTTGGAGACCGTCTTCTTCACCGGCATCTCCCTGCGGCTGCCGTCAGACCGCCCGCCGCGCGCGGCGTCTTTTCTTCTTGCCATTTAAAAAGCACCTCCCGCAGATATTATCGCGGCTGCCGAAACGATTACAAGGCACCCCGAAAATACCGCTTCAAGCGCCCTCACTGTGCCGTAAGCCGACGCGCTCTCGGACATTTTCTCTCTTACCCGCCTTCCGGCGATTCTTCTTAGCGGCGAAGCATATACCGCCGCCGCTATCAGCCACGGCCACACCCTGCACAGCTCGGTATACAAAGCGTAGCTTATGTCAAAATCGTAGCTTCCGGGCAGGAACGCCCCGAACCAGCTTCCCAAAGCGGGCAGCGAGCCTGCCGCAAGGACAATGAAGCCCGCCGCAAAGGCAAGAGCCGTAAATATCCCGCTCGGCACCGACTTTTTCGATTCAAACAGCGCCTGCATAAGCATGGCCGCCGATATTATTCCGACAAAGGCTACCGCGCCCGCTCCGAAGCCCAGACCGAGCCCCGTTACCGCACAGCATGCCGCAAGCCCCGCAAGCAGCCTATATGGCCCGGCCTGCGCAAAAAGCGAGTTCAGAACCGCCGCAAGACTTAAATAGGCGTAACCCAGGTGGTTTTTAACAAGGCTTCTCGGGGTAAACGAAGAGTCCCACATCCTTATTCTGTAGCCGCCGATAAGGCACAGCCCCTCCGACATGGCAAGATATGCGCACACAAAAACGTAAAACTCCAGCGCCGCCGCCAAAGCTCCGGCAACAGCGTTAATATAAGGCGCCGCGCCGGAGAACAGCGCCGCCCGGCGAACGCCCTCGAGCGAATACCCGAGAATCACCGCCGCCGCAAGCCCGCAGATAAACCGCTCAAGCCCGCACGAAAGCATGGCAAGGTTCGGCCTGCGTTGAACAATTCCGTCTCTTATTTCGGAATACGAAAGAACGGGCGATATCGCCATAAACTCGAACGATATAAGGTATACGCAAAGGTTGAGCAGGTTTTTTTCGCCGCCGTTTTCGGCGTCCTTAAGATACAGGGCGCAGCGAAGGGCAAAAAGCGCGGCTCCGAATGCGCTCACCGCCCCTTTAACCGTATTGTCCGAGGCAAGAGCTATCGCCGCCGGAAGAACCGAAACCGCAGCCAGGGCCGAGGCCGCCGCCTTTATCGCCGGATAATTCCGCCGTGAGCTGAATCTTCCCGCCGCGTAAACCGTGAATACGTTCAAAAATATCAGCGCATAATATATAGGACGCCCCCAAACAAAGAACAGAACCGACATCACAACCGCCGCAAGGTTCTTTTCGTACCTTTCTCGCAGAGCAACCATAAGCACCGCATAAACCGGCAGAAACAGGAACACAAATATCAGGTCGGTATATATCATACAGATTATCACATCCTCAAAGGGTTATTCGTGGTATCAATCCAATTATACTATACAATCCCGCCGCTGTCAAATAAAAATCCGCAGTTCCGGCTGTTCTGCATTTTATCGCGGGTACAACCTGAAATATTCGACTTTCTTTCATGCGGTTTTCACAATGGCGGCTATAATTATAATCACAGCAAAGGAAAAACGCTTTCGGGCGGATCGAAAAGCTAAACTGCAAAAAAAGTATTAAATAAAGGAGAAGGTTCGGCCCGAAGCTGCCGCGTCCCATGGCAGGGCGATCCGGTGTTAATGCCGATTCCGCATACGAACGGAGCTGCCGCAAATCCGCCGTACCGTGCGGCCTGCGGCGATTCAACAAGCCGGGCAAGGTTTGACAGGGCGCTTTTAATGCGGAATAAGTATAACGCTTATTTTCAGGTCGGCAAGAGCCCGAAACAGGCAAGGAGCATACCGATATGGATTTTGATAACATCAATCAGACCGACGGCACGGACGAGTCGGCCGAAGCGCCCTTTGAAAGCGTTATCGAAGCATCCTTTGCAGACGCTGACGAAGGCAGCCTTAAGCCCGCCGCGGTTCACAATACAAACGAATATATATATAACGATTCCGAAAACAGCGGCGGCTCCGGCAGAAGCAAGGGCGGGATTATAGCCTTCGGCATAATCACCTGTATTCTTGCAACCTTTGTTATTTCGGTGGTGTCCATCTCGGCATACATTGCGGTAACCGAAAGAACCGGGTATGGCGCCGAATCGGAGCTCCGGCAGTCAGAAAGCCAATCTGTCTCCTCGCAGACAAGCACAGATACTGCGCAGCCCGCGCCGACGGACGCGGAGCAGGGTGTTAATCCCGCAGCCCGGGAAAGAAGCTACCCAAGCCTTGAACAGCTTGCCGCTCCCGAAAACGCTCTAGGCCTGCCGGATATCTACGATAAGGTTTCCCCCTCGGTAGTAGGCGTTTCCTGCTCCCTTCAAAAGGGGTCGGCGACCGGAACCGGCATAATTTTCAGCGAGGACGGATATATCATCACTAACGCCCACGTTGTTGAAGATGCCGTGAACGTAATGGTAGTTGACAACCTTATGAACGAATACGAAGCCAGAATCGTCGGCGCGGACACGCAAACGGATTTGGCGGTGCTTAAGGTCGATGCGCAGGGGCTTACCCCGTGCGAATTCGGAAGGTCCTCCGAGCTGAGAATAGGCGAGCTTGCGGTAGTTATAGGCAACCCGCTGGGAATGGACCTTTACGGAACCATGACCTTCGGCATAATATCCGGTCTTAACCGAACAATAAACGTCGGCGAGAACAAGATGACCCTTATTCAGACCCAGGCAGCAATAAACCAAGGCAACTCGGGCGGGCCTCTTATAAACGCCTACGGGCAGATTATAGGAATAACCTCCGCAAAGATCGACACCTCCTACGGAGAGGGTCTGGGCTTTGCGATACCGATAGATCAGGCCTTGCCCATAATCAGCGACCTGATGGAATACGGCTATGTTACCGGCAGGCCGATGATAGGCATAAGCGGCGAGGATATAACCTATATAATGTCGCTTTACTATCAGCTTCCGCAGGGAGTGTGCGTAAGGTTTGTCACACCGGAATCGGGCGCCGAAGAGGCCGGAATTAAAACCGGGGACATTATCATCGGCGTGAATGACGATGCGATAACCACCATGGACGAGCTGACCGAAGCCAAAAACCAGTTCTCGGCCGGCGATACCGTCACTCTTAACATCTACCGCGACGGCGTGAGCATAAATATAGACGTTGTTCTGAGCGAGGTTACAAACGGCAGCTCGAACTGACAATCAACGGGTATCGGCGCAGGAAACCGCAAAGGCCTAATGCGCTAATATATAAAGACGTAGCGGTGCGGATAAAACGTCCGAACGAACGCCGCACTGTTGTTCATAAAGCAAACGGTTAAAGAGTTTGCGCAATGGATACCGAGGGCTTGGGGGCCGCCCTGCAAACATATGCGCCCCATCCACCTGCAAGCGCAAGGCAGCCGGTGCAAAAAATTGCTTGAGCTATTGCCACCGATTGCTAAGCTTTTTCATATTTTTCCCTTTCTTAGCCAAAGAGCCGGAAACCGTTCGGCTCTTTGGCAAACCCCTTCAATTTGCCATCCCCAATATGTTGTTTTCTAATTTCCCCTCTGATGCGCCCGGCTGCTCCCCAACAGCCGGGCGCATCACCTTTTCGGCAAAAATGTATTTGCTTTTTAAGAGCAAGTGTGCTATACTGTAAGCTGCAATAATCGGGTCGGCCCGAAAATATATCGCCCTTAAAGGAGGAAAACACCGTGCCCAAGAATGACAAACGCATTGACACCAAACGTTCTCCCAATAAGCCCAGGCCCT
The DNA here is from genome assembly GCA_964541045.1 of uncultured Oscillospiraceae bacterium. Lineage (GTDB taxonomy): Bacteria > Bacillota > Clostridia > Oscillospirales > Ruminococcaceae > Faeciplasma. The sequence continues at coordinate 10,982 of CAZIOV010000010.1, read as the reverse complement.
ATCTTATGCCGATAGAATGGGGCGGAGCGCTGCCCCTGACGATGAGCTGCAAGGCAAAGATAAACAAAATCAACACCGACGGCTTAAAGCCGCCCTATCTTATCCTTTGCAATCACGCCTCGTTCATAGATTTCCCGATAGTTGTAAGGGCGATATTCCCTCACCGTTGCTCCTGGGTAATATCGGTGGAGGAGTTTGTGGGGAGAGACTGGCTCATGCGCGGAGTGGGCGGAATATACAAGCGCAAGTTCACCCAGGATTTGTCGGTGGTCCGGCATATCCTCACCGTTTTAACCCGCCAGAAGCTCTGTTGCACAATATACCCCGAGGCAAGGTATTCCCTTGCGGGAATCAACGAACAGATAGACGGCGCTCTGGGCAAGCTTGCCAAAAAGGCAAAATGCCCGGTTGTTGTCTGCATTTCAAGGGGAAATTTCCTTCGCTCGCCGCAGTGGTGCAAGCACCCGTACAGAAAGGTTCCGATCGAGTCCGACTTTATTCAGATAGTCACCCGCGAAGAGGCGGCGTCCCTTTCCGCCGCGGAAATCCAGCGCAGAATAGAGCAGGCGTTTGTTTACGACGATTATGCCTATCAAAAGGAAAAGAAGATAGTAATAGATTCGCCCATGCGCGCGCAGAATATACATAAAATCCTCTATCAATGCCCGGTATGCGGCAAAGAGTTCACCACCGATTCCAAGGGTACAAAAATCTGGTGCGAGCACTGCGGCGCAAGCTGGAATATGAACGTTTACGGCGAGCTTAAGCGCGAAAACGGCGAGGATGTGTTTACCCACGTGCCCGACTGGTACCGCTGGGAGCGCGAAAACGTCCGAAAAGAGGTTGAAAGCGGCAGCTATCGCTTTGAGGACGAGGCGCGGCTTGAAAAGATAATCAACGCCTCCGCCGGCTTTAAGGTGATAGGAAACGTAAAGCTTATTCACGACGAAAACGGCTTTACCATGAAAGGGCATTTTGACAACGGCGAAACCTTTGAGTTCAACCGCAGCGTTTCCTCAATGCGCTCGGTTCATATCGAATACGACTTCAAGGGCAGGGGAGACGCGATTGACCTTGCCACGCCTGACGATACCTATTTCGTTTTCCCGCTGACGGCGAAGAACATTCTGACAAAGCTTCACTTCGCCGCCGAGGAGCTGCATATTCTGGAAGAAAAGAAAAGAAAGTCGGCTCTTTCGGCAAAGCACGCGGAATAATTTTCGCGGGGCGCGCATGCGGGGCGCGCATAATATTTATGCCGCCATGCAATATTTGCCCCGGTAAAATTGTATTATGTACAGACGGCGGACAATTTCCGCCGCGTTGTATACACAGAAGAATACTACTGCTTTAAAGGAGTACATTTAAAATGGAAATGAAAAAATTATTGGCAGCAACACTGTCTGCCGCAATTCTTTTGTCCCTCGCCGGATGCGGCGGCACCCCCGTAGATGACGCAGAGGCTCCCGGCGGAGACGGCGTTGTGACGGATTCCGACTACGGCGACTCGCAGGACGAGGTTATCGAGCCGGAGGAGCCGGCAGTCAAGCCCATCGACCTTCTGAACACCGTGTGGGACAGCTACGATGAGGATGACAGGTTTTCGGCTGCCGGCGGAGAGAATATGGGCGGCCCCGGCGAGATGACCGGCGACTTAGGCAGCGCGGAGGCAGTGGAAACAATGCTTTTGCTTCCCGCTTCCGACTACGATAAGGTTTCGGACGTCGCCTGCCTTATGCACATGATGAACGCCAATACCTTCACCTGCGGGGTTTATAGCGTCGTTGACTCCGCAGACACCGAAGCAATCACGGCCGACATCAGCGACAAGATAATGAACAACCAGTGGATGTGCGGCTTCCCGGACAAGATGTTCGTCGCCACATACGGCAACTGCATTATAAGCGCATTCGGCAACGCCGACATAATGGATAAATTCAAGGAAAACCTCACTGCGGTATATCCCGAGGTAAGCTTTGCTTACGAGCAGGACGTGGTGTAAGAGCACCGAGTCTCGGCATACATAAAATAAAAGCTCTCCCCCATCATTCAAAAAGATAGGTATCAGCCATGCTGTTTTCATCCATCCTGTTTATTTATTACTTCCTCCCCTGCGTTTTGGCGGTATACTTCCTGATACCGAGCCGGTTCAAAATATCCGTCAGGCTCAAGAACCTGTGGATAATGCTTTCAAGCTTCTTCTTTTACGGCTGGGGCGAGCCTAAGTACCTGCTTGTGATGCTTGCCTCCATCACTCAGGGATATATCTTCGGGCGGCTTATAGAGCGGTTTCGTGCGAATAAAAGGCTTTCGCGGCTGTTTTTGGCTCTTTCCTGCATGATAAGTCTGGGCGCACTGGGCTACTGCAAGTATGCCGACTTCTTTATTTCAAGCTTCAATTCGGTCTTCCGCACTTCTCTGCCGCTTCTTGAAATCGCGCTTCCCATAGGCATAAGCTTTTACACCTTTCAGATAATAAGCTACGTCACGGACGTTTACCGCGGCGAGGTCGGGGCGCAAAAAAGCTTCATCAACCTTGCGGCGTATATCTCTATGTTCTCTCAGCTGATAGCCGGGCCTATTGTTCGGTATTCCGACATTGAAGCTCAGCTCGAAAGCCGCAAACATACCGTTTCGGGATTTTCCGCGGGAGTTCGCCGCTTTATAATCGGCCTTTCGAAAAAGATGCTCATAGCAAACACAATGGGCGAGCTTTGCACCGTGTTCAAGGAATCTCAGTCAAAATCGGTGCTGTTTTTCTGGATATACGCCCTTGCCTACGCTCTGCACGTCTACTTCGATTTCTCCGGCTACAGCGACATGGCAATCGGGCTGGGCAAAATCTTCGGCTTCGACTTCTGCGAGAATTTTAACTACCCCTACATTTCATCAAGCATAACCGAGTTCTGGCGCAGATGGCATATTTCATTGGGCTCGTGGTTCCGCGATTACGTTTATATCCCGCTGGGCGGAAACAGAGTTTCAAAGCCGAGGTGGATATTCAACATCTTCGCGGTTTGGTTCTTAACCGGCTTATGGCACGGAGCGGCATGGAATTTTGCGGTCTGGGGGCTTCTGTATGCGGTGCTCCTGATGAACGAAAAGCTCTGGGGGCTTAAGCTTTTGAAAAGGTCAAAAATCCTCAGCCGCGCCTATGTGATACTCTTCACGCTGATAGGCTTCGTGATTTTCGACTCCTCAACGCTTTCGCAGGCCGGCTCGGTAATATCGTCGATGTTCGGCTTCGGGGGATATCCCGCCGCGAGCTTTGACACATGGTATTACCTGAGAAGCTATGCCGCCGTCTTCATAATAGGCATTATAGGCTCAACGCCTGCGCCGCGCGCAATTATCTCGAAAATAAGGACCTCCGAGGCGGGCGAGCGCGCCGTCAATATTTTAGAGCCGGTAGCTCTGATGCTTTTGCTGGCGGTCTGCACCGCCTATATGGTGGACGGCGCTTTCAATCCGTTTTTGTATTTCAGATTCTGACAAGCGGGAAAGGAGAGCAAGCCGATGTCCGAAAAATCGAAAAATCTCGCCGTAACCCTGCTTTTCTGCGGGTTTATCGCAATCTTCCTCATAGCCGGATTGCTTCTTCCGGACGGGGATATATCAAGCAGCGAGCGCAGAGAGCTCGCTCAGATGCCCGCCGTATCGCTCGAAAGCATAGCCTCCGGCCGGTTTATGTCCGAATTTGAAACCTATTCCGTTGACCAGTTCCCCGCAAGGGACTCGTTCCGCCGTTTAAAGGCGATAACGAGCTTTTACGCCCTCGGTCAGAAGGACAATAACGGCATATTCATCCGTAACGGTCAGGCCTCGCGCCTGGAATATCCTTTGAACCAAGATTCGGTTGACTATGCCGTCGGCAGGATAAACAACATCTATAACCTTTATCTTAAAGACACGGATATCAGCGCCTACCTGTGCATAATCCCGGACAAAAACCGCTATATCGCCGCCGAAAACGGCTATCCGAGCATCGACTATGACAGCTTTGCCGAGCAGATATCCTCAGCTGTCGGCGAATACGCCGAAAATATCGAGATAAGCGACCTTTTGGAGGCGGACGACTATTTTTCCACCGACATCCACTGGCGGCAGGAGAAAATCATAGACGTCGCCCAGCGCCTGGCGGAAAAGATGGACGCGCCGTTCGGCAAGGATTTCGAAGAGGTCACCCTTGATATCCCGTTCTGGGGAGTATACGCGGGGCAGTCGGCGCTTCCGCTCAAAGCCGACGAGCTAAAGTATATAACCAGCCCCGCAATAGAATCCGCCACGGCGTTTGACTACGAATCAAGCTCCGAAATACCGATATACAGCATGGAGCTGGCCGAGGGCAGGGATCCTTACGAGATGTATCTGTGCGGCTCAAAGTCGCTTATAACAATCGAAAATCCCGACGCGCCGAGCGATAAGGAGCTTGTAATCTTCCGGGATTCCTTCGGCTCCACCATTGCTCCGCTGCTGATAGACAGCTACAAAAAAATAACGCTTGTAGATATAAGGTATCTGCAAAGCGCGTTTGTGGGAAGGTTTGTGGATTTCAACAATCAGGATGTCCTGTTTTTGTACAGCGTGCCGGTTCTGAATAACAGCTCGACCATGAAATAGGATAAAGCATAACAGCCTCGGGCAAAAAGCTGCCCGGGGCTGATTATTTATGCCAAATCGGTATAACAACACTCGGATGACAACAGAAGCTCGGCTTTATCTCGGCTCGGCCGTCTGCCTGCCCTCGGTTTTTCTCAATATGCCTTGCCCCAGACAACCATGCACTTGGCCGGTTTCCCGCAGCAGACGCATTTATCGTCAATATGCTCCTGCTCTAAAGGAATACATCTCGAGCCCACGCCGGTAAGCTCCTTGACCTTGTCCTCGCAGGCCTCATCGCCGCACCACATCGCTTTAACAAAGCCGTCGCCCTTTTCGGCGAGCGTCTTGTTTATCTCTTCTACGGAAGTGCAGCTGTAGGTTCTTGCACGCTGATTTGCAAGAGCCTTTTCATACATGCCGTCGTGAACAGCCCGCAGGCGCTCCTTAACTCCCTCGACGAGATTTTCGAGCGGAATAAACGTCTTGTTTCTGTTGTGGCGCTCTACCGCCACGCACTTGCCCTCCTCGATGTCCCTCGGACCTATCTCGATTCTCAGCGGAACACCGCGCATTTCGTATTCGGCGAACTTCCATCCGGGGGAATTCTCGCTGTCGTCCAGCTTGACTCTTATTCCGGCGGCCTTAAGAGTATTGTAAAGCTCGTTTGCCTTTTCCAGCACGCCCTCCTTGTGCTGGGCTATCGGGACTATCACAGCCTGAACCGGAGCTACCGCCGGCGGAAGAACCAAGCCGTTGTCGTCGCCGTGGGTCATGATTATTGCGCCGATAAGGCGGGTGGTAACTCCCCAGGAGGTCTGATGCGGAACACGAACGGTGTTGTTTCTGTCTGTAAAGGTAATTCCGAAGGCCTTGGCAAAGCCGTCCCCGAAGTAGTGGCTTGTTCCTGCCTGAAGCGCCTTGCCGTCGTGCATTAAAGCCTCTATGGCGTAGGTGGAGACTGCTCCGGCAAACTTATCGCTCTCGGTCTTTTTGCCCTTTATAACCGGCATTGCCAATGCCTGCTCGCAGAAGTCGGCGTAGACGTTTAGCATCTGCTCGGTTTCGGCGATGGCCTGCTCGGCGGTTTCGTGGATGGTGTGACCCTCCTGCCACAGGAACTCGCGGGAGCGGAGGAATGGGCGGGTTGTCTTCTCCCACCTTACAACCGACACCCACTGGTTATACAGCTTGGGCAGGTCCCTGTAAGAATGGACGATATTTGCGTAATGCTCGCAGAACAAGGTTTCCGAGGTCGGGCGGACGCAAAGGCGCTCCTCCAGCTTCTCATTGCCGCCGTGGGTTACCCATGCAACCTCCGGCGCGAAGCCCTCAACATGGTCCTTCTCCTTATTCAAAAGGCTCTCGGGTATAAACATCGGCATGCAGACGTTTTCATGGCCCAGCTCCTTGAACTTAGCGTCTAAAATCCTCTGCATATTCTCCCAGATAGCGTAACCGTAGGGGCGGATAACCATGCAGCCCTTAACGCTGGTGTACTCAATGAGCTCCGCCTTTTTAACGATATCGGTGTACCACTGTGCAAAATCATCGCTCATCGGAGTGATGGACGCTACCAGCTTTTCGTTTTTATCTTTAGCCATATCAAAGTTTTCTCCTTATACTTATATACATATATAATACTTATATACGTATATGTTTAATTGCCCTCGTTTTCGGGGGATGTATCCGCGCCCGCGGCGGGATCATTGCCGGAAGCCGCATCGTCCTCCGGCTTTAAGCCTTCTTTTGAATCTATACCGTCCTCCGCCCTTTCGGGAAGGGGCGCGCTTTCAAACGGGGATATCGGAGCCTTGGGCGCCTTGCCGTAATCGGGGGCCTTGCCGCGCATTTTGTCAATAAAAGCCGCAAGCTTGGGGGTTATAACCGCTATAACGAAGATGCCAGCGAACATCAGCATAACTATAATCATGAATTTGGCAATCTGCGCCGAGCCGAGAGCTATTACAGACATTTTCTCATCCCCTTTAAGCTTAGTTTGATTTATAATATAGCACATCGGAAAAGGTTTGGCAAGAGGGAAAGGGAAATTTTTAAGACAAATAAAAAGGGAGACCGTGCCCGGTCTCCCGAATTATCTGCCAAAACAGCGTCAATCCCCGGTATACTCAACGACCACCGCGCTTGAAACGCCCTCTATCGCGGAAAGCTTATCCGCAAAGGCGGTGTTGCCCTTCTTTACCTTCACATCCAGGGTAAGCTCGGTCTCTCCCTTATACTTTGCCTTTCCGCGCAGCTTTGTCTTTACCGCTTCAAGCTCCTTTTCGACCTCTTCCGCCGCCGAATCGGCGTATTTCACAACAAGCACATAGGTCCTCTTGCCCCTGCCGAAAACGGTGAAAAGTATGTATATTATCGAGATGGCCGCGGTTGCAATCAGCGCAAAAGGATATAATCCCGCGCCCGAGGTTATTCCGGCGGCTATTCCCCAGAACAAAAATCCGACGTCCAGCGGGTCCTTAACCGCCGAGCGGAAGCGGACGATTGAAAGCGCGCCCACCATGCCGAGCGAAAGCACCAAATTCGAGCCGATCGTTATAACGACAAACGAGGTAATAACCGTTGTCAGCACTATCAGCACCGCAAAGCTCTCACTGTAGACCGCACCGCGGTAAAACACCTTGTAGACAAAATAGATTACCAGCGCACATATGGCCGCGCAGGCAAGCGAAACAAGAATGTAAGATACCGTTAAATGCTCCACCAGCCCCAGCTGCTCGACGCTTTCCTTTAAAACTGCTTTAATACTGCTCATTTTCAGTCCTCCGTTCGTTTTCGTTAATAATGTATTAATATTTTGGCTTGAAGGACGAAAGAACGTCCCTGCAAAGACAGAACTTTGAAAGAGCCAACCGCTCGCCGTGGGCGGTTGAAACCAGATCTCTTACAAACACCGGCAGAAGCCTGTCGTATTTTATTTCAAAAATGACCGTTCCCTCCGGGAAGACCGGCAAGGTCACAAGCTCCCCGTCGAATATGTCCGGGCCTGATATGCCCGCGTGGAGCGCCTTGTCAAATGTCAGGCGGACGTTCCCTACCGGGTGAACATAAGCCTCCCTGTCGTAATCCACCACCACCGAGGGCGAAAGCCCCCTGCCCTTTGCAAGCGCCAGAACCTCACGGCAGAGCGGATCCTCGCTGCCGTAGAGCACCGAAAAATCTCCCCGCGCCATGCCCCCGGCCTGCGCCGGAGTTACCTCGGCGGAGCGTTTCTTTATGCGATCTCCCCGCTTTTCCTTGCATTCAAGCTTTATAACCGAATCGGAGCAGTTGTATATCCTCAGGCGGTACTTTTTCCTGTCCGCAACGCCGGAAAGCTTTTCGCGGTAGGCCGTGCGCGAAGCATCGTCAAAATACAGGCTGCGGATAAAATATTCGCCGTTGTCCCCGGCGTTTTCATCCCTTCCGAGCAGGGAGGAAAGCCTTGCGCTCATAAGCCTGTAATCGGCCTGTGAAAGCGCAAGCTTTATTTCGTGGCGAAATTCCGGCACACTATCACCTCATTGAGCCGCTTTTAAAGCAAAGCGGTTGACACGGATTTTACTTCGTTTTTACATTCCCTTAAATTATACAACACTTCTCCACCGGTTTCAAGTATTTTTATAAATTTTGATGATTAATTTATGCCCGCTTGCGGAAAAAAGGTTTACAACGCCGATTTTTTGTGATATAATAGAATTGAATTTGTAGACGTTCTTTTCGGAATCCTTTTTTTCGGGATCCGCTGTCTTTTTTTCGGGAGAGATATGCCGTCAGCATAATGTATTCCCCGTCCTTTGAAATCGTATTATAGGAGCAAAGCTATGCAAATTACCTCTTCACGCAAAAAAATCGCAGTGACAGTCGCTGTCGCCCTGCTTCTGACGGCTGTGATCGCCGCTACCCTCGCGGCGGAAAAATGGGTGACCTATAACCCCACGCCTGCCGAGTCGGTTTCGGCGGAGAGCGGGCAAAGCACTGCCCTTCCGGTCGGCTCCACCGATGATAAGCCGGTCAGGTTCTCGCTGCCCTGCGGCTTCTACAGCTCAACCGAAAAGCTCTACCTTAGCGCGCAGGACGCCGTTAAAATCTACTACACCAAGGACGGGAGCGATCCGCGCAACGGCGGCAAGCGATACGGCGAAAACGGCATCTCGCTCAAAGCGGACAGCGAAAGCGACTGCAAGCTATACACAATAAAAGCCTGCGCGGAGTATGCCGACGGCAGCTTTTCCGATGTGGTAACCCAAAGCTACTTTGTCGGAGCGGATATCGGCAATCGGTTCGACTGCCTTGTGTTCTCCATTTCCATCGACCCCGATTATCTGTATAACTACGACGACGGCATATTCATCTCCGGCAAAATGCGTGACGACTACCTTGCCACCAATCCCACCAAGGAGATTCAGCCCACCGACCCCGCAAACTGGAACCAGAGCGGCATGGCCGGCGAGCGCCCCGCATATGTTGAGGTTTACGAGTATGACGGCGAATGCGTCATCTCCCAAAGCTGCGGTCTGCGCATCTTCGGCGGATGGTCGCGGGCAAACAATCAGAAAAATCTCCGCCTTTATGCAAGAACCGAATACGACGAGGTGAACAACCGTTTCCGCTATGAGTTCTTCCCGGACGCCGTAGATTCCAACGGCGACAAGATTAAGTCGGCCAAAAAGCTCTCCCTGCGCGCCTGCGCCAACGACAACGGAGCTCTTTTTGCCCGGGATGACACAATGTCCTACCTTGCCATGGCGGCGGATATCGACGCCAAGCATTCCCGCCCGGCGGCCGTCTTTCTTAACGGCGAGTATTACGGCTTCGCCTGGCTTCAGGAGGTATTTTCGGAGGACTGGCTTGACCATACCTATAACGTTACCGACGGAACATGGGACATTCTTGAGGGCTGCGAATATATGATAAAGGACGATCCCGACGAAGATATCAGCGCCGCGAGAGACGATTTTATGTATATGCAGTCCTTCGCATACAAGGATTTAACCGACGATGAAACCTTTGCCGAGCTTGAGTCGTTGCTGGATATCGACAACTTCCTGACCTACAACGCCATAAACTCATATATCGGAAACGGCGACTGGCCCAACAACAACTACAAGGTATACCGCTATGTCTCCGGAGACGGTTCGGCGTCTCAGAGGCAGGACAGGCTCGACGGCAGGTGGCGGTATATGCTGTTCGATACCGACTTTGCACTGGGGCTTTACGGAAGCGATTTTTTGGATAAAAACATCTGCGACCTGTTCAACGAGGAATATTTCGGCCTCTTCCCCGAAAGCTGGGATTTGGACGTCCACGATGACGGCGAGAAGTACCAGCGGAGCGACCTGCTGATTTCCCTGTGCAAGCGGGCGGACATCCGCGAGAAGTTTACCGGCATAGTGCTGGATGTTATGAACTGGTATTACTCCCCGGAAAGAACAACGGCAAAGCTTGACGAAATGCACACCCTGCGCCTTCACGAGCTTGTGGCCGCCGGAAATAACGGCGTCGCGAACATCTGGAGCGTTTCGGGGGAGCTCGAGACCGCCAAGGACTGGATAACCAAGCGCCCCTACTCGGCAAAGCGCCAGCTTTCGCAGATTTTTCCCGATTATTACGACTCCGAAAGTATCTTCACAATAAAGGCTATACCCACCGCCAATGCCGTAATCAAAATAAACACCTGCGAAATATCCCCGGATGAGGAATTTGACTTCAACGGCGAATACTTTGTCGGTATGGAGATCCCGCTGAGCGCGGAGCCGGCCTCCGGCTACAGGTTCGACAGCTGGGAGATAAACGGCGAAAAGGTGTATGAGCAGAACATAACACTTTCGAGTGAAAAGTACGGAGACAGCATAGAGATCCGCCTTAACGTCTTGTGCGAATCCGCCGGAATAGATATAAGCGAGGTATGCTACAAGGGCAGCTCGGATTATATCGTTCTTAAGAACCTAAGCGGCACAAGCCTTTCGACAAAGGGTCTTACAATAGCCCAAAAAGGCTCCGACCCGTTTATAATTCCCACTGCGGAAATAGAGGCGGGAGGCACGCTTAAAATCATCTGCAAAAACTACTCCAGAAGCGACGCGTTAGGATGCATAGAATGCGACTTCTCGCTCAAGGAAGGAGAGACGCTTGTTTTAACGGATTCCTCCGGGAACACCCTCCGCGAGCTGTATTTAAGAGACGCCGCAGCAGGCTCGGCCTTAAAGCTTGATGAAATCAGCGGCAATTATATCGCCTATACCCCCTACCCCAAGGCAAGGATTCTGGAAGCGGAGCTTCCGTCATGGGGCGGCGGAGGCTGGGGAAATTGGGGCTGGTAACAGGCGGCGGCCGCTACTTTGCAATCGCTTTTACTTCTGTTTGCCGCCGCGCATAGCGTT
>CAZIOV010000009.1:0-55050 GCA_964541045.1 uncultured Oscillospiraceae bacterium | reverse complement strand
TTTTATCTTTGTCAAGTACTTTTTTCGAACTTTCTTCGCTTCCTTTGACGCGGTTCCTTTTCCTCGCCCTCTCGAGACAGCCAAATCATTATACCACAGTTTTTCGAGCTTGTCAAGTACTTATTTAATCTTTTTTTGATTTTTTGTGCTTGCTTTGCTCGTTTGCTGGGTGCTTTCCTTTTCGGACAGCTTTTTTAATTTATCACTTTTTAAGCCGATTGTCAAGCGTTTTTTGCAAATTTTTTCGATATTTTTTCGATTTATCGATTTTGCCGCATTTCTCGCAATTTTCGTCAAATTTTGTTGTACATTAGTCACATTGACCGTTTAAATCATTACCAAGGTATCATTATCTTCATCTCAAATAGTGACGAAGTTCACAAAAAGTTCGATGACCATACGTCCAAAATTTTCATCCTTTGGACCACCTGCTTCGAACAGTTCAAGCCGGTGTGTTACTTGCGCTTCATCTGGGTTCACCGCGTCCTTTCCTTCTTGTTTGAGTTTTGCTTTCGGAAGCTTCTTACTTTTCTCAAGTTCTTGCATACGTTTCACAAGAAGTTCCTGAGCTTGGCCCAACGCTTTTACCATATTGTCAAGAGACTGTGTTTTGCAAAGTTTGCCACGGATTGCTGGTATATTTGTTTCTCTGTCAATCTCATGAGTACTGTGCCGTACCGCTAACCCTTGCTTTGTCATGACAATCATTTATTCGTACTTTTGCCTATTAGGCGCTTTGCTGCCTTAGATTGTGACATCACGAAAGAAAGACCGCAGGAAGTCACTCTGCGGCCATATACTTTCGCTTATTCTATCTCTATTCCGTCATTCATCCGCTCAGTCAGCAGGTTCAGCTTTTTCAGATTTCCGTCTGTTGCAAAGCCTGCGGCGTTATATACTATTAATATATCGTCGTACTCGGCGGGGTCGATATAGTCTGTGGGGTCGGTCATATATCTCAAATCGATCAGATCAATACGTGAATAGTGCTCGCACAGAAACGGTGCAAGGCAGTTAGCGTAGCTGTCCTTTATAATAAGGAGTCTTCCGCCTTCCGCACCGGAATAAAGGCTTGCCTTTGCAGTGTTCCTGCCAAGATAGCACAGATACTTATCTTTAGCCGAAATATATCCCTCAACAAACGGCGAGCCGGTGCAAAGCTCATCACTTGTCTCAAGCCAGACAGAGCCGGATATCGGGATATAAAAATCAACAGTGTCCGGATCTGTTTTGGAATAAATCACCTTTGAATAAAGCGAACCTCTAAAGCTGTGGCTGGCATGGCGGATATTGAAGCGTTCCGGTCCGGCGGGTGCAAAGCCAAGGCTTTTTGCAGCTTCCGTGTATCCTATATACGCTCCCAGAGAAGTCCAATGGTGGTCGGTGCGATAGTAAATGTATTCATCCCTGTCCGCCCTGAGACTGTTGTATACGCTGACAGTGCGGGCGTCAGCCGAAAGATAGCTATAGGTATAATCTATAAGTGCCTTCTGATCGAGAACCTCCGCATCCTCGGGAAGCATATCTGAATATATCTGTGCGGCGGTGGGAACAAGCATTATGTGGACATTTCCCATGACCGCAGAAAAGCCGCGTATTGCCTCCAGCGATTCGTCGAGCGAGCCAAGTTCTACAGGCTCGGACAGCTCGAGCATACGTGCGCCATCCTCAGCAATGAAAACGCCGTTGACCTGGTTCCGCCGCTGAATAAGCTCCAAGTCGGTGTGCAGGGATATCCAGTTTGTGCGCAGAGCAAAACCGTCGTCGAGATACTCTGCCAGACCGGCGGCATAATCGCCGGAAAAATAAGCGTCGGCCGAAAATCTCGGAGCCTGCGCAAGGTAGCGGTTTTCAATCTCGGAATATTCTTTTTTCGGAGCCGCCAGCGAGGCAACGGCAAAAACGGCGATGATTCCAAAGAAGACGGCCGCATTTATAATTTCACAAGTCTTTTTCATATCTAAAAATTGAAGTACAGAAACGGGTTGTAGGTTGAATTGACTAAATATGCGGTAGATGCTATAAGAAGCGCGGCGGTTATCACAGGCTTAATGACCGTTATAATTTTGGAGCCTTCGCCACCGATTCGCCGAATATAGTTCTCAGCGGCCCCGGATGAAAAGAATATGCAAAGGGCCAGACTTACCGCCGCCTGTCCCAGCAGTGACCATGAAGCATTTGAAGCAAAGCTCCCGCCCGCGCCAAACATTGCTCCTATGAAGCTGAATGCAGATTCTATGGTATCGGTGTCGAAGAGCACCCAGCCCAACACAACGGCGAGCATTGCATAAAGCCAAGAAACTGCCGCAGGGAGCTTTTCAAGCAGTCTCCCAATTCCAATATGCTCGGCGATGATAAGCAATCCGAACCATGCTCCCCACAGAACAAAGTTCATGCTTGCGCCGTGCCAGAGCCCTGTTAACAGCCAGACTATCGCCAGGTTGCGCACGGTTTTCCACCTACCCGCGCGGCTGCCGCCCAGCGGGATATAAACGTAATCGCGGAACCACGAGCCAAGAGTGATATGCCACCTGCGCCAGAACTCCGATACACTTTTTGAAAGATACGGCAGGTCAAAGTTTTTGGGATAGTTAAAGCCGAGCATTCTGCCCAGGCCTACAGACATATCTGAATACCCCGAAAAGTCAAAATAAATCTGGAATGTAAAGGCGATTATACCAAGCCAAGCTGTAAGCGCGGGCATGGTGGAATAATCCATTTCCTTTATCCGCGACCAGAATATGCCTATGTTGTTTGCCAGAAGCACCTTTTTTGCAAGGCCCATGACAAAGATGCTAACGCCGTCGGAAATATCGGATATGCTCACCTTTCGCTCGTCAAGCTCGGCGGCAATATCCTGATATTTTACAATCGGGCCCGCTACTATCTGCGGGAAGCAGGTAACATACGCCGCAAAGCTGATAAAGCTGCGCTGAACACTTATTTTACGCCTATAAAGATCAATAGTGTAGGACATGCTCTGGAAGGTGAAGAAGGATATGCCTATCGGCAGGGGCAGGTCCGGTGTGGGAATTGCGGTTCCGAATACGGTGTTGAGGGCAACCACGGCAAACGAACTGTATTTGAACACAAACAGCAGACCCAGGTTTATCACAACCGATGAAATCAGGCAGGCTCTGCGCTTGCCCTCATCTTCAGTTTTGGACATAAGCATTCCCGCGGTATAGTCCACTGCGGTGGATATAACCATCACAATAACATACACCGGCTCGCCCCAGGCGTAAAATACCAGCCCAAGAATAAAAAGGACAAGGTTTTTAAGCCTTTTGGGCGCCAGGAAGTAAACCAGCAGAGCTGCAGGCAGAAAGTAATATAAAAATTCTATGCTCGAAAAAACCATTATTATTTCTCCTGCCCGTATCCGTCCGGCGCGCCGTTTATTTGATTTGCCAGCGCCTTGTATTCGTCATATCCGACAATGCCGTTGAGTGCTTCCAGCAGCGAATTGGGCGGGAGCCTTTGCGGAAGGTTCAACCGCCTGATAAGCTCCGCCCTTTTTTGCGATGAGTTCTTCCCGCCGGAAAAGCCGTCCTCGAACAGGTCAAGCTTTGTTATCCTGCGTGATTGCACGCGATTTTCGCCGCCGTCGGAGCCAAGGCAGGCTTTCAGGGCGGAAAGTATTATACCGTCAGAAAGTCCCTCCACACCCAGCTTGCCTTCCGCAGATGGAGAGGTCTTCCGCTTTTCCTTGCCGAAAACATCCGGGACGTAAGCATTGCGTATTCTATCCTCCGGGACAAAGCTCTTAATATGCCCTCTTATTCTGAAACCGGCAGAATCACTGTCAGTAAGAATCACTATCACGCCGGATTCGGCGTAAGTGCGAATCAGACGTTCGGTTTCACTGTCCTTAAATATTCCGAAGCCGTTTGTAACTATCACCGGACAGTCAACCATATTCTTAACGCGCGCCTTATCGTATTTTCCCTCGACTATGACGGCGCCGTTTATATGAAGCATATTTCAAGGCTCCTTTCAGCGCCGATATTCAAGTATTTTCGCGATGGCCTCCTCGAGCATAACGCGCGGGTCGGTGCGCTTTGACTTCATGTCGCGGTCGCAGTCGGAGAGTATACGCAGACAGAATCTCAGCTTTTCCACGGTCATGCCGCGGCAGTCGCGGAAGGCGTTTTTCACTGCGAAATCGCGTCCGCGGTAGCCATAGTCCTCTATGACCGTCTTTTCGGATATTCCCTCTAGAGCGGCGGCCTTTGCACGGTAGATATCCATTACGGCCCCTGATATCACCGACAGAAGAACTATTGATTCCGCCTGCCGGGAATAAAGCCTGTCCAGAATGTCGAACGCCTCCGCCCGTCTGCCCAAAACGACGGCTTTTGAAAGCTTGTAAGCGTCGGTATCCTCCTGGCCGGAAACAAGAAGCTCAACCGTTTCGCGGGTTATCTCCCCGCCCGACTGATAGCTTGAAAGCTTGTCGCATTCGTTGTTTATCATAAGAAGATTGCAGTTCTGAACAGCAGCAAGGTATTCCGCGTTGCCGTCGGATATATAGCAGCCGCGCTCACCGAGCCTTGACTGTATATGCCTTATCAGCTCCGGCGGCCTTTTATATGCAAATTCTACAACCGCCCCGCCGGACTTGACAATATGGTCGGCAAGCTTTTTATTCTTCTGGCTCAGAGCCTTCTTTCCGGCTGCAAGATCCGCCCCGGTGGCGTAGAATATGACAGTTGTCGTGCTGCCGTCTATTCCGGAAATAATATCAAAAAGGCGTTTTGCTTCATTGGGGTGCAGGCTGTCGGCGTTCAGATCGTTGACCGCCGCCACAACTCTGTCAGCAAACATCGGCACAGCCTCACATATATCGGAAAGCTCGTTGCATGAAAAAGCGGAGGCCGGAAAAAAGTGATAGTTCATATCCTTTGCCTCGTCGGGCACAAGCCTGTCTATCAGCTTTTTGGCGATGGTTTCGCAGGTGAAAGTGTCCTTTCCCCAGAAAAGATAGCATGGCAGGATTCTGTTTGCACGTATCGACTTCACCAGCTCGGTATCGCTCATATAAGGCATTTTGCCGCCCCCTTTTTGCAATTGTTACAGACATTATAATACAATTTTTGAGATTGTGCAAGAGGGAATATCGCGCAGAAGATATTTTAGAAATAAATTGTGCTGTGCAACGGACGATTCTACTACTCATACTTATATCCGTCCGAAAATGTACAGATTTACGGTCAGACCATGAATTGTCATAAAATCGGGCGCAAAGCCACTATATAATAGGGTTTCACCCGATTTTTTGCTTTCTTTTCGGACAAGGCTAATATTAGACTATCATCCATCCGGCAGATACGCCCTTTTGTATATTCGGCAGGAGAAAGCACCGGGCTCAGAAAATGTTGAATTTTTGCTTGCAATCCGTCATGAAATATGGTATATATTAAATTATATATAATTAACTGCTATAGGAGGACAGAATATGCGCAAAATTACCGAGCTTCTGACCGAAGCGGCGGCTATTGCCTTTGAAAAGTGCGGATATGACCCTAAGCTTGCCACAGTCGCGGTTTCGGACAGGCAGGACCTTTGCCAGTTCCAGTGCAACGGCGCTTTTGCCGGAGCTAAGCTGTATAAAAAGGCTCCATTTGCAATTGCGGAGGAAGCGGCGGCGGTTCTTTCGCAGGATGAGCGCTTTGCCAAAGTCGAAGCTGTAAAACCGGGATTTATAAATATCACGCTTACGGATGAGTATCTTGTAAATTATGTCAACGAGATAGCGGCAGACCAAAACCTTGGAGTGCCGCAGGCGGAAAACCCCGAAACAATAGTAATCGACTATGGCGGGCCAAACGTTGCAAAGCCCCTGCATATAGGTCATCTGCGCTCTGCCATAATCGGTGAAGCTGTTAAGAGGATAGCTCGCGCCACCGGCAGAACTGTTTATGGCGACGTCCACTTCGGCGACTGGGGAACGCCTCTCGGGCTTGTTATAGCCGAATACCGCGAGCGTCACCCTGAATGGGCATGCTTTAAGGAGAATTTTGACCCCGCAGCCGACCCGATTCCGGATATAAACGAGGACGAACTGAACGAAATCTACCCCTTTGCAAGTGCAAAAAGCAAGCAGGATGAGGCATTTAAGGAGACTGCAAGGCAGATAACCGCCCAGCTTCAATGTCACAAGTCGGGGATTTACGACCTTTGGAAAAAGATCATGGAAGTCTCGGTCGGCAGTGTCAAGAAAAGCTATGCAAGACTTGACGTGAGCTTTGACCTTTGGTACGGTGAGAGCGACGCCGACCCATACATTCCGGAAACCATTGATATTCTGACCAAGAAAGGTCTGCTCCATGAGAGCGAGGGCGCAATGGTGGTTGACGTTCAGGAGGATGGAGACAAAATAACCGTCCCGCCGATAATAGTCACCAAGTCAAATAAATCGGTCGGCTACGACGCTACCGACCTTGCAACAATCGTCCAGCGCGAACGTGATTTCAAGCCGTCAAGAATCTGGTATGTTGTAGACAAGCGGCAGTCGCTCCACTTTACGCAGGTGTTCCGCTGCGTCAAAAAGGCCGGAATCGTGCCTGAAGAAACCGAGCTTAAGCTTTTAGGCTTCGGCACAATGAATGGCGCGGACGGCAAGCCGTTCAAGACTCGCGACGGCGGAGTTATGCGCCTGAGCGACCTTATTCAGACCGCTGTTGACGGCGCCATGGAAAAGCTTGCGGATTCGGATTACGTTTCGGACAATAAGCTTGAAACCGCCGAAAAGATAGGCATGGCGGCAATCAAGTTCGGTGACCTTGCAAATCAGCCCTCCAAGGACTATATATTCGACCTTGGCAAGTTCCTGGCGTTTGACGGCAAAACCGGAACCTACCTTTTGTACACCGTCACACGCATAAATTCTATTCTGAAAAAGGCGGATACAGACCCGAATGCCATACCTGTCATAAAGGCACTTCACACAGCTGCCGAGCGGGAGCTTGCTCTTGACATTGCGCTTTCGGGCGAGGTATATCAGAAGGCGTTTGACGAGATGGCTCCCTGCGTTCTCTGTGACAGTGCCTATAACATAGCCTCGGTGTTCTCGCGGTTCTATCACGACAACAGGATTCTGAGCGAGGAAGACGCGGCAAAGCGTGCCGACTGGCTGAACATGGCTTCACTTGCAAGAAAGGTCATTGTCAAGCAGCTTGATATGCTGGCTATTGATACGGTTGAGCATATGTAAACCGTTTTCCGGCCCAGACGGATGAGGAAACAGTAAATAATATATAATTCGGCAAGCCGAATTATATTATTCTTTACTTTGCGATTATTCTTTTCTGTGTTATGATTTCATGATTCTTTCCGGCATTCAGCCGGCTGCTAAGGCGGAATATCTGCGGATGCCCCACCAAACTGTCACGATATTATCACAAACAAAGGTTATAATATAAAAAATAACTTTGTAAAAAGTACTTTTGGAGATGTTTAAATGAACAGATTTTTAAAGACCATTGCCATATTGGCAGCTGTTATGATGGCGTTTACCGCCTTTACCGCCTGCGGCGACAAGACCGATGACTCTAATGTCAGCGGCGACGGCCAGTCTCAGAATCAGTCGGCAGATAACGACAGCGGAGATTCAGACGGGCAAACAGACAGTTCCACAGCAGTTGAGCCCACCCTGACAATCAACGGCGAAAAGATAGATATTTCCGACAACCCGGTTATCTTCACCGTCGGCGGAATTGACATAAGGTTTGATGAATACAGATATATGTATCTTTACTATCTAAACTATTATGCAACCGTAAACGGTATCACCAGCGACATGTGGGAGGACAATGAGGAGAACTTTGACGTTCTTAAAGAGCAAATAAAATACGACCTTATTGAGGAAAACTTCGGCAATATAGTCGCAAAGAAATACGGCATAAGCCTCACCGATGAGGATTATGAAGCGGTTGACGAATACCTTGCCGAGGAGCACGCTCAGTTCGATTCGGAAGAAGCCTTCCAGGATGCGCTGAATGCATCCGGAATAAAGGAAGAGCTGTTAAAGCAGCTGATCACCTCAGGCGTTATGAGCGAAAGGGTCTATAACGATGTTTATGCCGGCGAAAACCCGATTATCACCCACACCGATGATGAAATAAGGGCTGCCCTTAAACAGGATTATGTGCGCGTTTACCACCTGCTCATATCCAACGATCATCTTCTCGGAAGCGAAGGGTATGAAACCGCAACTGAAAGTGCTCTGATAGCCGGAGCTGAGGAATTTGCGAAGGAAAAATTAGCCGAAATCAAAGCCGGAGCAGACATTTACGAGCTTGCACAGTCGATTGGGGATGACCAGGGTATGCTGGAAAATACCGATGGCTATCTGTTCACCTACGGCCAGATGGTAGAGCCGTTTGAAGAGGCAGCCTTTGCACTTGAAGTCGGCGAGGTGAGCGACGTTGTGCAGACCGATTACGGTTTCCACATCATCCAAAGATTAGAACAGGATGATTACATCGAAGAGAATTTTGACACCGTTAAGGAGCAATATATAAACGACTTCTTCAATGCCGATGTTAACCAAATCCTTGCAGACGCAGAGGCCGAAATGGTTTACTGCGATTTCTACGACGATATATCCTACGACAGTATTACCTGATAAAAAGTAGAACAGCATATTTTTATAAATGCCGTCCGCAAAACGGGCGGCATTTTTCGGGGTGATCTATTTGAAGCTCATAAAGGCGGCATGCATGGCGGCAGTGCTTTTTGCGTTCGGAATGCTGTGCTCATGCCAAAGAATATCTTCCAGCCCTCCCGGAGAAAGCTATGATACTTCCCGCGGGATAACCATATACACCTCCTCAGCCTCGACGACTGCGGAGCAGTCGATAACGCTTAGCGAAGCTCAGAGCCAGATTCCGCCCCAAACGGGGACTGTTTCAAACAGCACTGCGCCGGAAATCACGGATATTTCTTCTGCCGAAGAGCCGGTAAAGGAATTTCAGCTGCCGGCGGATTTTGACGAACGTATAGCGCAGGTGATGGAAAAATACGGCTGCAACCAAAACTGCGACCCGCAAAGCACGCCCTGCGGCTGTCAGCCGGAGCTTGAGGCGGTTGTCGACGAGGATGGAAATATCATCACCCCGCGTGACCGAGTTGTTTCCATCTACTTTATGGATATGGAAACCGGCTTTGAATATACCCTGAACGAAAGCGTCCACTACCCCGTTGCAAGCACGGTTAAGATTCCGTTTGCAATATTTATGTATGAGAAGATCGACGCCGGGGAGATAGACCCCGAAACCGTTCTTACATACGAAGAGCGCCATTATTTCGGCGGAACCGGCGTCATTGTCGACGGCGACTTCGGACAGCAGTATACGGTTGCGGAGCTTTTGCAGCTTGCCATAACCCGGAGCGACAATGTGGCCTATGAAATGCTCAAGGACCTTACCACCTGGACGGACTTTGAAGCTTATCTCAGAGAAAAAGGCATGACTCATGACGAAGATGTTCGCAAAAGCAAGCAGAAAATCTGCGTTGAATCTGCCGGCGTCGACGCAAGACTTCTTGCAGCATACTTAACAAGCGACGGAAAAAGCGTTGAAGGCTTTAAGTCTGACCTTTTGGCAACCAGGATGAAGATGATACGCTCGCACTACCCGGTATACCGCAAGTACGGATGGACTGACTTTTCCTTCCACGACATAGCCTATGTTGACGCACCGCACCCTTACATTCTGGCTATACTTACCAATCTTGACAGTGGAGACGACGAGGCTCTTGCCATGTTCCGCGAGCTTTCGTATATGTTCGAGGCTCTTGGCAACCCCGAGGCTCAGGAATAAGCGGCTGCACATTGCATAAATGCATGCCAAAGACGGCTTATAATTATTTCTTATTAAAAATGTCCGTAAAATCGCTGCAAAACCTATTATCTAACGGTTTTGCGGCGATTTTATTCGGAGAGCCAAAGCAACGACCGTTTGCCAAAGCAGCAAATATACACATTTACGTAGAATTAGTATTATACTTATATTCGGCGAAACCAAAAGCGGGTACAAAACCGCTGTACAATGGGATTTGCACCCGCTTTATGACCATGCATGGTCACAACCAAGTGTGGTCGAACACTTTTAAACAAAAATAATTATAAAGCGTCTCCGGCATTTTGCCGTTGAACAAATATCACTCCTCAGCGTGGCTGCGAAGTCGGCAAACAATTCCTGGGCAAAATGCGCCAAAACACTATTTTAAAATTGACAAGTCATAAGCAATATAGTATAATAATATAGACACTTCGTCGACAGCGGCTTTATATACGCTCGTTTTTCGCCCAACCGCCCTTTTGCGGCACCATAACCGTTAATTTATTCCGCGTGAGGTTGACAATGCCGCAAATATACCTTATATTATAATTAACTACAAAAATTCTGAAAGGACAACAGCCATGAGTGAAAACAAAATCCCAAAGCAGAAAATTCTGATTGTCGATGACTCCGAGTTAAACCGTTCCATTCTGTCTGAAATTCTTTCTGACGATTACGAAATCTTCGAGGCGGCCGACGGTGTTGAGGCAATAGCAATAATTCAGAGCCATATTACGGAGCTTTCGGCTGTTCTTCTGGATATAGTTATGCCGCGAATGAACGGCTTTGAAGTCCTTTCCGTAATGAATCAAAGGCACTGGATTGACGTTTTGCCTGTTATAATAATTTCCGCAGAAAACGGCTCCGATCAGATAGAGGAGGCATATAGCCTCGGAGCGACGGACTTTATAATGTGCCCCTTCGACGCTGTGCTTGTTCACCACAGAGTTGCCAACACAATCCTTTTGTACACCAAGCAAAAAAAGCTTTTGAGCCTTGTTGTTGAGCAGGTGGGCGAACAGGAACACCTCAGCAACATGATGGTGAACATCTTAAGCCACATAGTTGAATTCAGAAACGACGAGAACGGCCAGCATATCCTTCATATAAGAACCTTCACCGAGGTTATGCTTCATCAGCTTCAAAGGATGACCGACCGGTATCCCCTTACTCAGGCGGATATATCGCTGATATGCCTTGCTTCTTCGCTCCACGATATAGGCAAAATCGCAATCGATGAAAAGATACTGAACAAGCCCGGCAGACTTACAAAGGAAGAGTTTGAGATTATGAAGACCCATTCGCTTGCCGGTGCACAGATGCTTGAAAATCTGTCGGCCTATCGGGATGAGCCTTTGGTTAAAACCGCTTGGGAAATATGCCGCTGGCATCACGAAAGATACGATGGGCGCGGTTATCCCGACGGGCTTAAGGGCGATGAGATACCGATTTCGGCACAGGTGGTTGCCATGGCGGATGTTTATGACGCTCTTGTGAGCGACAGGTGCTATAAAAAAGCCTTCCCGCACGATGTTGCTATAAGAATGATACTTAACGGCGAGTGCGGAGCTTTTAACCCAATATTAAGAGAATGCCTTGAAAAGGTGGAAGGCGTGCTCGACACTGAGTTCAGCCGAATACAGATTCAGGAGAACAGAATCACACGGACAAATATGATAAAGGAGCTTTTGCACGGCGATAAGCTGCTTGCCTCGGAGCGCTCGCTCCACCTGCTTGATCGGGAACGCCTGAAATACAACTTCTTCTCTGCCACCACAAAGGAAATCCAGTTTGAATACAGCGTTGACCGGAATATGGTTACTCTTTCATCCTGGGGCGCCAAACGTCTGGGGCTGGACGAGGTTATAACGGATCCTTGTTCAAACGAAAAGGTCTCGAGGATGTTCGAGCAGAACGATTATGAAAAATTCTGCTCTTCAATTCATTGCGCAACCCCGCAATCGCCGATGGTAAACGTTGACTGCCGGTTGATTGTTGACGGCCAGACCCGCTGGAATCAGATAGTCGCGATGACAATCTGGTCTGACGATAAGCCGGCGAAGCTGACCGAAATAATCGGAAAAACGTTTGATATCCATGATTCAAAGATGAAAATGGATGAGCTTGAAAACAAGGCCAGCCATGAAACGCTGACTGGTCTGCTTAACAACACAAGCGCAAGGGAACTGATATCAAGCACGATATCGCAGAAGCCGGACAACAGGTTTGTTCTTATCATTTTTGATATTGACATATTCAAGTACATAAACGACACATATGGCCATTTGTTCGGCGACCACATACTTCAGCTTGTTGCAGATAAGCTGCGGGCAACCGTACGGAAAACCGACATTATCGCCCGCACCGGAGGAGACGAATTTCTTATCTTCATGAGCTACAACTCCGGCGTGGAGAAAACGGTTGACAGAATTTTCAACGCCGTAAAGGGCTGCTATAACGGCGTTATGCTCACCATAAGCATGGGGATAGCGATATCTCCGCTTGCGGGAAAGGATTACTATTCGCTTTTCCACGCCGCAGATCTGGCGCTCTACAATTCAAAGCGCCTTGGCAAAAATCAATATTCTTATTACGATGATTCAATGAAGGACACTCTTCTTTCGACCTCCGGCGATTGCTGTACCTGTGACGATTTTCAGCAGCAGATTTAATCAGCAGATAAGGTAATATGACTTTGCAGGATATGTTCTTGCAGACTTTGATACAAAACCAAGGAATAATTAAAAAGTATGCCTTTGCGGTGTAATTTTTCCGCTTGCGGTGTAAAGGTGAGGCGGAGCAGGAGCTATGAGAAAGGTGAAAAAATATGTTGGTTCTTGGAATAAATAAGATTTTAAAGTGGTGTCAGATTACATCGGGCAGCAGGACATATAATTGTCGAACCAAAATTATAAACGGAGAATTATTTTTTCGATTTAAAGGCAATTGGCATAAAGTAGCTGAGTTTGTGGCTGATCATGCAGAGGAATTAGTCGAGGAAGGTGGTAAGATTTTTTCTCGTCCATTTAAAAAGTAATTCATAAACTTCCGATCTCGACCATAACGCAAAAACTCCTCACCGCACATTTCTGTGTAGTGAGGAGTATCTTTTTACCCTTATGCCTTAATCTCTGTTCCGTTTTTGAAGGTAAATCGCACACCGTCCTTAGAGTAAACCGTCATGAAATCCACCAGTTCACACCAATGGGCAGCGTCGAATTTCTCCACTAAGCTACCCTGTGCTGAGAGTGTTTTGAGGAATGCCTCGATTGTCGCCTGTCTGGACTGCTTGTCGCTTATGGTGGAAGTGACCGTTTCCGGCCGTGCTTTGGCAGCCTCAAACCTTGCGGTCAGCCCGTCGTAGCGTTTCCGATATTCAGTCTGGTCAAGAGCGACATGGGCGTCCCGGTAGATGCAGTTCTGCTTGAGTTCCGCGACGATGTTCAGTTCATCGGTCAGTTCCGCCTGTTCCCGTTCAAGAGCGGAGGTGTCAAAGGCCGAACACTGAATGCGGCGGAAAGTTCCGATAACGGAGCAAGGAGCTGTCTATACTATACCGCTAAGGTTGCGCGATTCCGAACGGTGGTTTTGCGATTGGCGGCTACATAAGGAGAATCATCTTATTAAATGCTTTTTCCAAAAGCTTAAGCGGTTTCTCAGGGCTGCAACTAGCTATGATAAGTCTGATTCTGCTTTTCTCGGCTTTGTTTACCTTGCTTACGTTTCTGTTTTGTTGATTTAGCACAAATAATTTTATTTTTCAGACAAAGGCCCGGTCTTCGCCTGAAATGAAAGCAAAAAAATCAGGTGCAAAACGCCGGGCGAGCGGATTTTACACCCGATTTTGTGACAAAACATGGTCTGTACATTTCCGGACGAATACAGTGTAAGCAGCCCATTAGCCCATGGTGCAAACCTACAGACATTTTTATCGTGGAATAAGTATAACAACAGCCTCCGCCGTAGCATATACAGCGGAGGCTAATATTATTGATGTAGCTATTAATCCAGTTCCTTAACGCCGGTATAAAGCTCGTAATATCTGCCCTTTTGCTCAAGCAGATCATCATGGTCGCCGCGCTCTATTATCTCGCCGTTTTCAAGCACCATAATGGCGTTGGCGTTTCTTACCGTTGAAAGGCGGTGCGCTATAACAAAGGTGGTGCGGTTCTTCATAAGCCTATCCATGCCATGCTCAATGTGCCGCTCGGTTCTGGTGTCAACCGAAGAAGTCGCCTCGTCTAAAACAAGTATCGGGGCGTTTGAAACGGCTGCTCTTGCAATGTTCAGAAGCTGGCGCTGGCCCTGAGAAAGGTTGGCTCCGTCGCTTTCCAGAACGGTGTCATAGCCGTTCTCCAGCCTCATTATAAACGAATGCGCGCTGGCGGTTTTGGCGGCGGCTACAACTTCATCATCGGTAGCATCAAGCCTGCCGTAACGGATGTTTTCACGCACCGTTCCGGTGAACAGGTGGGTGTCCTGCAGAACCATGGCAATATTCTGCCGCAGGAAATCGCGCTTGTAGTCCTTTACGCTTCTGCCGTCGATAAGTATCTCGCCATCATTGATGTCGTAGAAGCGGTTTAAAAGGTTGGTAACGGTCGTCTTGCCCGCGCCGGTGGAGCCTACAAAGGCTATCTTCTGGCCCGGCTTTGCATAAAGGCTGACGTGCTTTAAGACCGTCTTATCCGGAACATAGCCGAAGCTTACGTCTTTAAGTACAACGTCTCCCCTGATAACGTCTGCAAAGGCGTTCGGAGCATCAGGCGATTCGGGATCGGTATCCATAACCTCGAATACCCTTTCGGCACCTGCAAGGGCGGCAAATATGGCTGACATCTGCTGGGAGATGTTGTTTATAGGCATAGAGAACTGCTTGGAGTACTGCGCAAACAGTCCCAAAGCGCCGGTTGAAAGCTTGCCGAACACCATAAGTATTGCACCGACGCCGATTGTTACGCCGTAGGAAATCTGAGATATATTTCCCATTATCGGGCCCATGATGGAGCCGTAGAACTGCGCTTTGAACTGCTTTTCGCGCATGTCCTTGTTCAAAAGGCTGAACTCATCGACCGCAGTTTTTTCGTGATTGAAAACCTTTATTACCTTCTGACCGGTAACAGTCTCCTCGGTGTAACCGTTTACAGCACCGAGCGCAGCCTGCTGTCCTGAGTAGTATTTAGAGGATACCTTTGCAATAGCTCCCCCGCCCAGCGCAAACACCGGTATAAAGAAGATGGTTACAAGGGTTAATATCCAGTTTGTTGTTATCATGAAGACAAAGGTGCCCACAAGGTTTACGACGCCTGATATTATTGATGTAAGCGAGTTGTTTATCATGGTATCGATATTGTCGATATCGTTTGTGAAGCGTGACATAACCTCGCCGGTGGGATGCGAATCGAAGAATCTTATCGGAAGCTTCTGAAGCTTGGTGAACAGATCATTTCTTATGGATTCAATGGTTCCCTGCGAAACCACAAGCATCATCTTTGCCTGCAAATAGCTGGTAAGCACTCCGATTCCGTAAACAAAGGCGAATATTCCTATTGTGACTATAATGTAGCTCATCATTTCGCTTCTTACAGCAACGTTTATAGGCCCCGTGAAGGCGGAAATGATGCTGTCGGCAATCCTTTCCATTCCGCTTAGCGGCTGCTCCTGCCCACTTACGGCAAGGCTAAGCTTGTTGATTATCGGCGCTAAAAGATATCCGCCGCAGAGCGAAGCAACCGTGTTCACAAGCATGCACAGAAGGATTATAACTATTCTTATCTTGTATTTTGAAAGATAGCCGAGCATCCTTTTTATGGTTTGAGAACCGTGCTTAAGACTGGACTTTCCCTCTTTTGGTCCGCCGGGGCCTCTTCCCCCCGGACCTCCTCCGGGCCCTCCGGGACCGTGTCCCATTCTAATGGCGGTGGCTGAGGTGTTATACTGCTTCTGAAGCTCTTTTAAATCTCTTGCCATACCCGCTCACGCTCCCTTCTTCTGCGCATCGTTCTGAGAGTAATAGATTTCCTGATAAGCCTCGTTGGTTTCGAGCAGCTCGGAATGAGTGCCTATGCCGGAAATTTCGCCCTCATTCATAACAATTATGATGTCAGCGTCCTGAACCGAGGTTATCCTTTGCGCAATTATAATCTTAGTTGAATCTGCAAGCTCGTTTTTAAAAGCAAGCCTTATCTGAGCCTCGGTAGCGGTGTCAACCGCACTGGTGGAGTCGTCCAAGATAAGAACCTTCGGCTTTTTCAGAAGTGCGCGTGCAATGCAAAGGCGCTGTTTCTGGCCGCCGGAGACATTGGTACCGCCCTGGTCGATTTCTGTCTGATAACCGTCCTTAAAGGAATCCACAAACTTATCCGCCTGTGCGCTGTGTGCGGCAGCCTTTATCTCATCCTCGGTGGCGGCTTCATCGCCCCAGCGGAGGTTTTCTTCAATTGTTCCGGAGAACAGTGTGTTGTTCTGCAGAACCATTCCTATACCCTCGCGCAGGTTGTAGATGGTGTAGTCCTTAACGTTTCTGCCGTCAACCAGAATTTCACCTTCATCGGGGTCGTAAAGCCTTGGTATCATAGAAACAAGAGTAGTCTTGCCGCAGCCGGTAGAACCTATTATTCCCACCATCGACTTTGCCGGTATTTTCAGGTTGATATTGTTGAGTACGCTCTCACCTGAGTTCTTGTAGTAGCGGAAGGTGACGTTCTTAAACTCAATATCGCCGCTTTTAACGGTAAGCTCGGGGTCCGCATCGCTGCCGTCGCAGATGTCGGGCTGCTCTTCAAGTATCTCCTTAATACGCTTTGCAGACGCCATCGCACGTGAGGTCATCATCAGAAGCATTGAAACCATCATCAACGAGGAAAGAATCTGGTTGGTATATGTGACGAACATCTGCAAATCGCCGACTCCCATGCCGATTCCGGCGGTGTCAAACACCATTTTGGAGCCGAAATAGATTATGCACAGAACAGTGACGTCCATTATAAGCGTAGTCACCGGTGACATAAAGATCATAACGTTCATTGCGCTCATGCTGGCGCCTTTATATTCCTTGTTGGCGCTGCCGAACTTATCGATTTCGTGACCCTCGCGGACAAAGCTTTTAACCACCCTTACGTTTGTGACGTTCTCCTGTACAGTGGAATTAAGCGTATCAAGCTTCTTCTGAACGCGCTCAAACCTTGAAAATCCGGTGAGGATAATCGCTCCGACAGATATCAACAAAACCGGAATAGAGACCGCAAAGGTAACCGAAAGCTCGGGCTGAAGGCTTATAGACATGATAAGCGCGGCGATAAGCATACCGGGCGCGCGGAAAGCCATCCTTAAAAGCATGTTTATAAAATTCTGCATCTGTGTGATGTCGTTTGTAAGTCTTGTTACAAGCGAGCCGGTAGAAAACTTGTCGATATTTGCGAACGAGAAGGTCTGCACCTTTTCAAAGACGTCCTGCCGCAGATCTGCTGCGAAGTTTACCGACGCCTTGGCGCCGAAGAAAGAACCGCCTACACCGCCGGCCATCATAAGCAATGCGCACAGAATTATTTCACCCATAACCTGAAAGCTCTGAGCAACCGTAAGCGTTCCAGCCATCTGCGAGTCGATAACAGTGCCCAAAAGCTTGGGCATTATAACCTCCCCAGCGACCTCCACAAGCATACATAAAGGCGTTATAATGAAGAACGGCCAATACGGCTTTATGTATTTAAACCATGTTTTCACCTTAAATTCCCCTTTCAGCAACAGGTTTTATTGAAGCCCATAGCATTTTTTAGATTGCAGGATATCCTTTTTAAATATCCCAAAAGCGCTTCAAGCTCTTCCTCGGAAAAGCCTTCAAACGTCTTCTCGTCTACGTCGTCAAAAATCGCGCCGGCCCGGCAAATAATTTCCCTTCCCTTTTCGGTTACGGCTATGTTGTTGATTCTTGAATCGTTTTCAGACTGTGAGCGATCGATAAACCCCTGAGCTTCGAGCTTCTTCAGTGTTACCGTTACTGCCGCAGGTGAAATCTCCATCCTTTTGGCAAGCTCCTTCTGAGAGATATTTCCGTTAAAGTTGATGGTGAGCAGCATTCCGTGCTGGCTTCTGTGAAGCCCGAGTGTGCTGACCCTTGTCTCCACCAGCGTGTGGTGAAGGCGGTTGCACTTCATAAACAGATGCATGCTCTGCTTATACATATCCCTTTGAGAATTCTGTTCCAATAATATCATTCCTTTCTTCTGAAATCATTTTATCAGTTAATAGTTAACGAGTTAATTATATAACACTGCCATCAATTTGTCAATACCGATTATGTAAAAAGTATATAATAAAACTGTGATGTTTTTGTTATAAACGTAAAAAAATATCACCGGCGGCCAGCAAGACAGCAACTAATCTCCTTCTAAAAGTGACTATAAAATCACTGCAAAGTCCATCGTATGAAAATTTTATGCGGCTGCCCGGGCAGATCAAATACACTTTATAAGAAACCGGTGCTACATTTCCGAAAAAAGTTTGAGATAAAATATTATCAAATTCAGTTTACTTTTTGGCAAAAAAATGCTATACTGTTTTATATATAATTTTGAAAGGAACATTTTTATGAAAAAGCTATTGTTATTTTTCATTTGTATTTCCATGCTGTTAACCATGTTCTGCTCCTGCGGGCAGGTTAAGGCTCCCGGTGAGGACGAGGGCTGGCACGCGGCATGGGGCATGGCGGTTCAGGCTGCCGGAGATGATCAGCTTCCGATAGAGCTTCCCCTGCGCGAAAACACCTGCCGCCAGATAATAACTCCCACTATCAGCGGCGACAAAATCCGCCTGCGCTTTTCAAACGAGCAAGGCAGTATACCGTTGATAATAGAGAGCGTTCACATTGCCAGGGCTTCGTCGCTCGGCAGCTCTGAAATCGATCCTTCTACAGACACTGTGCTGACCTTTGACGGCGAGGAAGGAATCACCATAGAAGCGGGGCTGACCGCCGAATCTGATGAAACAGCGTTTTCGCTGACCGCGCTTGAACCGCTGGCAGTAACTATCAAGTTCGGCAAATTCGTAGGCGGCTCTATTACCTGCCACGGAATCGCAAACACCACCTGCTGGATATCCGAGGGCGACCACGTTTCAGACCTTACAATGCCTTCGGCAAAGACAATGAGCTGCTTTTACTACATATGCGGCCTCGACGTTTGGGCACAGGCTGGCAAAGAGGTTATAGTCTGCCTTGGCGACTCCATTACCGACGGCGTTGGCGCGAGCACCGATAAAGGCGCTTCCTGGCCGGATAAGCTTGCAGAGCACCTTGACGGTGAAGCCGCAGTTATCAACATGGGAATATCGGGCGACAATATAACCGGAGACTGGGGCATACGTTCGAGGCTCGACCGCGACGTTATCGACATTCCGGGCGTTACCTATTGCATGCTTATGATAGGCATTAATGACATCGGCGGCTCGCAGGAGGATATCACCGAAAAAATCATCGAGGATTATAAGGAGGTTATAGACCGATGCCATGAAAAGGGCATAAAGGTTTATGCCTGCACAATGACCCCGATAAAGGGAAGCGGCTACTACTCCGAGCTTCACGAGAATATACGCGCCGCCTGCAACGACTTTATAGTATCCGCCAAGAGCGGGTTCGACGGATTTATAGATATGTCCGCCGCTGTTGAGCGGGATGACGATCCCACCCAGATGAAGGACGAATATAACTGCCCATGGGGAGATTTCCTCCACCCCGGCGATGCCGGATACGAGGTCATGGGCAAGCTTGCATATGACAAGTTCTTGGAATTTACACGCAAGTAAGGAGAATAGAAAGTGATGAAAAAAGCATTCGGCAGATTTCTTGCTGCGCTGACGGCTTTGATGTTGTCGCTGAGTATGCTGACTGCGTGTGCTTTAAGCTCTAACAGCGATATTCAGGCTCCGCCGGAAGGTACCTCGGCGGATGTGCCGGCAAACGCCGTAACATCAGCGCAGGACGAATCCGAAGACGAGTCGGCAGAACAGGAAGTTTCAACTGCCGCTTCCGTAGAAACAGAGCCGGAAAGCACAGTTTCCTCCGTACCTGACGCTTCGACTGCAGAGATGACTGTTCAGACTGCTGAGGCTGAGGTTACAACCGTTCCCGAAACCACCATGGTTGAGACGACCGAGGCAGCTGCAACTGCCGCCGTTGCCACCGCCACAACAGCCGCAACCGTTAAGGTTGAACCCGCAAGCGGTAAGATGTATGCCAGGTCAAGCGTAAACGTCAGAAGCGGGCCGGGCGCTGACTATGAGCGCATAGGGCATCTCGACGAGGGCGAGGAAGCAGAGATTACCGGCCTCTGTGAAAACGGCTGGTACAGGATTAAGTTTAAGGACGGAGAGTATTTCGTCAGCGGAAAGTATCTTGTAAGCGAAAAACCCGCCGTTACTACCGCGGCGACAACCGCAAAAGCAGAAAGCACAAAGGAAGACGACAAAATGGAAGAAGTAAAAAACGAAATCTGGCTGGCCACCTGGGGCACGGCTATGCTTACCCCGGGGGACGAGCAGATTCCAAAAAACCCCACGCTTGCAAATAACACCCTTCGCCAACAGATAAGAGTCTCGATGGGCGGAAACAAGCTCAGGCTTGTTATCTCCAATGAATACGGCAAAACCGACCTTGAAATAAACTCGCTTATGCTTGCAAGGATAGATAACCCCGCAAGCCACGAGGTTGACCTTGATTCGCAGATCGCGCTGACCTACAATTCAATGACGTCCTTTAAGGTTCCCGCCGGAAAGAGGATTACCACCGACGTTATTGATTTTGAATTCGACAGCCTCGAAGACCTTGCGATAACCATGAAGCTGGGCGCGGTTCCATCTACGCTTACCTGTCACACCGCTTCAAGGTGCTCAACCTGGATTGTAAAAGGTGACCACGCAAAGGACAACGACTTTGCCGCCATAGAGGAGATGACCTCTTGGTACTTCATCGCGGAGCTTGACACAATGGCTTCGCAGGACAGCGGTGCGATAGTCTGCCTTGGCGACTCTCTTACCGACGGCGCAAGCGTTGAAACAAACGCCTTTGCCCGCTACACCGATGAGCTTGCCCGCCTCTTGCAGCAGGATGACGAGCTTAACAATCTGTCAGTTGTAAACATGGGCATCGGCGCGACCGCTTTATACACCTACGGCGGTGAAATTGCAGGAACAAACCGCGCCAACAGGGATGTTTTAAAGATTCCCGGCGTTAAATACTGCGTTCTGTTTATGGGCGTAAATGATATCGGCGGAGCACAGTCTGACATCTCGGACAATATCATAAAGGAATACAAGTCGATAATCGAAAGATGCCACAAGCAGGGCATAAAGGTTATAGGCATTACAATAACCCCGTTCAAGGGCAACAGCTACTATTCCGAGCTTCACGAAAAGATTCGCAAGAGGGTCAACGAATTTGTGCTGTCGGATGATTCCGGCTTTGATTCCTGCATTGATATGTGCAAGGTTGTGGCCTCCGGAAGTGATCCGGACAAAATATCCGTATCCTATGTTTCGGTTTGGAACGACTATCTTCACTTCAACCACCAAGGATATCGGCTTATCGGCAAAACCGTGTATGAGCATTTAAAGGAATTCATAGGCTGATGAGGCTTTGAGAATCCCTTGAATAAAATTTGAAAGGAACATAAAAATGAATCTGAAAAGACTTTTGGCGCTAATTCTCGGCGCGGCAATGCTTCTGTCGCTGGTTTCCTGCGGCGAAGAATCCAAGGTCGTCGAGACCAAGGATGAGGCAGGATGGTTCACTACCTGGGCCTCTGCCCAGCTCACCGCCGGAACAGACGAAACCCCAATCAGCCCCTCTCTTAAGGAAAACACCTGCCGCCAGCAGATAAGGGTATCCATCGGCGGCGAAAAGATAAGGCTTACCTTATCCAACGAATACGGAGACATCCCGGTTAAAATCGAGGGCGTACACATTGCTCATCTTTTAGACCCCAACGCTCCTGCGATTGACGTCTCCACCGACACTGCCGTCACCTTTGACGGAAATGCAGATGTAACAATCGAGGCAGGAGCGGTTGTAACCTCTGACGAAATTGATTTCAAGTTTGAAGCGCTCGACGATTTGGCAATCACCATGAAGTTCGGCAAATTCACCGGCGGCTCTCTTACAAGCCACACCGCTTCAAGAGCCTCAACATGGATAGCCACCGGCGACCATCTGACGGATGAAACCTTCACACCCGAAGAGGTTATGACAAGCTGGTACTTCTTGAACAGCCTTGAAACCTGGGGTGATGCCGGAACAAGAACAATCGTGTGCATAGGCGACTCTATTACCGACGGTGCAAGCTCCACCACAAATGCCTTTGCAAGATACTCGGATGAGCTGGCACGCAGGCTTCAGGCGGACGACGCCACCAAAAACATCTCGGTTGCGGCAATGGGAATCGGCGGAAACGCTGTTTTCGGCGGTCTTGGAACTGCCTGCAAGGACAGGTTCGACAGAGACGTTATCAACGTCCCGGGGGTTAAGTACTGTGTTGTCATGATAGGCATAAACGATATCGGCTACGAGAGCGAGGATATGTCCGATAAAATCATTGAGGAATACAAGGTGATGATTGACAAGTGCCATCAAAACGGCATAAAAATTTACGGCGGAACCCTTACCCCCATCAAGGGAAGCAGCTACTATTCCGAGCTTCACGACGAAACAAGAAAGAAGCTGAATGAATTCATAAAGTCGGATAAGTCCGGCTTCGACGGATACATCGACTTTGAAGCAGCTTTGGCCGACCCTTCCGACCCTGACAAGCTTGCCGATGAATACGTTTCGGTATGGAACGATTACCTCCACCCTAACGACGCGGGATACGCAAAGATGGGCGAGGTTGCTTATGAGTATCTAAAAAATATTGTAGTTGAATAAATAAACCCCCTGCTCTTCTTCTGAGGAACAGGGGGTATTTTTGTGCCTTGTTTGGGTTTATTCAAGATTAAGTCTTCTTTTAAGAAAAAGCGTGGTAAGCAAGGTGTAAATTG
The DNA here is from genome assembly GCA_964541045.1 of uncultured Oscillospiraceae bacterium. Classification (GTDB taxonomy): domain Bacteria; phylum Bacillota; class Clostridia; order Oscillospirales; family Ruminococcaceae; genus Faeciplasma. The sequence goes on along the minus strand of CAZIOV010000009.1, from coordinate 32,179 downwards.
CGGCGAAGATGGCTTGCAGAGCAATTGACAGTATCAGCGAGATCGCAAATGCGTTTTGATACTGCTCCAAATCCTCAAAGCGGTATTCGATTCCTTCCGAGGCGATAAGGGTTGTTATGATGCTCTCGACGGTCGAAAAGGCTATTACCATCCCGATTGAGATAAGTGCCTTGCACTTATTAAAGGAGTAGCCCATCGACATCGCGGAGTATATCATCGAATAGCTCTTTATTACCGCCGCTATCATCAGTAAGATAGTGAGAATAAGGTTGAGCCATACGCTTGCGCTCAGCTGCCTAAGTGCCCTGAAGATGTTGGAAATATTCTCAAAAGCCTCGGTTATATACACTCTTGACGACAGCATTGCGCATAGCATTATGCAAAAAACAACTACTATCAGCGAAAGTATCTGGAAAATAAGCGAGCATAATAGCTTTGCCATTACGTTTGAAACGGGCTTAACAGGCAGGGTGTTCATTAAGTATCCCTCTTTTCCGAGAAGGTTCACCTTAAACCGCCTAATGGCAAAGACAAAGCTCATAAGCATAGATGCAAATATGAGAAATGCAAATATCATTACCGCCAATACGCTTAAAACGGAGATTACCGCCTGACTTGTGGCGGTGTTATCAGGGGCGATTACCATTGCCCCTGCCGATAGAATACTCATTATAATCGCCGCTCCGAAAATCGGGAAAATCACTCTTGCACATGCCTTGAATTCGTATTTAAAAAGCTTGCCTAACATCTGAATTCCTCCCTGAAAAGCGAATCAACGCTCATTCCGCGCTGGTCGCGTATATTGTCAACCATATCGTTTAGAACTATGGTTCCGTCATTTATAAAGAATACCTCGTCAAGAATCTTTTCGACGTCCGAAATCAAGTGGGTGGAGATAACCACCGCCGCTTCCGGGTTGTAATTAGAGATGATGGTGTTCAAAATATAATCGCGGGTGGCCGGGTCAACTCCGCCCAGGGGTTCATCCAAAAGGTAAAGCTTAGCCTCACGGCTCATGGTTAAAACAAGCTGAACCTTTTCCTTGTTGCCTTTTGAAAGGGTTTTAAACCTCTGGTTTTCATCGAGATTCAGACTTTGAAGCATGTCCTTGGCTTTTTCAAGCTTGAAATCCTCAAAAAAATCGCAGTAAAACTTCAAAATCTCTTTAATCTTCATCCATTCGGGCAGCGCAACGCAGTCGGGCAGATAGGATATGTCCTTTTTGGACTGCGTCCCAATAGGTCCGCCGCAGATTGTTATCTCCCCCGATGTGGGAGTTAAAAGACCGTTTGCTATTCTTATAAGGGTTGTTTTTCCGCTTCCGTTCGGGCCTAACAGCCCTACAATCCGCCCACCGGTTACGGTGATGTTAATCTTCTTCAGCGCCTGCTTCGCGCCATAGTTTTTACATAAGTCTTTGCACTCCATTATAGTGCCGCTCATAACAAATCATTCCTTTCTTAATAACCCAAGCCGATTTCCCGGGTTCCATTTGCGGCTTTCAGCAGTCACTTATCGCCGATATACTTTTCGATAAGCTTTATAACCGTATCCTTGTCGAAGCCGATTATACGCATATTGCTTAAAAAATCGGATATGCTTTTGCGGGCTATTTCAAGCTTTGCGCTTTGGATTATACCCACGTCCTCGGTAATAAACCGCCCGCTTGTTCTGTTTGAAGTCATCAGCCCCATTCGCTCAAGCTCGGAAAGAGCGCGCTGCATTGTGTTCGGGTTCACACCTGCCGCATATGCAAGCTCCCTGACCGACATAACCTTCTGGCCCGGTGTAAGCTCACCGGAAACTATGAACAGCTTCATCTGCTCGATTATCTGAGAGTAAATAGGTCTATCATCCGAAAACTCCCATTTCATTATATTCACCTCCGCCTGCAAGTATTATTGTATTAATGACTTAATACAATAATACTATATGAGCAATGATTTGTCAATAGGTTTTGCAAAAAAAATTCGCAGACATTCAAAAAAATCTCCATGTCTGCGATTTATATTGTATTTTTTCGGGATAAATCAGGCTTCCGAAGGATAAACAAGTCGCCAATTGCGGCGTAAGCCGTCCATTATCTTCATAACGCCCGCCGTTCCCTCCAGCGGGACCTTTTCGCTCTCGGCAAGACCCGCGCTCAGGCAGTTCTGCACCTCGACAATCTCATACTCATAGCCGTTGCAGGGGTGGGGTGTAACGCTCTCCTTAACAAGCTTGCAGGACTTATCATAGAGCCTTACAGCGGCAGTGCAATGAAACCATGGGTCAAAGGCTATTCTGCCCTTGGTACCGACTATAACCGCGCGGTTGTCATTGTCGATATCAAAGCCCGCAACAAAGCTTGCGTAGGCGTTTTTATACTTCATGATAACAGTTTCGTCCAAATCAATGCCCATGTCGCCCATGTTTACCGCCGAGCTTACACTCTCCGGCTCGTATCCCAGAAAAGCGGTTATGAATGTTATGGGATATACGCCTAAATCAAGAAGCGCTCCGCCGCCGAGTCTGACGTCGAAAAGCCTGTCTGAAAGGTTATACGGATTCGGGCAGGAGAAGTCTGCGCGGATGGCACGGATATCCCCTATCAGTCCTTCGTCTACCCATTTTTTAGCAGTCAAAAATGCCGGAAGGCACTTCATCCACATAGCTTCCATGAAGAAAAGACCCTTTTCCTTTGCCAGCGAAACAAGCCTTTTCAGCTCGCCGGAATTAAGTGCAATGCTCTTTTCACAGAGGACATTTTTGCCGTTTTCCAGGCAAAGCTTGGCATTTTCATAATGACAGCTCATCGGCGAAGCTATATACACGATATCCACATCGGGGTCGCGGACAAGCTCCTCATAGCTTGAATATGCCTTCTGCGCGCCGGTTTTACGGGCGAATTCTTCAGCCTTATCCTTAGTCCGCGATGCACATGCATACAGCCTTGCATCCGGGACTGAATTGACCGCTTTTGCAAATGTATAAGCTATCTTTCCGGTAGCCATTATTCCCCAGTTGTATGTTTTCAACATAGCTATACCTCCATCAATCGCACATCACCGCTAAAGCGGCGATGCCTTCTTTTCCGGGAAGATTTACCTTCACCGTTCCGTTTACGCCCTCTGCACCGGGCGTCCTTGTCATCTTCCAAATGTCTATTATATCAATGCTATAGCTTCCCCCACCGGGCATGGTCATATAGTTAAACGCCGGGCAGGTTCTGCCATAGTACCATATCGCCGCCGCCATCGTAGATGCCCTTGACAGTATTCTTTTTGTCGTCAAGCTCGAAGTCCGCTGTCAAGTTTATATCAACATAAGAGCCATCCGGCTCTGGCGCGGTATATGTTAGCTAATAGGTTTTGTATTGGGTCATAAGGATTCTCCTTTCTGGATTGTATGCATTTATTATAACCCATCTGCGCGGCGCAGTCAATCACAGAATCAGCTTATTAACAAAAAACAACGCCCCTATACAAAGAGCGTTGTTAAAAACTATCTTACTATATTATCAGTAAGCGATACCCTGCCACTTCATAGCGTCCGCAACCTTAAGGAAGCCTGCAATGTTCGCGCCGACAACGAGGTTGCCCTCATGGTCGAATTCCTTGGAAGCGTTGTATGCATTGTGGAAGATATTAACCATTATGCCATGAAGCTTGGAGTCAACCTCCTCAAAGGTCCAGCTGAGCCTTTCGGAGTTCTGTGACATTTCAAGGCCGGAGGTTGCAACTCCGCCCGCATTGGCAGCCTTTGCAGGGCCAAACAAAACGCCGGCTTTCAGGAACTTCTCAACAGCCTCCGGGGTGGAAGGCATGTTAGCACCCTCGGCAACAGCGATTACGCCGTTTGCAATAAGAGTGTCAGCAGCGTCGCCGTCAAGCTCGTTCTGAGTTGCGCAGGGCAGAGCGATATCGCACTTAACAGTCCAGATCCCCTTGCAGCCTTCGGTGTAGGTGGCACCCGAAACGCGGTTTACATACTCCTTGATTCTGCCTCTTTCAACTTCCTTTATCTGCTTAACAACATCCAGGTTGACGCCGTTGGGGTCGTAAATATAGCCGTTGGAGTCGCTCATGGCAACTACCTTTGCGCCCAGGGCTGTGGCCTTTTCGTTGGCATAGATGGCGACGTTGCCGGAGCCGGAGATTACAACCGTCTTGCCCGCAAACGATTCAGCCTTCATGCACTTGAGCATCTCATCGGTAAAGTAGCAAAGACCGTAACCGGTTGCTTGGGTTCTTGCAAGCGAGCCGCCATAGGAAAGACCCTTACCGGTGAGAACGCCGGTGAACTCGTTGCGGAGCCTCTTATACTGGCCGAACATGAAGCCTATTTCGCGTGCGCCAACGCCAATATCACCGGCAGGAACGTCAGTATCGGCGCCGATGTGCTTGGAAAGCTCAGTCATAAAGCTCTGGCAGAAACGCATAACCTCGGCGTCAGACTTGCCCTTGGGGTCAAAGTCGGATCCACCTTTGCCGCCGCCCATCGGAAGACCGGTAAGGCTGTTCTTGAAAATCTGCTCAAAGCCTAAAAACTTGATAACCGAAGCGTTTACAGAGGGGTGAAGTCTTAAACCGCCCTTATAGGGGCCGATAGCGGAGTTGAATTGAACTCTGAAGCCGCGGTTTACCCTTACCTTGCCGTTGTCGTCAACCCACGGAACGCGGAAGATGATCTGCCTTTCCGGCTCTACTATTCTATCGATGATGCCAGCCTCAACAATGTCTGGTCTTTTTTCAACAACGGGTTCAAGGCTTTCAAGCACCTCGCCTACCGCCTGCAAAAATTCCTTTTCGCCGGGGTTGCGGGCGCAGACGTCGTCATAGACCTTCTGCAAATATGCGTTTTTAAATGTCATAAGTATACCTCCATAATAATTGCTCCGGCGGGATTTTATCCCTTCACGGACTTAATTGCATAATAACAATATACAGTATACCACACGCTTTAAAATTTGCAAGTGGTAAAGCACAAAATTTCAGTTTTTCATATTTTTAAGCCGCTTCAGCGTAGTTTTTTATTAAATTTGAACAATTGTCAGTAAAAGTATTCATTTGTGCAGCATTGTTTTCCTTTTTCGGATACGTTATATCCCTTTCGGCTTGACGATTTGAATCATATCAGCTATAATATGATTATCTCAATCAGGATATTCCCGAAAGGACGAAATAAACATGAAAATCGTGATACAAAGGGTACTGCAAGCCCAGGTTGAAGTCGGCGGCGAGGTAGTTGGAAAAATCTCTAAAGGATTTTTTATTCTATTCGGCGCAGCTGACGGCGATACCGATGCGGACGCCATTCGCCTTGCAGGTAAAATTTCGAAGCTTCGCATATTCGAGGACGAAAACGGCAAGACCAATCTTTCCATTTTCGACGTAGGCGGTGAGGTGCTGAGCGTTTCGCAGTTCACGCTTTTAGCCGACTGCTCCCGCGGCAACCGCCCCAGCTTTGCAAAAGCCGCCAGGCCTGATGAAGCAAAGCGGCTCTATGAGCTTTTCAATTCTGAGCTTCGAGCAAACGAGCTTACCGTTCAGACCGGCGTGTTCGGCGCTGATATGAAGGTAACGCTTGTCAATGACGGGCCGTTTACGGTGGTGCTGGAATAGGCGGGCGAGCTAATTATACGTCAGCTGTTTGTGTGGATATTATAGAGGAACATATAATGAAAACATTGATATTAAATGGCTCTCCAAGAATAAACGGCGATACTATGAGCCTTATTAATAAAATCACCGAAAAGATTTCAGGCGAGTACAGAATTGTAAACGCCTACAGCTGTGGCATTTCGCCCTGCATTGACTGTCGGTATTGCCGGAAAAACAACGGCTGTGCAATTGATGACGAAATGCAGGAGATATACAACTATATACAGGAATGTGATAATATTCTGATTGCTTCGCCACTCTATTTTTCGGAATTGACAGGAAAACTGTTAGACGTCGGAAGCAGGCTTCAAACATACTTTTGTGCCAGATTCTTCAGGAATGAAGAACCGATTGCAAAATCAAAAAAAGGTGCGGTTATCTTGGTCGGTGGCGGTGACGGTCATATAGATACAGCCTATAACACGGCATGTGCGCTTTTACACCATATGAACTGCCATAACATTCGCGAGGCGGTATATAGCCATAATACCAATAAAAAGCCTGCAATTAAAGACGAAAACGCACTTTTGAGTTTAGACAGTATTTTGAATTTCTTTGCAGACAAGAAATAGACCGAATACCGATTCGTCTGAATCGGTGCGCGGGGCTGACAAGCCAAAAAAGAAAGGACAATGCAAAAATGAACATCCAGATATTCTACAAATCCAAATGCTTCGACTCAAAAAAGGCAGAGCGGTGGTTTAAGGAGCGCGGAATCAAGGCGCAGATGATAGATTTAAATCAGAAGGGAATGTCCCGCGGGGAACTTAAAAGCGTTTTAGCGGCGATTGGGTCGGTGGAGGCGCTTATAGATACCAAGGCGAAGTCTCAGGACGCACTTTTGCTTAAATATCTCGGAAGCGACGAGGATAAAATCGAAAAGCTGCTCGAGAATCCCTCGCTGATAAAAAGCCCGGTGGTTCGCAACTCCCGCCAAGCTACGGTTGGGTACTGCCCCGAGGTTTGGGAGAAGTGGGAATAATTGAAGCAAAAAGCATCCGCCCCTGTCAGACAATCTGACAAGGGCGGATTTTCATTTATTATCTGTCAAAGGTAAACCTTACAAATTCCGCGATGCTTACGTTCTCCCCGCTCTCGGAAAGGAACTCGAAGTAAACCGCGTGCTTGCCAATCACTCCGCAGGATATTTCCGCAGTCGCCGCAGTCTCGCCCTTTGCCATGGTGAAGCTGGAAATAATTCTTCCCTTGTACTCATCCAGCCTTACGTTCACCGCGACATTTTCAAGCGCGTTGATTTCGGCAGTGACATTTTGGGGAGCGTTGTTGCCGAACTGCAAATATCTGAATCCGACAGTAACTCCGTTTGTGATATCCACAACCGGCGCAGAGACCTCCTCGGTCTGGTCGTAAACCGGCTCGATATATGCGCGCTTTGTGCCGCCGAAGATGTGGCAGGCGTATCCCGCAGAGATAAGCTTATATGCATCCAGTCCGTTGACATGCGCGCCCTGCGAGGTCATCTCAACAGGCTTGGATGATACCGGCTCGCCGTTCTTGTATGTAACATCGCCGATATAGAGCCTACCGTTTTTGTCCATAGCAACGTCAATCGGCTCGAGCATCGCCTGGCGTGAGAACTCATTAACGCCTGTTTGGCGGTGGTAGAAAACATACCACTTGCCGTTTACTTCCATAATAGAACCATGGTTGTTGCCCCACTGATAGGTCATAGTGCCGCTGCCGTCCGGGTTTTTAAGGATTTCGCCGCCATTAAAGCTGATATCTCCGCCCGGCTCGTAGCCTTCAAGCGGCTTATCGCTGACCTTGTAGGAAAGGAAGCCGTTGTTCTCGGTGTAAACGCCCAGCTCGGGAACGGGGGTGAAGTATCTCTTGGAATAGATGTAAACATACTTGCCCATTACCTTTCTGGGGGATGATGCTTCGAAGAAAGCGTCGTTTTCATCAAAATGACCGTCGTCTTTTGCCCAAGGAGCTTGGGTGTGACCCATAGGATGGGCGTGGAAGGTGCCCTCCTTGATGGTTGCCATATCGTCGTTAAGCTCAGCGCAGTAGCAGGCGCAGAAGCCCCAGTAGGCGTAAACCCTGCCGTCGTCATCAACTAAGATTCCGGGGTCGAAGCCGAGGTCGGTCTTAACCGGGTCTGCAAACGGTCCCGCCGGGTTATCCGACTTTGCAACCATTATTCTTCCGCCGCAGCATTCGGCGGCATAGAGGTAGTAGGTATCGCCTTTTTTAACGACGTCCGGAGCGTAAAGGATGCTTCCGTCTGTTGCGGTGTAGCAAACGCCGTGGCAAGTCCAGTTCGTCAGATCGTCAACCGGCGCGCTCCAAACAACCTGATCCTTGCCGCAGTAGCAGGTCTTTTCGGTATCGTGCGAGCCGTAGATATATAAGCGCTTTTCACCATTGTGCGTGAAAACTCTGGGTTCGCCGTCAGGGACGTGCTCCCAAAGCGGCATATAAGGGTTTGCGCCTTTGATATATTCTTTCATGATGATATCCTCCATTGTTGTTGATGATAATATTATATACCATACCGCCCAAGTTTTCAATACATTTTCCCGTAAATTTTGGTGAAATAAAAATGCCGCCCGGCGTTCCGGACTGCCCACAATTTGTGTGGGCAGAACAAAAGCTCCCCTATGGAATACAAAAAATAAAATTTAAGCAACGAACCTGCTTCGGTATTCCATCGGAGTCAGTTTTGTTTTTAGCCGAATTCGTTGGCAGTTGCAGAAGTAAACGTATTCACCTATGAGGAGACAAGCCTCCTCACAGGTTTTGATTTTTGACGGTAAATGCGCTCTGTTTTGAGTATTGAGAAGAAATTTTCTGTCAAAGCGTTGTCATATGGGTTTCCACGCCTTGACATTGACGATATAATGTTGTGTGATTGAGTAAGCTTAAAGTAAGCTTGGAAAGTATACAGAAAGCCTCGGTCGCAGTGGAGCTGCAGATCTGCAGTGACCCTTTCCTTTTTCTTGGCTGCCCTAACGGTTTGCAAAACAAGGTTGATGTTTTGTTCAGTGCCGGTCTTGTAAGCAACAATACTATTGTCGTACAAATCTCGAATCATTGAAAGATACAATACGCCCCGGCTCGTGTGAATATATGAAATATCCGTTATCCACTTCTGATTCGGCCTGCCTGCACAGAAATCTCTGTTCGGCAAATTTGGATATTTATGAATGCCTGACTGTAATTGTGATATTTCTTTCTTCTGACAATCGAAAGTAAATTGTATTTTTGCGTTGCTCTTAATAGTGTCTTTGGATTGCGTTAAATCTTCTTGTTTTCAAGCCATATATGCCCAGATTGGTTAATCCTTTTTCCTTTAACTCGTAAATAACTTTTTCATATTCCTTGATGTGTCTGTAACTTTTTGCATACAAATTCCCCTCTGTGGTAGTTATTTCTATTCTACCATAGAGGGGACGCTTTGTCTATTGTCCGTTTTTACGGACTTGTGCATTCTGCCGAACGGCAAAATAGCCGTATTTTTATTTTGTCCTACCTGAGAAGCTCTTTTTTCCCTATATCCACAACCCGAACTATTACAGGGTTGAGAAGAAGATTTATTGCAAGCTCCAGAATGAAGTTGATTCCAACCAGCCCGACTATCATGTACTGAAATACCGGAGTGCCGCCCGCCCATGTCTTAATAGTGTCCAGGAAGAAGACGGAACAGCCTATAAGGAATACGCCGGTATTTACTAAGGGACAAGCAATTGAAGCCAACAGGGTTGCAACGTATTTGTTCTTGCTTTCAAAGAGCTTATACACTGCGCCGGCTGCAAGACCTGCCAAGGTTCCCTTTGCCAGAACGGTTATAATAGTTCCCGGAACGTTGACCGCCAGAAAGAGTGCGGCATCGCCTGTTGCCATTACCATCACGCCGAACACAAAGCCCAGCCATGCGCCCGACCAAATTCCAAACAAAGCCGCGCCAACTACGATAGGCATAAGTACAAGCGAAATTGAGAATGTACCGACCTTGATTGCTCCGCCGACAAGCTGTAAAACAACAACAATTGCCGTCAGAAGCGCCGTTCCCACCAACTTATAGGTGAGATCGCGGCTTTTTGCCAATGATTTTTCCATGTTAATACCTCTCGGGACTTTAACCCGTGCTGTTGCCCGATACGCGGTGCAACGCAGTTAAATTTTAATCATGGACAATTATTTGTTTCTGCGGTACAAAGCCAGAAGTCCGTCAAGAAGCAGTTCATTGTCAAGAACTATTCCCTTTGTTTTGCAGTATGGCGTTATGCTTGAGGCAAGGCCTCCGGTTGCAACAACCGTTGCTTCCTCACCCAGAACCTCACGGTAGCGGGATATCATGCCGTCCATCATAGAGGCGCTTCCTAAGATAGAACCGGAACGCATTGAATCTATGGTGTTGGTTCCGATAACGTCTATCGTGCCGGAATCGGTATTGATATCCTGAAGCTGAGCCGCAGAGGACGAAAGAGCCTTAAGCGAAACGTTTACGCCAGGAATTATTGAGCCGCCCAGAAACGCACCGGTTGAATCTATGCCGGAAATAGTTGTTGCCGTGCCGAAATCGAAGATGATCAGCGGGGGCTTGTATTTCAGAAGCGCTCCTACTGCTCCGCAAACCAGATCTGCGCCCAGTATGGCAGGATTGTCGAGCCTTATGTTGAGCCCGGTTTTAATTCCGGGGCCGACCACCAGAGCATCAACGTTCAACAGCTTTTTTACCGCGTTCTTCAGCGGAGTTACAAGCGATGGCACCACGGTTGAAATAATTGCGCCGTCGAAGCTCGAACGGTCAAGCCCGTTCAGGGTGATAAGCTGATAGAAGGCAACCGCGTACTGATCCTCAGTCTTCGAGGCTTCAGTCGCTATCCTCGCCGTAAATGCAAGCTTCTCATCATTGTCATATGCTCCGAGAACAATATTAGTATTGCCGGCGTCAACTGTAAATACCATGTCCTTATCCTCCACATCAATCCATGATTAATACTTATATTTTACCCCTTTGAAAAACTAAAGGCAAGGGCTTTTGCGATTTTTTGTAAAACATCACATAAGTCCCTGCCGATTAAAGCAATTAATTATTTAAAAAGCTGATAATTTTAGTTTGCAAACTCTGCCCGTGCCTTTTCGGCCTCCTCCTCAGCCTCGAGCGCGTAGGCTGTTTCAATCTTTTTAAGAAGCTTCAGCAAATCCTCGCTCTGGCGGGGAGTTTTTTTGCAGCCGCTTAAGGAAACGGCTATCTTTCTCGCCTTTTCCTTGTTATGCAGTCTCAAATACAAAAGCCCCAGATACATTCCGGACCAAACTCGAATTTCGTTGTTCCTGCATTTAATCAGAGCCTTGAAGCCCGACTTCGCCTCGTCGAAATTGTGCTCGGCGTAGGCCAAAAGGGCCTTTGCAAAGTCAGCCTCAACGCTTCCCTTCTGCTCTTCGATAAAAGGCTCGTCAAGCTCGAGCGCAAACCTTGCGTTTTTTAGATCTCCGATCAGAGTGAATATATATGAATACAGGGCATAGTAATGCGTTGCATCCTTAAGGTCAAAATCATCTATATCTATATTGCGCAGAATTTCAAATGCGCTTTCGTATCTTCTGCCATCGCAGTACTCCTTGGCAAGGCAAAGGTCGTTAGTCGAGGAAAAAACGCTCTTTGAAAGCTTGCGACGTTTGTCTTCAAGAATATCGTAATAGTCCTTCGAATAGCCGGTTTTTCTTAACAACTTTGCGGCGCGCCTTCTTTGCAGCCTGAACACGTTAAGAACTATAACGTAAATAATATGGAATAAAAGGCAGACTGCCGCGCAAATGCATAGTATGCTGACGATAAAGCTGAAATTATCGACTATCCACTCGGGGATGCCGTCCCCGGTGATCACCAGCCCAAAATCAAGAAAAGGAAAAGCGTAATAGAGCAAATCCTCGTTTAAAAGACCCAGGAATGGGGCGCAAATAATTACTCCGCATGCAAACAGCGCTATGCAGGTAAGCCACACTCTTAATTTTTTGGCTTCAAGTCTTGCCTTTATCATATATTTCAACCACCCTATTATGTAGAATCCGAATGATGATATTATTGTAACATATTATTTTGAAAATTACAACGGCTTTTTAAGATTTTGCAACAAGATTATTTACCCACTTTCTCTTTTTGACAAGATAATATCCGAATCCGCACTTTATTATATTCGACATTTGTTCGCAGAACATTACCGCAATCACAGACATTCCGGCGGCATAATTGGTCAATGTGACACTAAAACATAGTTGATTGCCCGGACCATAACGCTGTCAAAGACGAAGGTTATCACAGCCTTCCCGCCAGAGCGCATCGTGAAGTATGCGGCGTTGGCAAAGGCATAACGAACGCCCTTGTGACCCCTGGCCGTAATATTGAGCGGCGAATACGCCCGCTCCGGCAACCGCTCAAAATATAATAAGGTTGAAACCAAACATTATCCGGTTGGCAGCCGAAATGCCGTTCATGAGGTCGGTTTCGGTTCCGCCGACCATAAGGTCATTCAAAAGCCCCACAAGGCTTGTAATGGCATTCAGGGCAATTATCGGCAGACTATGCGCAAAGCATTTTATAAAAGCTCTTGTAGCCAATATATTTTTGCTTGAAGCTCATGTTGATTCTCTTCATATAAATTAGTGTATCAAGACGGTATTGTAACAAATTCGGAGCAGAAATGCAATAGCCGGAGCGGTTAATTCCATACTTATATTTATACTTGTACTTATTCTGCGTTAAAAAGTGTATGAAAAAGTCGTAAGCGGCTCTGCGGCGATTTATGCAGGCCGCCAAAGCATCCCATACCTTTTATACAGAATCAGTATTACCATTAGCTTAAAAAACAGCTGCAGTATTGAGTTATATTTGTATAAAATGTTAGTTGACTTTAGCTCGCTAACGTGGTAATATGCTATTATATTAATTATCTTATACTTATTCTGCGCTAAAAAGTGTCTGTAAATTGCCAAAAGCCACAGTACAGCGGTTTTACAGCGATTCTATACGAGCTGCCAACGCAGAGCATTTACTCAAGCAATCCATATACACTTTTATGCATAATTAGTATTATTGATTTTTGGAGGAAACATGGGAAATCTTTTTGACGAAAACACCAGCGACATGTTTGAGGCAATACTGGCTCTTAAAACGGTTGAAGAATGTGAAAGGTTCTTCGCCGACCTTTGCACGGTTAAGGAAATAAAGGAAACCTCTCAGCGGTTCGAGGTCGCAAGGCTTCTTTCGTCGGGATGCGTTTATTCCGACATTGCCGAAAAGACCGGGGCAAGCACCGCCACCATAAGCCGTGTAAACCGTGCCCTGAACTACGGTGATGGCGGCTACAAGCTGGCTATTGAGCGGCTTGATAAAAACAACTCCAGGTGAAAGGAAAAGCTTCAAAGTGATACGCACTCTTAGAAACAGTGAAATTGCCGTGCTGCGGCTTCGCTCTTTATACGAAAGCCGTGGGTATACGCAGTTTAAAATGAGCCGGTTTGAAGAATACGACCTTTACGCCGCAAATAAGGACTTTCTTGCCGGCGAAGGTATAATCACCTTTACCGACCCATCCGGCAGGCTTATGGCCTTAAAGCCGGACGTTACAATGTCCATAATCCGCAGCTGCAAGGATGGGGACGGCCTTACCGAAAAGCTATATTACAACGAAAACGTTTACAGGATTTTGAACGGAACCCACCAGCTTAAAGAACTTATGCAGTCGGGGCTGGAATGTATCGGCGAAATCGATCTTTACAGCACCTGTGAGGTTATAAGCCTTGCCGTTAAAAGCCTTGAGCTGTTCGGGCGGCCTTACGTCCTGGATATTTCTCATATGGGAATAGTTTCGGGGCTTATAGACGAATGTGCGCCGGACGATAGCACCAAGCGGGAGCTTTTGCGCAGAATCAGTGCCAAGAACATCCACGAAATCCGTGAGCTTATAGGAGGCAGGTCGGACAGGCTTATAGCCCTGTTAAGCATCGATCCCGAACCGAAAAACGGCCTTGCGGAGCTTGAAGAACTTTGCCACACCCCTGCGCTCAAAACCGCCTGCGATGAATTAAAGGATATTGTTGCGGTTATCGGCGGAGCAGGGCTTGAGCCAAGAATCCATCTTGATTTTTCCGTGGTTCAGGATTTATCATACTACAACGGAATCGTTTTCCAAGGCTTTATAGAGGGCATCCCCGAAAAGATTCTTACCGGCGGAAGATACGATCCGCTTTTAACGAGAATAGGCAAATCCAAGCAGGCAATAGGCTTCGGAATAGATGTTGACCTGCTGGAGCGCATAATGGACTCCCGCTCGGAGTTCGATGCCGACATAGCCCTTATATATAAGCCGGAGGACGATGTCGGAGAAGTCATGAAATACGCCGAAAAGCTTTCAGAAGGCGGAAAGCGCGTGGCGGTGTCCGCAAGAATATCTCCGAAGGCAAAATACCGAACCATTATTGCCTTCAGCGGTCAGGAGGCAGGCAATGAAGAATAGCATGATAAACATAGCTTTGCCAAAGGGCCGGCTGGGTAAAAAGGTATATAGAATATTTGAAGCCGCAGGCTTCGGCTGCGAAGGGGTAACTGACCCTCAGACAAGAAAGTTGATATTTGAGAATCACAAAGCGGGGGTTTGCTACTTTTGGGTTAAGCCCTCGGACGTCGCTATATATGTCGAGCGCGGTGCCGCCGATATAGGCGTTGCAGGCAAGGATATCCTTTTGGAGTACTCCCCCGACGTTTATGAGCTTTTTGACCTAGGCATAGGCAGGTGCAGAATGTGCGTAGCGGCGAAAAAGGGATTTAGAGACAGCACCGACAAGACCCTTACCGTCGCCACAAAATTTCCCACCATTGCAAGCAGTTACTACCGGTCAAAATCGCGGAGCATAGACATAATCAAGTTGGGCGGCTCAATAGAGCTTGCGCCGATCCTGGGGCTTTCGGATGTTATAGTGGATATAGTCGAAACCGGCACCACCCTTAAGGAAAACAACCTTGAGGCTGTGGAGACTATAGTAAACATATCGGCAAGACTGATAGCAAACAAGGCAAGCACAAAGTTCAAGGGAGATGGCATAAAGGCTCTGGTTGAAGCTCTTGAAAGCAGCAAAAAGACATTTGAAAGGATTGCTGACAGATGATAAGAATATTTGAATACGGCAAAACGCCGGACGACGAGATTTTTGCAAGAGGCTCGGATTCGGCAAACGTCGTAAGTATTGTTGCCGACATCATTGAAGACGTAAAAGTCAACAAGGACAAGGCTTTGAAAGAATACACCCTAAAATTCGATAAGGCGGAGCTTGAAAATATTGCGGTGAGCGAGGATGAGATAGACGAAGCCCTGGCAAGCATCGAGCCGGAATTCATAAGGGTTTTAAACGAAGCCGTCGAAAACATCCGCGCATTCCACTCCCGCCAGCTGCGAAACTCCTTTGTCATTACCGAGAAGGAGGGCGTTGTTTGCGGACAGCGGATAATACCGATTGAAAATGTGGGAATATACGTTCCCGGCGGAACAGCGCCGCTGTCTTCAACCGTTCTTATGGATACCATTCCGGCCAGGATCGCAGGCTGCAAGAATATAGTGATGACGACTCCCCCATCGGCGAACGGCAAAATCGACCCATCCATCCTCGCAGCCGCCAAGATTGCGGGAGTGGATAGGATTTTCAAGGTAGGCGGCGCTCAGGCGATAGCCGCGCTTGCTTACGGAACCGAAACCATCCCGAAGGTGGATAAAATAGTAGGACCCGGAAACGCATTTGTTGCGGAAGCCAAAAAGCAGGTCTATGGCAAAGTGTCTATAGACATGATTGCCGGGCCGAGCGATATTTTAGTAGTCGCAGACGGCAAGAGCGATGTTAAAAACGTCGCGGCTGATATGCTCTCTCAGGCGGAGCATGATAAGATGGCAACGGCCGTGCTGATAACAGATTCAATGGATTTGGCTGCTAAAGTCGCCGCTGAAATCGAGGTTCAGCTTGAAGCCTTGCCGCGGAAGGAAATCGCACGGGCATCAATCAAGAATAACGGCAAGATTATAGTTGCACCCAGCATCGACCTTGCGATTGAAGCCGCAAACAAGGTGGCTCCCGAGCATTTGGAGCTTGTTGTGGACGATCCGTTTAAATACCTTGGCATGGTTAAAAACGCAGGTTCGGTGTTCATGGGAAGATACTGCCCCGAAGCTTTGGGAGACTACTTAAGCGGCGCCAACCACACCCTTCCAACAAACGGAACTGCGCGTTTCTCCTCCCCTTTGTCGGTGGACGATTTTATTAAGAAGACCCAGTATACCTACTATTCCAAAGAAGCCCTGGAGAAGGTCTACAAGGATATCGCCCTGTTTGCCGAGAAGGAAGGCCTGCACGCTCATGCCAAGAGTGCCGCAATACGTTTTGAAGATAAGGAAGACTAAGCCATGAGCAGATTTCTTATAGGCAAATACCGGGATTTAGAAGAATATACACCCGGTGAACAGCCAAGGGACAGAAAATACATCAAGCTCAACACAAACGAATCCCCATACCCTCCGTCGGATGGGGTCCTCATGGCGGTAAACTCCTCCGAAGCGGCACTGCTAAGGCTCTATCCGGACCCTACCTGCGCGGCACTAAAAAGCGGATTGGCAAACCTGTTCGGGCTTAAAAGCGAGAATGTGTTTGTTGCTAACGGCTCTGACGACGTGCTGAACGTGGCATTCACAGCGTTTGCCGGAGGGCAGAAGCCTGCTTACTATGCCGACATAACCTACGGCTTTTACAAGGTCTTTGCGGCGCTCCACGGCTGTAAATCAGTCGTATTCCCGCTGAAAGGCGGCTTTAAGCTTGACTGCAAAGACTATACATATCTTAAAGAGGGTCTTATCGCCATAGCCAACCCAAATGCGCCGACCGGGCTTGAAATCGGACTTGACGAAATCAGAAATATTTGCAAAAGCAGCCCCGAATGCGTTGTGCTCATAGACGAAGCATATGTTGACTTCGGTGGAACCACCGCCATACCGCTTCTTTCAGAATGCGAAAACCTTATTGTCTGCCGGACGTTTTCAAAGTCCGCCTCGATGGCAGGCGCGCGGCTGGGCTTTGCTCTTGCTTCCAAGGAGCTGACGGAGGATCTTGAAAAGATAAAATATTCAACAAATCCGTATTCAGTCAACCGCATAACCCTGGCCGCCGGTGAAGCTGCAGTTAAGGATGCCGACTACTACCGCGAAAACTGCCGCAGGATAATCCTGACAAGGCAGAAAACAGCCAAGGCGCTTGCGGATATCGGGTTTTATATGACCGATTCAAAGGCGAACTTCATATTTGCAAGATACCCCGGAGTCAGCGGAAAGGAAATCTTTTCACGTCTTCGCGAATCGGGAATACTTGTAAGGCGGTTCGACCAGCCGGGAATCGAGGATTACCTAAGAATATCCATTGGTTCGGAAAGCGAAATGGAAACGCTTGTGAATACACTTGAAAGGATAATTGGCAATGAGAACAGCTGAAATAACAAGAAAAACCGCCGAAACCGACATCAGCCTTATGCTTGAACTGGATGGCAGCGGCAGAAGCTCAATAAGCACCGGTTGCGGCTTTTTGGATCATATGCTAAAGCTTCTTGCCTCGCACGCAAGATTCGATCTTGACATTGTCTGCAACGGTGACATAGAAGTAGATTATCACCATTCCGTTGAGGACATAGGAATATGCCTTGGACAAGCAATAAGCAAGGCTCTCGGAAACAGAGCGGGCATATGCCGCTACGGCTATATGATACTTCCGATGGATGAGGCTTTGATACTTACATCTGTCGATATCTCCGGCAGAGCACAGCTTAATTGTTCGCTTAACATTCCCTCACAGAAGGTGGGAGACTTCGATACCGAGCTTTGCGAGGAGTTTATAGCTGCACTTGCAAGAAACGCGGAAATAGCCATACACGTCCGCCAGCTTGACGGCAAAAACAGTCATCATATAATAGAGGGCGTGTTCAAAAGCCTTGCAAGAAGCCTTAGACAAGCGGTCAAAATTGACCCCGAGCTTTGTGGGGAAATCCCATCAACAAAGGGCGAGTTATAAATGATTGCTATTATAGATTACGGAGTGGGAAACTTGTTTTCCCTGCGGGCAAGCCTTGAAAAGATAGGCGCTGACGCTGTCCTTACAAGCGACAAGGAGATAATCCGCGCGGCGGACGAAATAATCCTGCCCGGCGTCGGAGCGTTTGAGGACGCCGCTAAAAAGCTATTTTCGACCGGCATGGCGGATATCATCTCAGAAGAAGCGGCAAAGGGCAAGCCGCTTATGGGCATATGCCTTGGTATGCAGCTTCTGTTTGATAAGAGCTATGAGTTCGGCGTACACAAGGGACTGGGGCTTATTAAAGGAGAGGTTAGGCCGCTGGCCGGGTATATCCCTGCAAAGCTTAAAATACCGCAGATTGGCTGGAACGCGCTGAAAATCACTCAGCCAGACTGCCCTATATTCAAGTATTCGCGTGACGGCGATTTTGTCTACTTTGTTCACTCCTATTACGGCTGCTGCGGAAATCCTGTTGACATGGCAGCAAGCTGTGAATATGGCAAAGAAGTGACTGCGGCGGTCTGGAAAGATAATGTCTTCGGCTGCCAGTTTCACCCGGAAAAAAGCTCGGAGACCGGGCTTAGGATTCTAAAGGCGTTCGCCGAAATAACCCGAAAGGCATAGATGTCTTATGAAAATTTTTCCAGCAATAGACATTATCGAGGGGCGGGCAGTTCGGCTCTACAAGGGCGACTATGGCCGGAAGACGGAATACGGCAGTCCCCTGGATATAGCCCGCTCATTCAAAAACTCAGGTGCGAAATACATTCACATTGTGGATTTGGACGGAGCGAAGTCGGGTGAAACGCCCAACATCGAGCTTATTTCCCAAATTGCCGCTGAAACGGGAATGTTTGTTGAGGTCGGCGGAGGAATACGCTCACTTGAGGTCATAAAAAAATATCTCGGCGCAGGGGTTTCAAGAGTAATTTTGGGGACTGCGGCGGTCACGAACCCCGAGCTATTAAAAGAAGCCGTGTTGCTTTACAGCAATAAAATTGCCGTCGGAGCGGATATCTTAGACGGCAAAGTCAAGATAAAGGGCTGGATTGATGACAGCGGTCTTGAACCGGATGAGTTTCTTAAATGTATCGCCGCGACAGGTGTCAAATCTGTTATCTGCACAGACATCTCACGAGACGGCGCCATGACAGGGCCGAACATTGATTTATACAAATCTCTCATGAATAAATACAGCCTCGCCTTCACGGCTTCGGGCGGAATGTCATGCATCGGCGACCTTGAAAGGCTGAGCGAAATCGGCATGGACTCCGCAATAATAGGCAAGGCATATTACACCGGCGCTATAAAGCTTGAGGAGGCGCTGAAGCTTCAATGATTACAAAGAGAATTATCCCATGCCTTGACGTCCGCGACGGCAAGGTAACAAAGGGCGTGCGGTTCCTAGAAAACAGGGACATTGCCGACCCGGTCGAAATGGCAGACTTCTACAGCCGCTGCGGTGCTGATGAGCTTGTCTTTTACGATATAACAGCGTCATCCGATGGCAGAAAGATTTTCACCGATATCCTGGAGCGCGCGGGCTCGCAGGTGTTCATCCCCTTAACGGTCGGCGGAGGAATCAGCACTCTAAACGATTTTGACAGGGTTCTTAAATGCGGTGCGGACAAGGTAAGCGTCAATTCCGGAGCGATATCCAACCGCAATATCATCAGGGACGCTGCCAAGATCTACGGCTCGCAATGCGTTGTTTTAAGCGTGGATGCAAAGCGGGTCGGCGGCGGGTATCACGTTTTCGCCAAAGGCGGAAGGGTTGACACCGGCATGGACGCTGTTGAGTGGATAAAACGCGGCGAAGGCGAAGGTGCGGGCGAAATCGTCCTCAACTCGATGGATGCTGACGGCGTTAAACATGGCTTCGACCTTGAAATGCTCAGAGCCGTTACGGAAGCGGTTTCTATCCCGGTTATCGCTTCGGGTGGTGCCGGCAAAGCGGAGGACTTTTTGGAGCTGTTTACCACCATCCCCGGGGTGGATGCCGGGCTGGCGGCTTCGGTTTTCCATTTCGGACAGGTTGAGATTGGAAAACTGAAAAAGTATCTTGGAGATAACGGCATCAATATTAGACTTTAATAATTCTTTGATTGATACATTCTAACGTTTGTTATATATCTGAGTTTGTGTGAACTCGTAGTTTGTGCAGTCATTGACGTACTCTTCGCACATCATTCGGGGAGTCTCCGGCGAGGGCTCCCGCGGTAAAACAGTTCACCGGACTATTTTACCTCCCATCCTGCCTTCGTCTCACCGGAGATTTCGATCCCTGCGGAGAATAACGAGGAGCGCTGTCCATGCTGAAAGGCTGGCGAACTTTTTGATTTTGAAAGTTTGATATAGAAAGGAAAAATAATGATAACAATTAACGACCTCAAATTCGACGAAAAGGGGCTTATCCCTGCGATAATCGTCGATTCCAAAACCAAAAACGTCCTCACTCTTGCATACATGAATCACGAGAGCCTCGGCATTTCTATCGATCGCGAGCTCACATGCTTCTGGTCGCGTTCCCGCACGGAGCTGTGGCTTAAGGGCGAAACCAGCGGCAACTATCAACACATTGTATCCATCACCGCCGACTGCGACTGCGACGCGCTTGTCGTCTTGGTCGAAAAGGATGGTCCTGCCTGCCACACCGGCTCGGACAGCTGCTTTACCAATCGGTTATACGTCTCCCAAAACCGCCAGGAATTTGACTATCAGGAACTTTATGAGCTTATTAAAGGGCGCAAAATCGAGAAAAAAGAAGGCTCCTACACCACATATCTCTTTGAAAAGGGGCTGGACAAAATCCTTAAAAAGGTCGGCGAGGAATCCACCGAGGTCATTATTGCCGCAAAAGCCCGGGACAAGGCGGAAACCGTCTACGAGATATCCGACCTTATATACCACCTGACTGTTCTGATGGTGGAAGCCGGAATCTCGCTTGAGGATATCCGCGCCGAGCTTGCTTCCCGCCATGTTATTGACCACAAGGTCAAGCAGGAAAAAATGGTATGACGAGTATTGATTTTCGTCTAAAGCAGAATATCCACACTCACTCCAAATTCTGCGATGGCGCGGATGAGCTTGAAGACATTGTTCTTGAAGCGATTGCAAAGGGCTTTGATACTATCGGCTTTTCCTCCCACAGCTTTACTCCGTTTGATGAAAGCTACTGCATGACCGACGCCTGCGGCTATGTTACTGAATGTGAACGGCTTCGCAGGGAGTATAAGGACAAGATAACCGTTCTTTGCGGCTTGGAGCAGGATTACTTTGCCCAATCGCCTACATACGAGTTTGACTACATCATTGGCTCGGTGCATTACATCAAGTGCAATCGCGAATATATCCCGGTTGACGAATCGCCTCAGATACTTGTGGCTGCGGCCGACCGCTATTTTAAAGGCGACATCTGCTCTTTGTGTGAAGAATATTACAAGCTTGTGGGCAGGATGGCCGGCAAAACAGGCTGCGACATTATCGGGCATTTTGACCTTATTTCCAAGTTCTGTGAAACTGCCCCCGGGTTCATCGATTTTAGCAATGAGAGAATCGTTAAAGCGGAAGAGGAAGCGATTGAAGAGCTTATCCCCTACGGCGTGCCTTTTGAGGTGAACACCGGGGCAATGGCAAGGGGCTTAAGGACGACCCCCTACCCTTCGCGCAGATGCCTTGAAAAGATAGTGCAGATGGGCGGAAGTGTTATTCTCACCTCAGACTGCCACGCAAAAGAAAAGCTCGATTTCGGCTTTGATGATGCCCACGAGCTTATCAGGCGGTGCGGCTTTAAGGGCGAATACTTCTATCGCGGCGACGGATTTCAGTTTTGTGCTTATTGACATTGCCGCAAAATGATAGTATAATTTTTTATTATCCTGTTGACAACGCTTTATTGAAAGGATTGATTTTTTATGAGCAAGCTTATCATCCCAAAGGACTATCACAGCAGTCTGACGGCTTATGAGACTCAAACGGCAATAGGACTTATTAAAAGAAGCTTTGAAATAAATCTCTGCCAGTCGCTCAACCTTAAAAGAGCTTCTGCGCCGCTTTTTGTTGATAATTCCCGCGGACTTAACGATGATTTGAACGGCTACGAGCGCCCGGTATCCTTTGAAATAAAGGAAACAGGCAAAAGTGCTGAGGTGGTTCACTCCTTGGCAAAGTGGAAGCGCATGGCGCTTAAGGAATACGGCTTCCACGTCGGTGAGGGAATATATACCGACATGAACGCTATCCGGCGGGACGAGGAGATGGACAATCTTCACTCCATCTACGTTGACCAGTGGGACTGGGAGCGCATCATCACCCGTTCGGACAGGAACCTTGATTTTCTGATGGAAACTGTGATTAAGATAGTTGACGCTGTGTGCAACACAGCTGAAATCATAACAAAGGTGTATCCAAACGTTCGATGCCGCCTTTCGCGGGATGTTTCCTTCATCACTGCTCAGGAGCTTGAGGATCTTTACCCCGACCTTACCCCCAAGGAGCGCGAAAACGAGTATCTCCGTGAACACAAGACTGCCTTTATCATGCAGATTGGCGACGTTCTGAAGTCCGGCATAAAGCACGACGGAAGAGCGCCCGACTATGACGATTGGCAGCTCAACGGCGACATTATGATGTGGAACGAAACCCTTGACTGCGCCTTCGAGCTTAGCTCCATGGGCATAAGGGTGGATGCCGATTCCCTGCGCTCTCAGCTTAAAAAGGCGGAGTGCGAGTGGCGCTCGGGTCTGGAATTCCATAGGATGCTTTTAAACGGCGAGCTTCCGCTGACCATAGGCGGAGGAATCGGGCAGTCAAGACTCTGCATGCTGCTTCTGGGCAAGGCTCACATAGGCGAAGTTCAGGTTTCCGTTTGGGATAAGGATACTGTTTTAGGCTGCCAGAAGGCGGGAATCATGCTTTTGTGATATTGAAAACACATATCCGAGGAGGTTTTTTGCTTCTTCGGATATTTTTGCCTGAATTGACGTCGAACATAGTTTAAGTTGAGGGGCATAACATTTGAGCATCGGGATAATACCCAATGCCCAAAATTCCAAAGCTTTAGCCCGGCAGCTTTTGACATTCGTTATTATAACGTCTGAAAATAGAACAAAAATTGCAGAAAAAAATCATTGCTTTTTAGTGATTATTGTGATATACTTTTATTGCTTAACACTATCTTAATCTGAAATGAAAGCAAAAAATCAGACACAAAACCGCTATACGATGAGATTTTGCACTCGATTTTATGACCATATACGGTCTGTAGATTTCTGAACGAATGTAAGTATAACAGATTAAATCGTCATTAACAAAGCGCTTTTTTTAATAAAGAAAGGATAACGCCATGGCTAACGTAATCGAAAATCAGGAAAACAGCCTTCATCTGGTGGATCTTCTTTACCCCTCTGAAACCAAGCGCAGGGAGGCGCAGGATCGTGCATCGGCTATTGCTCGGCTTCCGCAGGATTATGTCGCAAATTTAGAGCTGGAGCTTCTTTCTCGGCTGATATGCCCTGAAAACTCGCTGAACGCTCTGCACATCCTTACCCAGCTGTCAACCGATGAGGAGGTTCTAAACTACAGGCTGGATATATTGGAAGACTTTTTGAACGTCCCACAGCTCGAAGCAGTGCTCTATGAAAACGTCCACAAGCTGTATGTAAACGAGCATGTCAACATCCAAAAGCTGGGCTTGGCGGACAGCTTCTATGCCTTGAATGCCCGCCTTAATTCGCTCAAAACCTTTATAGAGTGCATAACCAACTGCCACGAATTCTGCCAGAAATATCAAGATAGGTTCCGTTCGGATGCTCTTAAGGGTCTGGTAGAATACTTCGCGTCTGTCTACAACTCCGAGTACTTCGATGAAGTTAAGAGGGAGACTGACGAGTGTCTGCGGATTCTTGCCAAGGGCGTTAAAAGCGTAACTGTCGGCATCAACTTTGACGACATGATGAGGCCGGTTGAAGCCATGCTTCTTTCGGTCTCCACCGATTCAATCAAGAAAAAAGGCCGCTTTGACTGGATATTCAAGCACTTGGACGGCGGAGCCGACCGCGCCATCGGCAAAACCCACTCGCTTTACAACGAAAACGGCGGCACTAACGACCTTGAAGCCCCGCTGTTCCGTGAGCTTAAGGAAGTCAACTCGGAATACATTGCCCACCTCGACCGTGCAATCCGTGCATACTTCAAGAAGAACACCGAGGATATTCTGACCTTTGAAAGCCAGATGAGCTTCTACATCGGCGCAAAGCGAATAATCGACGCCGTAAGGGCAAGAGGGCTGGATATGTGCAGGCCCAAGTATCTTAAAATGGATGAGCGCAGGCTTGACGCTAAGGGAGTGTTCGATTTAAGCTTCTACATCCAGATGGTATCCTCCGACCCGATGGGAAGCCTGAAGGACAAGATAATCACCAATGACTGCCGAATGGACGACGACGGCAGATTCTTCGTGCTGACCGGCGCCAACAACGGCGGAAAGACCACCTATACAAGAGCCGTCGGCATAATTCAGGTTATGGCTCAGGCGGGAATATACGTCCCCTGCACATCATGTGAAATCAGCCCGGTAGACTTTATCTACACACACTTTCCCAAGGAGGAAGAGGTCGGCCTGAATACCTCCCGCTTCACCCAGGAATGCAAGCAGTTCAAGGTAACGGTAGACAACGCCACAAGGTACTCAATGCTTCTTCTGAACGAGTCGATACAGTCCACAACGCCGACCGAGTGCGTACTTATCGCTACAGAGCTTATAAAGATATTCCGCTGCATAGGAGTAAGAGGAATTTACGCCACCCACCTCTTGGAGCTTGCAAAGAATCTCAACAAGATCAATGAAGAGGTCGAGGGCGACACCAAGCTTGTCAGCATTGTTACAACCGTCGACACCACCGCCGACAACAAGCGGCTTTACCGCATAATAAGAAGCGCACCGCAGGAGTTCGGATATGCTCAGACGATTTACAAGAAGTTCGGCGTATCGTTTGAAGAGGTACAGAAGAGGATGAAGAACACTTGATGTTTTTCAGGTTCTTTGAAATAGAATAATAAAGTCGAAAGAGGTTAATATGTTAATTCAAAATTAAAAAGTTTGCGCAGGAAAACGGTCTTGCCATTGCTCATGGAATAGCATACGGCTATTGCAAGGATTATCTTGTGACATTAAGCGAAATCTCTGGCATCAAGTATGTTGATTTTTCGGTGTTTACCGGCAGTGAAGAAGCCAGAAGTTCCCTATTGAAGGCTTTGAATAAACGCGGATTCAAAAGTGAACATCTTATTAACAAGGTCTATGTGGCAGACAATCAGGTTAATATAGCATTCCTGCGCATAATAGGAGTTGTGAAGAAGCATCCGGCGGCATTGGATAATGTCACCGAAAAATGCAGCAGCTCGGCGTTAAAGGGAAGAACTGTTGCCATTGCTGCGGCCGGGAGATAAACGACGGTACCGAGGATATACATCTTGTCAACGGCCCGGCAATGCATATGCATTCCGGGTGCTTAGAATCAATCGGGGCAGCTTTGCCGAGAATGCCGAAGCTGCTAAAACCAGTGTAAGCATTCTAACAGGCACTGTAGGAGCAATATTAGGCGCAGTACCGTGGGCGGTCGCTTCTTTCTGCGGCCGGTTCGTCGGCTATCCGGGGCTGTTTGCTGTACTCGGTATGTATCCCACTGTTAAGCGGATTTTCACAAACGTAAAGCGCACAAGCGGAGAAATCATCAAGCTGTAAAGCAAGGAGGAGTTACATATGAAAATAGGCATATGCCTTTCGGTGTTTGACGATAAAATCAAGCATTATAACGAGCTTGGGGTAGACTACATTGAAACCAACCTTACCCAACTTTCGGAGCACAGCTTTTCCGAGATAGAGGAGCGTGCAAAACTGCTTTTATCCATTGGGGCCGAGTGCTATTCCGCAAACTGCTTCTTTCCGGGAGGCCTTCGCCTGACCGGCGAGGGTGTGGACTGCCAAAAAATCTCGGAATATATTGAGGACGTGTTTGCCAAGGCGGCAATTCTCGGTATGAAAATAGCGGTGTTTGGCAGTGGAAAGGCACGTGCGGTGCCGGATGGCTTTTCAAGGGAGGCTGCTCACGGCCAGCTGAAACAGCTGTTGGGGGATATAATAGTGCCGGCGGCGGAAAAGCATGGCATAACCTGCTGCATAGAGCCTCTACGGCATGAAGAAACAAACGTATTCAACACCTGTGCCGATGCTGCTGGGATTATCCGCGAAGTTAACAGCGGCAGGGTCCGGCTTTTAGTCGACCTTTACCACATGGATTTAGAGCGCGAGCCGCGCATATCGCTTTTGGAATACAAGGACATTTTGTGTCATTCTCATATAGCAAGTGCCAAGAATGCGCGCAATATTCCTCAGCCGGGGGACGGCGAGGATTACGGCGAGTTCTTCTCGATATTAAAAAAGATGGGCTATCAAGGCGGCATAACCCTTGAGGGCAGGGTCGGCGAAGACTTCTGCAAGGAGGTTAACAGTTCAGTCTCCTATCTTCGCTCTTTTATATGACGGCAAAATATCCAATAATAATCAATCCTAATATAATCTTGCCGGCAATTAATCTTCCAATATAATCTTCATAATATACGAAGGAGCAAATGGCATGAAGCACAAACCGCGAATTTTAGCCGGAATAGTGGCATTTGCCGCCGTTGTTTCCGCACCGATACAGGCATGTGCCGACGCAGGCGGAAGCATTATCGTAAACCCCGATAAGACGGTCTGCGAGATTTCACCTTATATCTACGGCGTAAACATCGGCGCGGATATGGCAAAGGTCTCGCCGAAATCCCTGAGAATTGGCGGCAACCGTTTGTCTGCCTATAACTGGGAAAATAATATGTCGAACGCCGGTTCGGACTGGTATCACACATCGGATATGTATTTGGTCAACAACGCCGATGAAAAGTACAAGACCGCACCCGGCGGCGTGGCCTTGGACGCTGCAAAGACAATTTCCGATAACAAAATAGAATATGGACTTTTAACACTGCAAATGCTGGGCTATGTCGCCTCGGATAAGCAGGGAGAGGTAAGCGAGAATAATGTTGCCCCATCAAGCTGGTGGTGCAAGGTTGAGAACCGCAAGGGCAGCGAATTCTCGATGACTCCTGACCTTGAAGACGGCGTCGTTTACACCGACGAATATTTGAATTACCTTATAAAGAAGCTGGGCAATTCCGACAGCAAAAAGGGCTTTAAGGGCTTCGCGCTAGACAACGAGCCGTCGCTGTGGGAAAGTACCCACGCACGCGTTCAGACAGAGCCGTTAAACTGCGCCGAGCTTGTTGAAAAGAGCATCGATCTTGCCTCGGTTGTAAAGGACATGGACGAGGGCGCAGACGTATTCGGCCCTGCACTTTTCGGATATTCCGCATTCACCAGTCTGCTTAACCCGCCCGACTGGGAAGAGATAAAATCCGATGGCGGCTACCGCTGGTTTATAGACTATTATCTTGATTCAATGAAGAAGGCGGAGGATGAGCAAGGCAGGCGGCTTTTGGATGTTTTGGACCTTCACTTCTACACCGAAGCCAAGGGCGTATGCGGCGAGCGCTCCTGCAATCATTACGATAATGACGGGTGCGTTCAGGCACGGCTTGACAGTGTTCGCTCCCTCTTTGAGGACGGCTACCGTGAAAACAGCTGGATAGTGGATACCGGTGCTGAATTCTTCCCATTGTTGCCGAACATCGAGCAGTCGATAGCCGAGTACTACCCCGGAACAAAGCTTGCTTTCACCGAATACAATTTCGGCGGCGGAGATCACATTTCCGGGGCCGTCGCCGAGGCGGATGCATTGGGAATCTTTGCCGAGCACGGCGTTTATTTTGCCAGCATATGGGCATTTGACAACTGCGATTATCAGTTCAGCGCAATAAATATGTTCACAGATTACGACGGCAAGGGCTCCGGCTTCGGCGATACACTTGTTGAAAGCACAAGCTTCAACAGAAACATGGTATCAGTCTACGCTGCAACCGATGCGGGAGACAGCGGCAAGCTGCGAATCATAGCAATCAACAAGTCTATTCACGAGTCTACCCCGGTCAACATTTCAATCGCAGATGAAAAGGAGTACACCTCGGCAAAAGTCTACTCGCTTTATGGAGACTCTTCCGAAATACGCAGGCTGGATGATATCGGTGAGATAATCGGCAACAGCTTTGAATATAATCTCGAGCCGCTTTCCGTAACCGAATTCGAGATTGAAATTAAAGGCGGGACCGAGCAGTTTCCAATTGCCGCAGTTTGCGCAGGCGGTGCAATATTGGCAGTGCTTATAGCCGCAGCTGTGATTGCGGTGGCAAAGCGCAAAAAGAAATAAGCTGAAATAAACCCGCTCCCAGCCGGATTTCTTCGATTGGGAACGGGTAGTTTCTATGCTAATAAAAATTCAAAAAGCGGGTGCAAAATCCTTTATCTAGTGATTTTGTGCCCGCTTTTCGGTATTGTTTTATGCTTTTATTCGTCTAGAAACGTACAGATCATAAATGGTCAGCCAATTCATGGTCAAGACAATAAACGGTCGTAGGTGCAAAATCCCATTGCCCAGCGTTTTGTGCCCGATTTTTGCTTTCATTTCAGACGAAGATCAGTATTATATCTCAGTAATCTCCAAAACAGTCAATATACCGGCGGCAAGAACCTCGGTAATTGGCGGGTCTTCGCTTTCGCCGTTGCTCCAATAGTGCCTTGCGTGCTCGGTGTTTGCGTTCATATCGGTCGTGCCGTCGAAGCAGTTTGTGGCAAGGCCTTCAAATGTTTCGCCCTCAACGCGGATTTTAGCGACCCCATAGGTCTTTCTGCCGACTCTTTTAAAGAACAGCGCCCATTCTTTGGCCTCATCAAAGGTCTTAGCCGTATACAGACAGGCCAGCCTTGAAGGATACCGGGGATATTCGCTTGCCCTCACTCTTTCCATTGCCAGCTCACGGAATGTAGTGCCTATCCAATTGAGGATATCCGAGCGGATAAAGTCGGCAAGCTCGCCCTGGGGGTTCTCGCCGTCCAAAATCTGCTTGCAGGTCATAATCCGGTTGTAGACACCGTTGTGATGCTCGCCGTCAAAGATAATCGTCTGCCCCACCGTCATGGGACGTTCAGTTATTGCGTGATATACTATGTATTCGCCTGATTTTAGTGATTCGTTCATGCGATTTTCTCCTTTATTGTATAATAGCGTTATCTTTTATCCCACTATCTTAAAAAATCGGATCGGTCATACGGTTTGTCTCCTTTACTGTTTTTTCAGGCGAATATAGGTGGGTTTTATCTGCACTCCCACCAAAAATAAAAAGGGCGTCGGAATTCCTGACGCCCTTAAAATCGCATTGCTGACAATAAATCAATCAGCTGAATAGGGCAGAAGAGCTACAAATCTTGCTCTCTTAACAGCCTTGGTAAGCTCTCTCTGATGATATGCACAGGTACCTGTAACACGTCTGGGAAGAATCTTAGCTCTTTCGGTAAGACACTTCTTAAGCTTGGCAGTATCCTTGTAGTCAATGGTTTCTGCTCTGTCAGCGCAGAACATGCAGACCTTCTTGTGATGTCTCTTCATGGGTCTTGCGTTGTTGGTCTTTTCCATAGCCATGGTAATTTATCTCCTTTCAAAGATTTTGCATTCTCGTTAGAATCATGTTAGGTTAGATCAGAACGGAACTCCGTCATCGCCGAGGATTTCTTCAAAATCGTCCAAATCGCCGATTGCAATGGGCTTCTGTGAAGGCTCGTTATAAGCCGGCTCTTGTTTCGGAGCGGAATTCTGGTTTGAATAGCTGTTTGAATAGCTGGAATTGCCGCCCTGCTTGGGTTCTCCGGTGAATGAAACGCTGTCAACATAGACCTCGGTCACGTAGTGCTTGGTGCCGTTTCTATCATCGTAAGTTCTGGTTCTTAAGTTTCCTTCAAGAGCTATCATTCTACCCTTGCCGAAGTACTTTGAAATAAACTCGGCCTGCTGGCGCCATGCAACGCAGTTGATAAAATCAGCCTGTCTCTCCTCGCCCTGCTTCACAAAACTACGGTCTACCGCAACGGTAAAGCTTAAAACCGATGTTCCGCCGGTCGTCTGCTTCAGCTCTAAATCCTGTGTTATTCTGCCCATCAATATTACTCTGTTCAACATTTCGTCCGTTCTCCCTTCGTTGATTCACTCTGTTCGCTTTTACTTGCTGATTACAATCGAGCGAAGCACGCCGTCGGTGATGTTAAGAACACGGCTGAGCTCTGCGGGGAAATCGGGCTTGGACTCGAAGGTATAAACAACATAATATCCTTCGGATTCATAGTTGATGTCATAAGCCAGCTTGCGCTTGCCCCATTCGTCAACCTCGGCCAGAGTTGCGTTAGCCTCGATCAATTCCTTAAACTTTGCAACCAATTCAGCAACAGCCTCGTCGCCTGCTTTTGTTGAGAATACTACCATAGACTCATAGTTCTCTGTGATTTTTGCCATTAAAAGCACCTCCTTCTGGATTTCGTCTATCATCCTTAGATAGACAAGGATAAATGTAAGCGCATTCACATAAAACTTATTGCACACATGCATCGCGTTTATACGAACACACTTATAAAGTATAACAAATCCCGCATGAAATGTCAAGCGGGATTTTTGATATTTTCAATATTTTTGCGAATTACTTACCTTACTTTGCACCAAATGCAAAATAGGCTATGATGCAGAGAATTACAGCGTCGACGATTAGCTGGACAACAAACGCCGCCAAAACGTTCACCCAAGAGGTTCCGCCGGCAGAAGCTATTGCAGAGCTCCTTGAACCTTCCTCTAACACTCTGGCTTTTATCTCGCCAAGATCCTTTTTTGCCTTTTTATAGTAGAACCAGTTTGCAAACAGCCCGCAAACAATGCTCACTGCATATGAAAGCATATATGATACATAATAAAGCCCTAAAAACCAGCCCTGATTAAGAATCGAAGCTGTTTCGGAGGCGCCATAGGAATAAACAAGGTCTATAGCATACGGAATCGAAAGAACCAACTTTGCAAAAAGCATAACTATACCCTCGGGAATCATCTTTCTATAGAAAAAATAAAACTCCGGGAAGAGCATGGCGCTGAAATTAAAGGAAACGCCGCGCTTTTTTGAAAAGCGCATAAACTTCGGGATGAAGTAATAGAAGCTTTTGCCAATGTACTTTATATATTCCCCAACCGTGTTGCCATCCAAATCAGAGTCCTTATTAACGGTGCGAAAATCCACAAAGGGCATGCCGCCGAAGCCGCGGCTGCCGGCCTCGTCATCCTGCTTTATGCGCTGATATATAGTTCCCGCTGCCTTTTCCATGTTTATGGGCGCTCCGCACTGGGTGCAAAATGCGTTTCCGCTGTCGTTCTCAGCACCGCAGTTTTTGCACGTCACCGTTTTATGCTCGGCAGCCAAACCGTCCGGCACAGATTCCGTGCCGTTGCCTAAAACAACCTCCGGCTGCCAGTTCCGGCCTGATTCGTGAAGTGCGGTGTTAATGCACTTTCCCTCTCTTTTATAGCACTCTTTGTGATACGGTGAGCCGCATTCCGGACATACTACAATATTGTCCTGTTCGGTGAGAATACTTCTGCATGAGGTACATGGCTGACCAACAAAATTTGGCATATAAATACTCCTTGTAACAATCAGCTTAACGCCGAAAATGAAACTGTATAATCATTACCTATAAGTATAGCACATTTTTCCGACATTGCAACCGAAATTTGAAAATTTCATTGTGTTTTCACCCAAAATGCAAATTTTGCGCGATATGCGGCCTTGAGCAAAAAATCAGCGAAAGGGGCTTGACATTTCAATTAAGATGTGATAATATACATAGTTGTGAAATGCGCCTGTAGCTCAGTGGATAGAGTGCCCGGCTACGAACCGGTAGGTCGTGAGTTCGAATCTCCCCAGGCGCGCCAAAAATCGGCAGTCTTATTTTGAAGGCTGTCGATTTTTATTTATTGCTTCTTAATTATAGCCTTGTGACGATGCTTTTGAAAATAGACAGGCTTCAGTTGTGCCGTTTTTTCATTCGGCCCCGCTGATTTATGTCGGTTTGTATACTTTTGAATCTACAAGTAACAAAACGCCTCATTTTATACGTCTATAATTGACGAATACAACCCGAAAAGTTCTATATTCAAGCTGTCTTTTACAATCGTCATATCCGAATGTGTGTTCTTTGCACTCCCATTTGAGATTTACCCCGTCTGTGCTTTCGGCAAGCTGGTTCAGGTAATCTTTAATCTGTGATAAATGTCCCCTGTTCCATTGAAGGTGCCTTCATCACATTTGCCCTCTTTCTTTTGTGCGTAGTTCATGGCTACCAATTCGGAATACTCGTTGAAATCATTCGCCAACTTCATAATAAATTTTTTCATAATCACTTCATCCTTTCTGTACTTGCCGTTGCAGCGGCTTGTTGATTGCTGTTA
>CAZIOV010000008.1:0-60699 GCA_964541045.1 uncultured Oscillospiraceae bacterium | reverse complement strand
CGCCTACGATACTTGGCGGGCAACTGCCCGGGAAAATCGGTGTCGCCGACATAAAAACGAAGGAGAACATTATCGTTCTCTTTCGTTATATTGCCTCTTAGCTCAGTCGGTAGAGCACATGACTGTTAATCATGGGGTCGTCAGTTCGAGCCTGACAGAGGCAGCCATAAAAGACTTGCGTTTTTGCAAGTCTTTTTTATTTTAGTAAATAAGAAGAAAGATGCACGGTCGAATTATTACTGATCTTCGTCTGAAATGAAAGCAAAAACGGGCACAAACCGCTGTGCAATGGGTTTCGCACCCGCTTTGAACACTTTTAGACTAAAATAAGTATAAAAGTTCTCAGCGCAATTTTAATGGGGCCGGTTCCTGCTGACGGAGTAGCGGGCTTTTAATTAAGAGGTTATAAGCCTGTGAGGGAAAAGGTGACAACGAGGCAGTTTACGGCAAAAATTTAATTCTGATAGTTGTATTTGACAATTTCCTGATTATGGTGTATACTTCTACGTGAATATTTTGATTTTACTTAAAGGAAGTGCCGAGATATGCCTGATAAAAGCTTTTCCGAGATGGTTTTGGGCTCTGACAATATAGTTTTCTTCGGCGGGGCGGGGGTTTCGACCGAGAGCGGTATTTCGGATTTTCGCGGAAGCGGAGGCCTTTACAACGATACAACCTCAAAGATCCCGCCGGAGGTGATACTCAGCCACGACTATCTTTATACCCACCCGGCCGAGTTTTACGGTTACTATCGCTCAAATATGCTGTATCCCGGCGCCAAGCCAAATGCCGCGCATATTGCACTTGCAAGGCTTGAGAAGGCCGGAAGGCTGAAAGCCGTTATAACCCAGAATATAGATGGACTGCATCAGCTTGCCGGTTCGCGGAATGTTATCGAGCTTCACGGTTCGTCGCTCCGCAATTACTGCATAAAGTGCGGAAAAAGGTATGGCCTTGACTATATACTTTCGTGTGACGGTGTTCCAAAGTGTGAAGACTGCGGCGGATTCGTCCGCCCTGATGTTGTAATGTACGGCGAAAGCCTTGATTCAGCCTCAATAGAGGCTGCAGTGCGCGCTGTCAGCGGGTGCGATATGCTCATTGTCGGCGGGACATCGCTTACGGTTTACCCAGCCGCCGGATTTATAAATTACTATGGCGGCAATAAGCTCGTCATTATAAACCGCGATCCGACTCCGTTTGATTCGCAGGCTAAGCTGGTTATCAGAAAGTCTATATCGGAAGTATTTTCTAAAATCACTCGGTTAATTCCCGAGTAAACGGAAGAATTTTCGCCCCGCGGGGCAACCTTTTTGCTAATAGCTATTGACTTTTTCCCTTGATTTGGCTATACTGAATAAGTGAATGTCTTTGTTGAAAGGCAAAAAATATTAAGGAGGCAAAAAAAGTGCGACGCATTAAAAAACCAGTTTTCTTTATTGTTGTTGTGCTTATAACTGTTTTTGCCCTGCTTACCTTTATGGGTATCAGCACTCATTACGGCGATATTGAAACCAAGATCATCAAGTCTGTCGACGATATTCGTTGGGGAATTGATATCAGCGGTGGCGTCGACGTAACGTTTGCTCCCCCGGAGGGAGTAGAGGCCACCAAGGAGCAGATGGACGCAGCTCAGGCGGCGCTTGAAATGCGACTTGTAAACCTTGGTATTACAGACTATGAGCTTTATGTTGATGATTCCAATTACGATATTATCGTAAGATTCCCCTGGCAGGCTGGCGAGACTGACTTTGACCCCGAGGCTGCCGTTAAGGAGCTTGGTGAGATGGCCGAGCTGACCTTCAGAGAGGGCTACAATGTCGATGATTACGGTCTTCCGACCGGCGTTACAGCAGAAAACGTCATTCTAACAGGTGACATGGTGACAGTTGCCGAGGGCGTCGCTTGGCAGGATGAGAGCGGCAACTATGAGTTCGGCGTTTCGCTCGAGTTGAATGAGGAAGGCAAAGAAGCGTTTGCTGAAGCAACGACAAGGCTTGCCGGAACAGGCGAGGTAATATCCATCTGGATGGACGATACCTGCATTTCCTATCCCACGGTTGAGTCGGCAATAACTGACGGCAAAGCTCAGATTTCCGGCGATTTCACATGGGACTCCGCAAAGTCTTTGGCAGATAAGATTGCAGCCGGTGCTCTGCCTTATAAGATGGTTACCACCAACTTCAGAACCATTTCCGCAGCCATGGGTTCGGGTGCAAGAAACGCAATGCTCATTGCGGGGCTTATCGCGTTCGTGCTCATCTGCCTTTACATGATAGTCGTTTACAGGCTTCCCGGCGTTGTAGCTTCCATCGCACTGGTGGGACAGGTAGTGGGAACTATCGCCTGCATAACCGGCTTCTTCGGAAATATCCCCAGCTTCACGTTGACGATTCCCGGTATTGCCGGTATCATCCTTGCGGTAGGTATGGGCGTTGACGCAAACGTTGTAACCTTTGAGCGTATCAAGGAAGAGCTTAAGAACGGCAAAACTCTTAACTCAGCTCTTGAGCGCGGATATTCAAGAGCGCTGTCTGCTATTGTGGACGGCAACATAACCATGGTATTTGTCGCTCTTATCCTTATGGGCGCTTTTGGCCCGCCGGACAGCCTTATTTCTAAGGCAATGAGCTGGCTATACTTCCTGTTCCCGACGACTATTGAGGGTACTATTTACTCCTTTGGCTACACGCTTCTCGTCGGCGTAATCCTCAACTTTGTATTCGGCGTGTTCTGCTCCAGACTTATGCTTGCGTCGCTTTCAAAGTTCAAGGCATTAAGAAATCCCAAGCTATACGGAGGTGTCAGCAATGAATAAGACCTTTGATGTAGTAGGAAAGAAAAAGTATTTCTATATCTTCTCTGTTGCCGTGATTCTTATTTCAATTGTTCTTACCGCCATAATGGGCATGAACATAGCGATTGAATTTAAAGGCGGCACCATCATAACCTATTCCTATGACGGCACTATTGACGAGAACAAGATAGCTTCTTTTGCAACAAGCGTTATAGACCAGCCGTGCAATGCTGCGCTGGGCGAAAGCCTTGCCGACGGTATGAAGACTGTTTCATTATCCTTCCCGTCGTCAACAGGCCTGTCTGCCGATGTTCAGTCCACGCTGACTGACGCGCTTGACGCTGAATTTGCCGTCAACTCCCTGGAACTTTACAACTCGCAGGACGTTAACCCGACTACCGGCTCCGGCTTCTTCGGAAAGTGCATAGTTGCAGTTGCGTTCTCGGCGCTGGTAATGATATTGTATATCGGTCTGCGCTTCAGAAAGATAGGCGGATGGATAGCCGGCTGCTGCTCGGTTGTAGCGCTTATCCATGATATGTTCTTTGTTTATGCCTGCTGCGTTATCTGCCGCTTTGATATCGATTCCAACTTTATGGCGGTGCTCTTAACCATCCTGGGCTACTCTATCAACGCAACCATCATCATCTATGACAGAATCCGTGAAAACAGAGCGCTTTATGGCAGTGAAAAGGGCTTGGATGAGCTTGTTAATATGAGCGTTTCGCAGTCCTTCGGCAGATCTGTTCATACCACTGTTACAACGGTTATAGCCATGGCTACTATCTGCATAGTTGCCCTTATTGCGGGGGTAGATTCTATTCTTAGCTTCGCCTTCCCGCTGGTTATAGGTCTTCTGGCCGGCGTTTATTCGTCAAACTGCATAGCCCCAACGTTGTGGACGGTTTGGCAGGGCGCTGTTGACCGCAAAAAGGCTGAGAAAAAGTAATATTTCAGCGACTGCCTTTGATTTCACAGGCAGTCGCTTTGCTTTTATGACAATTTATACTTATTTCTCGTTAAGCCGCATCCGGCAGCAACGGTCATAAAATCGGGTGCAAAATCCCATCGTATAGAGCGGCTTTGCGGCGATATTATGTGCGGGCTGCTTGAGCGATCCATATACTCTTATACGTAGAATTAGTATTAGACCCGGTATTAGACCCGAAAGGTAAGTTAGCATGTCTGCAAACAGCAAAATCTGTGCAGGGATTTCCGCCGCCTGCGGATATCCCGAGCTTCCCGAAATAACGGTTAAAAACCTCTGCGAAAAGGGAGCTAAGTATCTTGAGATATTTGTAAATACCCACTCTGAGGTCGAGCCTGAATATATCAGTCGGCTTGCGGATATTATCCGCATGAACGGCGCACGGTGCGTCTCACTGCATCCCTTTACCGCCGGGATAGACACCTATATGCTTTACACCGGCTATGAGCGCAGGATAAGAGACTATTTGGAGTATCATAAGCGGTACTTTGAAGCCATGAACATTCTGGGCGCAAAATATTTTGTGCTTCATGGAAACAAAAATCCCTGCAAAGATGAGGTTGTGATAGAGGGGTATGCCCGGCTGAACGCGGTTGCAAAGCAGTTCGGGGTGATGGTCTTGCAGGAAAACGTCTGCCGTTGCACCACCGGCGAGCTTTCACAGCTTCTTAAAATGAAAAAGGCGCTGGGGGATGACGTCGGCTTCGTCCTCGACACCAAGCAGGCGGTAAGAAAGGGGCTTGACCCTTACGATTTCATCACCGAGCTTGGTCTGAGCATAAAGCACGTCCACTTTTCCGACCACGGCGCAAAGGGCGACTGCCTACTGCCCGGCGAGGGGGATATAGACACCCCGAAATTTATCTCCGCTCTGAAAAAAGTCGGTTATGAGGGCGCTGTTATGCTGGAGCTGTACAGAAAGAACTATAAAACCGATGACGATTTGATAAATTCGTTGAATTATTTACAAGGTGTAATAGATAGTATTGCGTAAGGACGCAAAAACGCCTCTGCTTGTTTTGTTCGAGCGGGAGACATTTTGCATTGCCATGGCTTGGCGGTATCGTTGAGGTTGAACGCTTTTGCCTTTGAGCCGATACAAGCCGAGCTGACTGATGCACTTTACATCAGAACACAACCGGTTCCGTAGCGGCGACCGACTATGCAATAAGTGTTTTCAGCAGTCTTGGCGTTGATAATTTTGAAGCGCTTGGGAAAAATGCTCACCTCCTATAAAATTGCCACCCGGATTCTGCACGGTAAATTCATATGATGGTAATTATATCGACGATGTTTATTTTTTCCTTATTAGTAACGAAAACGCATTTGTCGCCTCACTGCTTATTTATCATAACGGTGAATATGGTTTTCGGATTTCTAAGACAGACTATGCAAGCGGAATGAATAAAGCCGCAAAAAAAGACAGCTATGTAATTTCTGTGTCATGCAATGATTATGCCCGTATAGTCTAATTCGTAACAGTATAACGACTATTTCAACAAATAAAGAACAACAAGCTTCTTTGCAGTCCAAATTAAATGCAGCTGATTTAACCACAGGTGTTTTAAAAGATAATACTGTGAGCGCAAATATAGCTGATACCATATATGCGTATGCGTGAATAGTTATTTTATTCCCGAAGATAACCACTGCTGCATTGGTGTAATAACCGGAAAAGCTGCAGGTTTACAATAGATGAAATAACCGCGCCGGACGGGGATTTCTTCAGCTTCGGACCGAAAGCACTTAAAGATTACTTCGGTGAAGAATACTTTGCCGAGTATACAGAAGATATACTAGAATAAAAACAAAGCAAAGCCGCCGTTCCTTTGACTATAGGAACGGCGGCTTTAAGGTTTTATCATGAGAAATGGAAGATTTATTTATTCAGCTCGGTTATAATATGAATAAAACTGTCAAGATCGTTAAAGTCCTTGTAAACCGAGGCAAAGCGGACGTACGCCACTAAGTCTATCTCCTTGAGGGAAGCTAAAACACTGTCGCCGATTTCGGCGGTGGATATTTCGGTGCGCATTTCGTTCGCCATTTTATTTTCGATATCGTCGACTATCTTTTCAATAGCTTCGGGGCTTACCGCGCGCTTTTTTGTGGCGGTGGTTATGCCCACGATGAGCTTAGAGCGGTCAAACGGCTCAAAGCTTCCGTCTTTTTTGCAGACCATAAGAACCGGCTTTTCAACTATTTCATAGGTTGTAAACCTTTTGCCGCACTGCGAGCATTCGCGCCGGCGGCGCTTTTTACCCTCGCTCGGTCTTGAATCGATTACCTTTGTGTCTTCATAGCCGCAAAACGGACATCTCATCGCACTTCACCCTTCAGCATTCCGAAAAAACGGTTTTTGACCTCTGCGGCACACAATATCTTGCTGCCGCATTTTTTATTGTTACTAATTATAGCATATCTGATGAGGTTTTGCAAGTGCTTTTTTAAAATTATTAAGAAATTTTAAATTATCTTTAATTCTATAATATCCTGTACCAATAGGGTATTTCAGAGTCCATTATTTTCCGAGCATACGATTTTATTTCGGCACATTCCGCGGTAAATTCGTCGCACTCAGATTCGTACATCGGAAGGAGCCTCGATATGGAAAGCGATATTTGCGAAAGCTCGTCATCGCTGATTATACAGCTCAGTCCTTTTCGATATTCGTCGAAGTATTCGCTCAGCTCCGCTATGCTCTGTTCAACTCTGCTTTTGCTTTCATACGATGAGATAACCATGTCTATTTTGCCGTAAAGTCTTGAATTGTTGGCGTCGATATATGCTATTGCAGAGCAGCCCAAAGCGATTATAACGGCGATTATGCCTATGCAGATAATTATTCTTTTCATATGCTTAATATTCCTTTTTTATATTATTTTTTTCGGCAGTCCTTTTCCTTTGCGATTATTTTAAGGCTTTTGTCAGGATAAGCAAGGCATAAAAGCACATCCTTCGGTTCAAGATGCTTTCGCTTAAGCTCGCGGCGAAGCTCCTCATCCGATATAAACACCCTTGCCTCAGACGATTTAATCATGTCTCCGTCAGATATAAGCACCTGAGGAGGGTCACAGTTCGGTTCCGGCGAGGATATGGTTTTCGGCGTGAGGGGCAGCTCGTCCGCCTTTTGCAGAACGCTTATGGTTCCGGTGGTTTCAACGACGGCATACTGAACCTGAGTAACGTCAAATATCCCACTGGAGCGCAGCGAGGCGCAAACGTCGTCCACGGTGAACCGCAGCTCCGCCAGAACCTTCTGATCTATAACCCCGTTCGAGATGATTATTTTCGGCCGTCCCGAAACAATGTGGCGGAACCTGCGCGACTTCAGCGCCGCATAGGAAGTGAGTACATCCGCGCAGACAAGCGTTAAAATAGGTATTATTCCGGTTATCATCGGCATTTCGGGGTCTTCCATCGATAATGTCGCTATGTTTGATATAAGAATGGTAATAACAAGCTCAGAGGGCGAAAGCTCGCCGAGTTGCCTTTTTCCCATAATTCTTGTTGCAAAGGTCACCAGAGCGTAGACTATTATTCCCCTTATAAAAACTATCAGCAAGGTTTGTGTTCATTCCTTTCATCATTTATCGGCCGTTCAGATGATATTTTTGCCTGATGTTGTGAAAATATTACATTGCCGCAGAATATTTTTTCCCTGCCGGGACAAGAATATCATTAATAACATAAGAAAGGGAACGGTGATTATGCAGACCGATTCTAAAGCTTTGATATATCCCCGGCTCGAACGAAGCCTTGCTGAAATAAAAAGAATCTTCGGCGATTCCGCCGACCTTAATATCGTCAGGCTTAAGGTATCCGGAATAAACTGCGCTGTGCTCACCCTTGAGGGCATGGTATCTTCTAAAGACCTTGCCAACATGCTTTTTAGGCCGCTGATGGATTATTCGCGCATCTGCGCGGACGCAGAAAGCGTTTATAAATTTATTTCCAAGGAAGGAATATTCTCAGCGGAGCAGAAGGAGCTTTCGAATTTAAACGACGCCGCCCAAAAGCTCTGCGCCGGATTTGCGGTTGTAATGGTGAACGGCATATCGAAAGCTATGGCAATAGGCGCTCAGGGCTTTGATAAAAAGAGCGTTTCCGAGCCGGACAGCGAGGCGGACATAAAGGGCAGCCACGAAGCCCTTTCGGACAGTATGCGCACCAGTATGGCTCTTATCAGGCGGAGGGCAAAAAATCCTCTTTTGAGGTTTGAGCTTGTAACCGCCGGAAAGCTGAGCAATACCGAGCTGTGCATGGTTTATATCGAGGGCAGGACCCCTGAAAAGCTGCGTAAAGAGGTTAAAAAGCGACTTATAAGCATTAAGCTTCCTCTGATACTGACAAGCGGAAGCATTTCTCCCTTTGTCTCGCCGAACGGCGGTTCCTTCTTTTCGGGGACGTCCACCACCGAACGCCCGGACGTCCTTATAGCAAAGATAAACGAGGGCAGAATAGGAGTACTGATAGACGGCGTGCCATATGCTGTGGTCTGCCCGACGCTGTTCATTGAAAACTTTCAGACTGTTGATGACTACGAGGAAAAACCCTACTTTGCCTGCTATCAGCGATGGATAAGGTATATCTGCTTCTTTATAGCTTCCTTTTTGCCGGGGATATACGTGGCCTCGGCGGTCTTTCACCCGGAGGTGCTTTCAAGAGCGTTGCTTTTAAGCCTCATAGCCTCGGAGGAGAACACCCCATACCCCCTGATAGCGGAAATGCTGATTGTTATAGTTATGTTTGAAATTCTGCGCGAGGCCGGGCTAAGGCTGCCAAAGGCGGTCGGAGGGGCGGTATCAATCGTCGGAGGGCTTGTTATCGGAGACGCCGCTGTTTCGAGCGGTCTTATCTCCGCCCCGCTCCTTATTATAATAGGAATAACTGCAACAAGCTCGTTTGTTCTGCCGAGCATTAATCCGCAAACCGCAATTTTAAGGATTGCCGGTGTAGCAGTTGGCGGAGCGCTCGGCTTTTTCGGAATAGCGGTTATGATAATCGTTACCCTTGTGAACGCCTGCGCTACCGATTGCTTTGCGGTTCCCTATGTTTCGCCGGTGTCGCCTTTCACATTTAAGGCGCTGCGCGATGTTGTGACCCGCGTCGGCTTCAGACGGATGGAGAAGCGGGATATTGTTATTGAAGACCTTAACGGAGCCGGAGGTAAAGATGCAGAAAAACAGTAGTAAAATAAGCCCGTGGCAGATGTATGCGGTGCTGATACTGGCAAGAATCATGCACACTATGATTTATTACGCCGGCCGCCCCGGAACCGAAATGATGCTTACGGTTTTGTTGACTACGCTCATAGAAATCCCTGCGAGTATACCGCTTGTCTGCCTTATATCGGACGGCGGAACGGATATAGCCGCTGAAATAGGGGGCAAAAAAGGGGAAACTGCTATAAGGCTTCTGTATTCGGCCTACTTCCTGTTCATTGCATCCGGCACAATAACCTATTATTCAAGATTCATCAGCGTTGAGTTCCCGAATGTTGCAACGGTGCAGATAGTAATAGTTGTGCTCGCCGCTGCCGCGGCGTACTGCGCCCGGCTGGGCATAGAAGGCATTGCAAGGGCCTGCGGAATTGTATACGGCGTGATAATAGCAACCGTAATCCTGATGGCGGCGGTAAGCGAAGGGCGGCTGGATCCGCTCAACCTTCTGCCAATAACTTCGGAAAGCATTCCGAGTATGATAAAATATGCCGCCGCCGACCTGTCGTCAAGCTGGTGGCTGCCCATGCTTGCAAGCCTTGCTCCTTATCTGCGCGGCGGAGTAAAAAAGACGGTCGCGTTGTATCTTGCTTCAAAGCTTGTTATCATTGAGGCGCTTGTGTTCACGCTGATACTGATGCTCTGGGGGCTTGTTGAAATAATAGGATATCCCATACTTGCGCTCGGTGCCTACGCAAAGACTGATTTTATCCAGCATTTCGACTCCATAAATATGCTGGTGTGGACCTTGAACTGCGTGATAGTAAACGGAGTATATATCTTTATAGCGTCTAAAGCGCACGGCGATGAAAGAAAGTCTATGCCGATAGCGGTCTGCACGGCTGCGGTAACTGCAGGGGCTCTGCTTTCTTATTATTTCAAGGCGGATTACAATTCTCTGACGGCGTTTATTATTAAAACGGGCGGAATACTGCTGCTCGGAATCATCCTGCCGCTTGCGGCACTTATAAAAAGAAAGATCGGGAGGTATAGTTTAAAATGCCGCGAAAATTCTTCCTTATCCTGTTGACCGCCGCTGTTGCGCTGAGCCTTTGCGGATGTTCTTCCTTTATCGACGTAAGGCTGAGACTTGTAGTTCATGCAATAGGAATAGATCCCGCTGACGATGGCACCTACGAGGTGAGCTGGCAGGTGTTCAAGGCTCAGCCTCCTGAGGGCGGAGGACCTGTTGATGCAACGGGCCAGAACGTTATAACAATAGTTACCTGCGGTCGCTCGATATATGAAGCGCAAAAAGGCCTTGAGCGTCAGACCGGCAAGGAGGTCTTCACCGGGGACATGGAGCTGATAGTTCTCGGCTCCGGATTCCAGGGCAGGGATATATCAAGGCTGATGTCATATTTCTGGGACAACTTCGACATATATATGGGAATAAATGTGGCCCTCGCCGACGGCAAAGCAAGCGAGATAACAGGGGTTACGCTGGAGCACGGTACCGCAGTAACCGAACTTCTGAACGAGATGATAAAGATATCCGGCGAGGAATCCAGAACGGTTCCAACAAGGCTTATAGACATAAGCAACCACCTGAACGATGATAAGGATGCCTTTGTAATGCCGGTCCTCACCGCAAAAGAGGCGGATTACTCCAAGGGCGAAAAGGACACCACTATTTACGATAAGGCGGTAGGGGTTTTTAAAACCGCGCTGATCTCGGACGGCAAGCCGGTCGGCTACCTTACTCCGGAAGAAACCGCGGGAGTATGTCTTCTTACGGCGAAAGCAAAGAATGTCACAATGGTTATCCCGGAAGACAACTGCCTGGTTATAACTGAGGCAAGGATAACAAAGGCTAAAAGGTACGCCACCATAGGGGCAAACGGTTTTCCGCTGATTAAAATAGCGATATACGGAGAACTGGTAATAAAGGACGACCCAGACAGATTGGGTCACAGCGATATAACCGCACGCTCGCAGGAGGAACTGTTCAGGCTCTGCGAGCTTGCTTACCGGAAGACCGTCGCCGCTGATGGCACCGACGTTCTGGATGTTGCAAGGCTGCTGCGAAAATACGAAAACGAGTATTACACACAGAACAGGACGAATCTTAAGGCAATCGCAGCAAATACGGCCTTTGAGGTAAAAATCAACCTAAAGAAGTATACCGACGACACCGACAGCACGTGAGCTCTTGTATGCTTTCATTAAGAAAATTTTCATGTATTGATGATAAATTTTGTCTCCGCCCTTGAAATCGCCGGCGCAATGTGTTATTATATCTAAGATAGACGTAATGTGTGCATTATGTTAACGCCTGCGGCTGCCTGCCGCGGCTTGAAGGAAAGGAGACAAAGGGCATATGATTAAAATAGATACCCATCTGGGCACGATAAATATTACCAATTCCTATCTTACTGCGATGATAGGCCACGCTGCCGCCGGCTGCTTCGGCGTTGTAAGGATGAACCCGATAGGCGCAAGGCAGGGAGTTAAAACAAACCTTCTGGGCGCAAGCTCTGTTGACAATGGAGTCAGGGTCACGGTTCCCAAGGGCGCCAGCCACATGATTATAGATCTTCACATTTTCGTTACCTATGGAATAAATGTTTCCGCTATTGTAGACAGCATTATCAACAAGGTTAGATACGTTGTTGAAAGCGAAACCGGAATAACGGTAAGTAAAATCAACGTTTTTGTTGACGGTATGGAATCGTGAATGTAAAGGAGAAGAGTCGGAAATGATAAGCGGAAGTGTTTTAAGAGACGCATTTATAAGCGCTGCCAACAGCATATCAAAGAATAAAAAAAGGGTTGACGAGCTGAACGTCTTTCCCGTGCCGGACGGCGATACCGGTACAAATATGTCGATGACCCTGGGCAATGCCAAAAAGGAGCTTGTTTTAATGGAAGACGGTGTCGGAGTCGGTGAGGTTGCAAAGGTTATGGAATCGGCACTTTTAAGAGGGGCAAGGGGAAATTCCGGCGTTATATCCTCGCTGCTTCTCGGCAAGGGCTTTTCAAAGGCTTTGGCAGGGCGGAAAGAGGCTGATACCGTCCTTTTGACCGAGGCGTTGGAAACAGGTGTAGCGCGGGCATATAAGTCGGTTATGAAGCCCACCGAGGGCACAATTTTAACGGTTGCAAGGCTTGCCTCGGTTAAGGCAAGGGAGATCTGCGAGAAGGTTACCGATATCCCGGTATTTTGGAGCGAGGTTTGTGCCGAGGCGGAAAGGGTGCTTGAAACCACGCCGGAGCTTTTGCCCACCCTTAAAAAGGCGGGCGTTGTGGATGCCGGAGGGAAGGGTCTTTGCATAATGCTCAGAGCTATGGGAAGCGTTTTCGAGGGTAAGGGGATTGTTTCCGATGACGAGGAAAAGGCCGCTGAGCCCGTTACGATAGAGACGTTTGCTTCGGTTGTGGGCAGCTTCGACGAGGATATT
This sequence comes from uncultured Oscillospiraceae bacterium, assembly GCA_964541045.1. GTDB lineage: Bacteria > Bacillota > Clostridia > Oscillospirales > Ruminococcaceae > Faeciplasma. The sequence continues at coordinate 48,291 of CAZIOV010000008.1, read as the reverse complement.
CACTTCACATACTGCACCGAATACATAGTTAAAAAGGATGAAGGCTGTGAGGATTCAATAAAGCTTCGCGCTTACCTTGAGTCCATAGGCGACTGCGTTGTTGTGGTTGACGATGATGAGATTATAAAGGTCCATGTTCACACCAATAACCCCGGGCTTGCCATTGAAAAGGGCCTTGAATTCGGCTCAATCAACCTTCCCAAGATAGAAAACATGCGCTACCAGCATGAGGCCAAGCAGAAAGAGAACAAGGTTACCGTTTCAAGCTCGAAAAAAGCTTATGTTTCGGTTCCGCCCGAAAAGCCGTTCGGATTCGTGGCTGTTGCCGCCGGTGACGGCATTGAGGCTATGTTTAAGGACGCCGGGGCGGACTGCATAGTAAAAGGCGGTCAGACAATGAACCCCTCCACCGAGGATATTCTGGCGGCAATACAGTCCTGCCCGGCACAGACTGTTTTTGTGCTTCCCAACAACAAGAATATAATCATGGCGGCTGAGCAGGCGGTCAAGCTGGCTGACAGGAAGGTATGCGTTTTGCAGACGAGAACAATTCCGCAGGGGCTTTCTGCGCTGCTTGCCTTTGACTCTTCGGCTGACTTTAACGCAAACCGCAGCGGAATGACAAAGGCGTTTGAGCGGGTTCAGACAGGTCAGATAACCTTTGCCGCAAGGGACAGCGAGTTCGACGGGCAGGAGATACACAAGGGCGAGATATTGGCGCTCGACAACGGCAAGCTTTCCTTCGTAGAAAAGGAGACTGAAAGGGCTGCCTACAGGCTGATTAAGCGCCTTGTAAGCTCCGACAGCGAGTTTATAACCGTAATCTACGGTGCGGATATCTCTGACGCTGACGCCGAATCGCTGCGCGCAAGGGTAGAAGAAAAATTCGGCTCGCGGATGGACATAAGCCTTATCAGCGGCGGGCAGCCGGTTTACTACTACATTATCAGCGTGGAATAAGTCTGCACAACTATTTATAACGCGTAAATATGCGTCGCTTGATATATATTATATTGGGCGGCGCAAAAATTTTATCGGGGAGGCTCTTTCTTGAAGAAGCTTTTAAAGTATTTTAAGAATTATCGCGTTGAAGCAATCTGTGCTCCCGTTTTCAAAATAATCGAGGCAGTATTTGAGCTTTTGGTGCCGTTGGTAGTCGCAAAAATAATAGACGTCGGCATACCCTCCGGCGACAAGGGCTATATTGTCGGAATGTGCGGAATCATGATACTTTTCGGGGCGATAGGCCTTGCAAGTACCCTGACGGCTCAGTATTTCTCAGCAAAGGGCGCTGTGGGCTTTTCGTCAACAATAAGGCAAGCGCTGTTTGACCATATCCAGTCCTTGAGCTTCACGGAATTGGACAAGCTGGGCACATCTACCCTTATAACAAGGCTGACAAACGACATAAATCAGGTTCAAACCGGCGTAAACCTCACCCTTCGCCTTTTAATGCGCTCGCCGATAATAGTTTTCGGAGCGATGATAATGGCGTTTACTATCGACGTCAGGTCGGCGCTGATATTCGTTGGGGTAATACCCGCGCTGTCCATTGTAGTCTTCGGAATAATGCTTGTGAGCATTCCGCTTTATGCCAAGGTTCAGGCAAGCCTGGATAAGGTGCTATTAAAGACCAAGGAGAACCTTGCCGGCGCAAGGGTAATAAGGGCATTTTGCATGGAGGAAAGCGAAACCGCCGATTTTGTTGAGAAAAACGAAAGCCTTGCAAAAATTCAGAAGTTCGTCGGCAAGATTTCGTCCGTCATGAACCCAATGACATATGTTATAGTGAATCTGGGAATAATATTTCTTTTGTACCGCGGTGCGGTCGAGGCGGATAACGGCAGGCTTACCCAGGGAATGGTAATTGCCTTGTACAACTATATGTCTCAGATTTTAGTCGAACTTGTAAAGCTGGCTAACCTTATTATCAGCATTACTAAAAGCGTTGCCTGCGGAAACAGGATTCAGGCTGTTCTGGATATTTCACCCTCTATGGAGGACGGAAGCGTTTCATCCGCGGATAAAAACAGCAAATACGCCGTCGAGATGGACGGAGTGTACTTTAAATACGCCTCCGCGTCGGCAGATTCGATTGAGGATATAAGCTTGAAAATCAAAAAGGGCGAAACCCTGGGTGTTATCGGATCGACAGGCTGCGGAAAAACCACGCTTATAAGCCTGATACCGAGGTTTTACGATTGCACTGCCGGAGAAGTAAAGGTAAACGGCGTTGACGTTAAGGACTACTCGCAGGAAGCTTTGCGGGATAAGGTCGCGGTTGTAATGCAGAAAACAGTGCTTTTCAACGGAAGCATAAGGGATAATATCCGCTGGGGGAACGAAAACGCCACTGACGAGGAGATATCTCAGGCAATAAGCTCGGCTCAGGCGGCAGATGTCGTTGCTTCAAAGCCGGAGGGGCTTGACTTTATAGTCGAGCAGGGCGGTAAGAACCTTTCGGGCGGCCAGCAGCAGCGCTTGTTCATCGCAAGGGCGCTTGTCAGAAAGCCGGAAATACTTATTTTAGACAACAGCTCTTCGGCTCTGGACTATGCTACCGAGGCGGCTCTGCGGAAATCTATATCCGAGCTTGACTTCAAGCCGACGGTTATAACCGTATCGCAAAGAGTCTCCGCAGTTATGCATTCGGACAGGATAATGGTTTTAGAGGACGGCAGAGCTGTTGGCCTTGGAACTCACTCTCAGCTTTTAGACAGCTGTCCCGAATATAAGGAGCTGTACGAATCGCAGGTTAAAAGCTCGAGGGGAGGCGAAAGCGCATGAGTACAGTTAAAAGACTTATTCATATGCTGGGCAGATACAGCGTGCTGATGGTGCTGTCTATCCTTTTGGCCGCTGCTTCGGTGATACTTACGCTTTATGTCCCCATAATCTTCGGCGACGCTATAGACAATATCGTTGAAAACGGCGTAAACCTTGGCGCGGTTGCAAAATATCTCACAAAGGCGGGGATAGTGGCCGCCTCCGCCGCAGCTATGCAGTGGATAATGAACATTGTAAACAATCGCATAACCTTTGAGACGGTGCGGGATATACGTGACAAGGCGTTTAAAAAGATAGAGATTCTGCCGCTGAAATACATCGATTCCCATCCTCATGGCGAGCTTGTCAGCCGGGTGATAGCGGATGTGGACCAGCTCGCCGACGGACTTCTGCTGGGCTTTTCACAGTTCTTCTCGGGCATGGTAACTATCATCGCCACCCTTATATTCATGCTTACAATCAGCTGGAAGATAACCCTTATAGCGGTTGTTCTGACTCCGCTTTCACTGTTTGTGGCAAGATTCGTCTCTAAATCAACCTATGATTTGTTCAAAAAGCAGTCTCAGATAAGGGGAAGGCAGACCGCACTTATCGACGAGATGATAGGCTCGCAGAAGGTGGTTAAAGCATACAACTTCGCTCAAAGAAGCCATGAACGCTTTGCTTCTGTAAACGAAGAACTCACCAAGACGTCCACAAAGGCAATATTCCTTTCCTCGCTCGTAAACCCTACGACAAGGTTTGTAAACGCGGTAGTTTATGCCGCTGTAGGTTTGGGCGGAGCCTTTTCCGTGGTGGGCGGAGCTATCAGCGTGGGGAGCCTCAGCTGTTTACTCAACTATGCAAACCAGTACACCAAGCCGTTTAATGAAATCAGCGGTGTTGTGACCGAGCTTCAGAACGCGCTTGCCTGCGCTCAGAGAATCTTTGATCTTATCGATGCAGAGCCGCAGGTATCGGATGATGGCAACAAGGATATCGCAAGCGCCGCAGGCAATGTCGAGCTTAAAAACGTCTGCTTCAGCTATGTCCCCGAAAGGAAGCTTATTCAGAACTTCAATCTCAGCGTAAGGCCGGGTCAGAGGATAGCTATTGTCGGTCCTACCGGCTGCGGAAAGACTACTCTTATTAATCTCCTGATGAGGTTCTATGACGTCGATTCGGGTTCCATAAAGATTGAGGGCGAGGATATAAGGGATATCACTCGAAAGTCGCTTCGCTCATCTTACGGAATGGTTTTGCAGGAAACCTGGCTGAAATCCGGAACAATCCGCGAAAATATAAAGATGGGCAGGCCGGACGCTACAGACGAGGAAATGATAGAAGCGGCAAAGGCGGCTCATTCCCACAGCTTTATAAAGCGCCTTCCGCAGGGGTATGATACCGTTATCGGGGAGGACGGCGGAAGCATATCCGCAGGGCAGAAGCAGCTTTTGTGCATAACAAGGGTAATGCTGGCAAAGCCTCCGATGCTGATTCTGGACGAAGCGACGTCTTCAATAGATACCAAGACCGAAATACGCGTTCAGCGCGCCTTTGAAAAGCTTATGCAGGGAAAAACGAGCTTTGTTGTTGCTCACCGTCTTTCAACCATAATGAGCGCCGATGTTATACTTGTCATGCGGGATGGAAATATAGTGGAGCAGGGAACCCACGCTGAGTTGATGGAAAAGGACGGCTTCTATTCAACGCTGTACAACAGCCAGTTCGCACATTGACCGCCTTAGCAAGTACTTTTTTCGGCGATACAAGCATATACTTCACCAAAAAGACATTTGGAGGGAAGCTTTTATGTTTGTAAAAACTATCAAGATTAAAAAAATTGCTCGGATTTTAGGCATAATCCTTGTCGCACTGGTTGCAGCTCTTGCGGCGGTCTATGTCTTTAACAGGACGATGGCTACGGGCGGAACGGTACTGTCTTCGGAGGCTGATCAGACGGCGTTTTTAAAGGATTTAGGCTGGGAGGCTTCGTCCGAGCCGATAGACGTAAGAAGTGTTGTTATTCCGCAGGAATGGAACGATATCTACGCCGAGTATAACAAGCTTCAGCTTCAGCAGGGCTTTGATTTGGATAAATATCGCGGCAAAAACGCCGAAATCTACACCTACGAGATATACAATTACGGCGATTCAAGGCCGAATGTTGTTGCAAATCTGATTATATGCGATTCCAAGCTTATAGGCGGCGATATTTGCTGCACCGAGCTTGGAGGATTTATGCAGGGTCTTAAAAAAGCCGAGTGACAATTGCTGCTAAAGGAAGTGAAAACCATGCCGCTGATAAGACTGGATAAGTTTATATCGTCCCAGCTTGCGGATATTTCGAGGAGCGAGGTTAAAAGCCTTTGCAAAAGAGGATACGTAACCGTTGACGGTAAACCTGCGCGCTCATCCGATATAAAAATAGATTCGGAAGCCAGCCGCGTGGCGGTCGGCGACAGGGAAATCAGCTACAAAAGAAATCTCTATATAATGCTCAACAAGCCCGCCGGGGTGGTATGCTCCACCCGCGACGGGCTGAGCGCAACCGTTTTGGAACTTCTGCCGCCTGAACTAAGGCGTTCGGGCCTTTTTCCAGCCGGAAGGTTGGACAAGGATACCGAGGGCTTTACGCTTATCACCGACGACGGAGCACTTGCGCATAAAATGCTTTCCCCCAAAAGTCACGTTCCCAAAAAGTATTTTGTAAGGCTTGCCGGACCTCTTGCCGGCAACGAGGCACGCCTGTTCTCCGAAGGCGTCGTCCTGGAGGACGGCACAAAATGCCTTCCGGCAGAGCTTGAAACGGGCAGTTCGGAAAACGAGTGCTATGTGATAATACATCAGGGAATGTATCATCAGGTGAAGCGGATGTTTGAAACGGCGGGAAACAGGGTGGTTTACCTGAAGAGGACAATGATAGGCGGTCTGGAGCTGGACGCGGCATTGCCTGCCGGAAAAGCAAGAGAGCTTGAAGACTTTGAGGTCGAAAAACTGGTTTTAGGCAAAAAATAAGTCATTTTGCCCGTTTTCCGTCAAATTAAATAAAGGTTTTAGGTTAAGTTTAGTAAAAAAAACACTTGTGATATTTTTCCCAAACGGCTATAATAATGATATGACTAAGCTAAGTTTTTAGTTAGCAATATAATTCGGCAAGGAGGCCTTTTAATGGCAAGCTTATCACTTAAGCACATTTACAAAAAATATCCGGGCGGCGTTGTGGCCGTATCAGACTTCTGTCTTGAAGTTAAGGACAAGGAGTTTATCATCTTCGTAGGTCCTTCTGGCTGCGGAAAGTCTACAACTTTGCGTATGATTGCCGGACTTGAGGAGATCACAGACGGCGAGCTGTATATCGGCAACAGACTTGTTAATGATATCGCTCCCAAGGACAGAGATATTGCAATGGTATTCCAGAACTACGCTCTGTACCCGCACATGACAGTTTTTGAAAACATGGCATTCGGTCTTAAGCTCAGAAAGACCCCCAAGGATCAGATTGCCCGCAAGGTTGAAGAAGCTGCAAGAATCCTAGACATTTCACACCTGCTCGACAGAAAGCCGAAGGCTCTTTCGGGCGGTCAGAGACAGCGTGTTGCCCTGGGACGTGCACTTGTCCGCGAGCCTCAGGTATTCTTACTCGACGAGCCTTTGTCCAACTTGGACGCTAAGTTGAGGGCACAGATGAGGACTGAGATTGCTCTGTTACATAAGAGACTCGGAACAACCTTCATCTACGTAACCCACGACCAGACTGAGGCTATGACTATGGCTGACAGAATCGTTGTTATGAAGGATGGCTTCATTCAGCAGGTAGACACTCCTCAGACCCTTTATTCCTACCCTGCCAACCTGTTCGTTGCAGGATTCATCGGTTCTCCTCAGATGAACTTCATCGACTCAAAGCTCGTCAAGATTGACGGCAAGTACAACGTTGAGTTCGGCTCTGAGGATACAAAGGAAAGAAGAGGAAGAAAGTTCTATATCGAACTTCCTGAATCCAAGGTCAATGACGAAGTTCTGCTTCCTTACCTCAACAAGGAAATCATCTGCGGCGTTCGTCCCGAATGCATTCATGATGAGGAGATGTTCATTTCCTCCGCTAAGACCGGTATCATCGAAGCAACCGTTAACGTTGCCGAAATGATGGGCGCGGAGACTTATCTCTACCTAAGCTGTGAAGGCATCAACCTCACTGCGCGTGTTTCCAACCGTTCCACCGCAAGACCGCAGGATGTTATCACCTGTGCGCTTGACGCTAACAGGATCCATATATTCGATAAGGAAACAGAAAAGACTATCATCAACTGATAATTAATCCGATAATAGCGGCTGCTCTGCGAACCGGTTAACGGTAGAAGCAAAGCAGCCGATTTTTTTGATTGAAAGGAATTTATATTATGAAGAAATTATTGACTGTTCTGCTTTCCGCGGTTTTGTTCGCGGGGATATTTGCAGGCTGCGGGAAAGGAGCAAAAAGCGTGGAGCTTGAATGGATAGACAGTCCCTCCTCCAAAGAGGAATATATGAACAACGCAAAAATTCAGTCGCTTACTCAGTTGGGAAATACCTACCGTCTTAAAAAAGCGATAGAAAAGGCCCAAAGCGGTGAGGATGTAAACATAGTATATCTCGGCGGCTCTATTACCGAGGGCGATATTTTAGAGCTTGAGGACAGATACGCCAAGCGCACCTATAATTATTTCAGGGACACATTTGCCAAGGGCGATGGTGAGAATATCCATTATATAAACTCCGGCTACAGAGGAACCGGCTCAAAGCTGGGTGCGCTTCGGTGCGAGGATGATGTTCTTTCGTACGAACCGGACATAGTATTCGTCGAATATGCAGTCAACGACGGTTGGGGCAGTAGCGACAAAGACGGTTTCGAGAGCATTATAAGAGATTGTCTTGAATACAAGACCCGGCCGGCGGTAATTCTGCTGTTTGCAAGGATGCAGGACGGCGGAACCTCTCAGGATTGGAAAAAGGAAATCGGCGAGTACTATGATCTTCCCATGATAAGCTATGCCGACGGTATAACTTATCTGCTCGACAACGGCGCAATGAAGTGGGAGGAATTCTCGGAAGACTATACCCATCCCACGGCTTATGGCAGCGAGGTTATCGCCGACTTTATAAACTATTTCTATGATGAGGTAAACAGGCTTCCCGCTCCGGAGGCGGACGTCGTCATGCCCGAAAGGATGTTTGACGGCTCCTACGAAAACGCTCATCTTTTAACCAAGAACAGCTATGAGCTTACCGACGAGACCAAAGGCTCCTGGAAAAAGGGAAGCACGGGCGACCATTTCCCGAATGGCTGGACAAAGGTATTCGGCGACGAAAACGACCCTATAGTATTTGAATTTACCGGCAAACACGCTTATGTAGTTTATCCCGGCGCAGGCAATGATAGCTTCGGCATTTTGGCCTGCAAGGTATACTTCAACGGCGAGCTTGTTGCCACCAAGGAGTTTGATGAACACGTTCAGGGCGGATGGATGTGCTCCACGATCGGCGAGCTTTATCAAAGTCCCACGGCGGGTGATTACCGCATAGAAATAACCGCCAAGGAAAGCAATCCCAAGTGCGACCTGCAGATTCTGGCGGTGGGATATACGGACTAAGGGACATAGATTAATAAAAATACAACCGGCAGCTTATCACAACTGCCGGTTGATTTTTTATGCGATCATATGCATTACAGCTCAAGTGAATTCTTGAGAAACTCTATAAGTTTTGTGTTTATGACGTTTTCTTTCACAGAGCTTTTGCTGTCGGAATCGCCATCAACAAAATACCGTCCGGTTTCCATGTTTACAGAGATGGAATCCAGCGGCCATCCCGGATGGCGCTTCGGTGAGGGGATATCGGTCATGTAAAACGCGTCTTTCAGGGCGTCCTCTTTGCTTTTTGAAAAGGTGGATATCCTTCCGCGCTCAAATACTGCTATTCCGTCATCGTAATATGCGGTCACCTTCCCTCCGAGAGAGCGGATAAGTGAGGAATAGTAGCTTATCATTTCGCCGTCGTCAAGCCGTTTGCCAAATGGAGTTCTTATTTTAAGACCGGGCTGACGAGGATCGGAGATATCCAGTGAGTCGAAATACAGGCCGGAATCGTTGCAGACAACGCTGTCGAAATAAGCGCCGTAGAATTTTGCTTTTATGGCGGCATTTTCGACGGAAGTGATGCCGGTTTCCTCCGGCTCAACCGTAATGCCGAGGTCGTTAAGGGTAAGGAACTCAACGTCAAAGCCTGAAAGCAGACCTTCAAACCGCCGGAGCTTTGAAGGATTCGTCGTACCTATCAGAATACGCTTCATTTATTTGTTCCTTCTCTTTCTGAGCAGATAGTAGTCAAGCTCTTCCTTCATGTTGTCCGGCATCTCGCGGGCAACGGGGCAGCGGGCGGCGTTAACCATTCGCTCCGAGAACGCGGTGATGAAGTTAATATCAGCCGCCATGTTTTCGTATTTCATAAGAGCCATGGTGTCATAGCTGTTGTGGATGGTTGCGGTGTTGCCGGGAGCGATTCTTGCAAAGCTTACCGCCGGAATTCCCTTGTCCGCAAACGGCGTGGAGTCGCTGGAGTAGACGTCCTGATTAGCCTTTACCGGGAAGCCCAGCTCGTCCGCCATGTAGGTAATGTAGCTGACAAGCTTGTCCTCGGATGTACAGCAGGCAATGAACTTGCCCATTATGCAGCCTATCATGTCAAGATTGATGTTGAGGACAACGTTTGCAAGCTCATCCTCATGGGCGGCGACGTATGCCTTTGAGCCTAAAAGCCCTCTTTCCTCGCTTCCGCACCATACGAATTTAAGGGTGCGCTTGTGGGGAGCTTTTGCAAAGTGCTCCGCAACAGCTAATATTCCGACGCTTCCGGACATATTGTCGTATGCGCCCTGAGAGAGCGAGGTGGAATCGTAGTGCGCGGTGAAGACGATAGTCTCATCAGTCTCGCCCGGGAGAGTTAAAACAACATTGCGGCTCTCGCCCTCGTACTCGTTCTGAGATACGGTGATAGTGGCTTGCTTTGCGTCGTTCTTTATGAGCTTTACAGCGTCCTTGGCGTTGATATTTACGCCGAGAAGCTTTTTGTCCTCCGCGACAACCACCGCTCTAAGCTCACGCTGATCGATGTCCCTGTCGGAATAGTTGACATGGCCGTCATAAGTGATAAAGGCAAGCGCGCCGTTGTCTAACATATCCTTGTATACCCAGTGACCCAGATAGCCGTCTATCAGAACGATCTTGTCCTTGCACTTGGAAAGGCTGTATTTGTCGGTGGCGCGGAGATAGTAAAGGGGAGCGGATATTTCGCCCGAGCCGCAGCACATATAGCCCTTGCAGGGGATGGAAACGCCGTCGACAGTCAGAGTGGCGGTAATGTCGTCACCCATTTGAACGGCAAAAGGCTCGATAGCTGCCTCGCCGCCGAAGGATGTGCAAAGCTCCCGAATGTAGCGGGCAGCTTGAAGCTCGGATTCGGTTCCTCCCATTCTGACGCGGGCGTTTTCGCGGAAAATTTTCAGCATTGATTTTTTTGTCATAGAAAATGTGTCCTTTCCTGGAGTAATTCATAACATACCACTGTCAATTATAGTTAATGAGGCGGGAAAAGTCAATAGTTAAGTAAAATGCAAAGAGTCAAAAGAAAAAAATCAAAAGCTTTAAAGCCGGCCTTTCTCGAAAGGCCGGCGGGGTCGAGGGGCAGAGCCCTCGTTGCGCTCCGCAGAACGCGAAATCCTCAGTAAAGCGAAGCGCGGGAGAGGGAGAAGCATTAATTTCAGTCTTAACGCCAGAAATAAATGCAAACAGTCCGGTGGACTGGTTTTTTGTGGGAGGACCCTCGCCGGGGTCCCCATATGTATGTGCAGAGCACGTACATGACTGCACAAACTTGCGGATAATACAATACTTAGATATATAGCAAAACTTTATATCCAAACAATCCAACTGCTGTTAGCCGCTCAGGTAGGCGCGCCAATTCACATATTCGGGTAGCGGAGGTCTGGACGCATACGGCGTCCGGGCGGCAACCCGCACAAGCCATCCTAACTCCAATCAAATTCTGCAAGCCCAAAACAAAAAGCCGTCCGCATCAACACGGACGGCTCCAAACCATTCAAACTATTTACTTAGCGTACTCAACTGCTCTTGACTCCCTGATGATGTTTACCTTTATCTGACCGGGATAATCCATCTCATCCTCAATCTTCTTGGCGATATCTCGCGCAACTATTACCATCTTTTCATCGTCAACCTTTTCGGGGCAAACCATTATGCGCACCTCGCGGCCAGCCTGAATTGCGAAGGATTTTTCAACGCCCTCATATGAGGAGCATATCTCTTCAAGCTTTTCAAGGCGCTTGATGTAGTTTTCAAAGTTTTCGTTTCTTGCCGCAGGCCTTGCCGCTGAGATAGCGTCCGCCGCCTGAACAAGAGCCGCGATGACCGAGTGAATCTCAACGTCGCCGTGGTGGGCCTCAATCGCGTGGATGATATCCGGCGATTCCTTGTACTTCTTGCAGACGTCAACGCCTATCTGAACGTGGCTGCCCTCAATCTCATGGCTGAGCGCCTTGCCTATATCGTGCAAAAGTCCCGCACGCCTTGCGATTGCCGGGTCAACACCCAGCTCGCTTGCCATCATTCCGGCTAAGTGTGCAACCTCGATGGAGTGGTTAAGAACATTCTGACGGTAGCTTGTTCTGTAGTGAAGTCTTCCTATAAGCTTGATAAGTTCGTGGTTGAGGCCATGAATGTTGGCCTCGAGCACCGCTCTTTCTCCCTCCGACTTGATAACCTGCTCAACCTCGCGCCGAGCCTTGTCAACCATTTCCTCAATTCTGGTCGGATGTATTCTGCCGTCCTGAATGAGTTTTTCAAGCGCGATTCTTGCAACTTCGCGCCGAACAGGGTCGAAGCAGGAGAGGGTAATAGCCTCGGGCGTATCGTCGATGATAAGATCTACTCCGGTCAGCTGCTCAAGCGCTCTTATGTTTCTGCCCTCGCGGCCTATAATTCTGCCCTTCATTTCGTCGTTGGGCAGGGGAACCACCGACACCGCAGACTCGGAAACCTGATCCGCCGCGCACCTTGCAATGGCAAGCGAGATAAGCTGTCTTGCCTTTGCCTCACACTCCTCCTTGGCCTGCTGCTCGTAGCTTGCAATCTTCACAGCTTTTTCGTGAACCAGATCATCCTCCAGCGACTTTAATAAGTACTCTCTTGCCTGGTCGACAGTGAGCTGGGAAATGCGCTCTAACATATCGAGCTGGCTGGCTTTGATTTTGTCAGCCTCTTTAAGCTTTTCGTCGGCCTGGCGAAGCTTTGCCTGAACGCTTTCTTCCTTCTTGTCCAGCGAATCAAGCTTTTTATCAAGCGATTCTTCCTTCTGCTGAACGCGTCTTTCCTGCCTTGTAACCTCCGAACGGCGTTCTTTCAGCTCGCGCTCGGATTCCATTCTTGCCTTGTAGATTTCATCCTTTGCCTCAATCAGTTTTTCCTTTTTAAGGGATTCGGCATTCTTGTGGGCTTCGTCGATAATTCTTGAAGCTTCCTGCTCTGCCGAGCCGATCTGGGCTTCCGCTATTTCTTTTCTGTGCTTAATTCCTGCTTGAAACGCAATATAGCAGCCGACAGCCGCCGCGATAAGCAGAACCGCAATTACGCACACAAGTACAATTGTTAACGGCTCCATTAAAAATCTCCTTTCCTGAAAATTTGTTATTTCAAAAAGTATAATATATATGCAGAATACAAAGATTAAAGGCAGATTTTTATGATATAGATTATAACATAATGATATATGATAAACTGTATATAATAAAAGGAAATGCCCTGAATACAAAATCTTTGCATAATACAGCGTAAAGCCGCCCATACGTTAAAGCACGCATGAGCATCCACATACGAATACTATTTTATAATATATTTGTCTTTCTGTCAAGTATATTAGCTTGCATTTTGCTGATTTATTATGATATTGCTTAATTTTTTCTTTTTTATGCCAGCCCTAATGGATAAAATGCTGAAAATTTTGCAATACTATTGACATCAATTGAACATTGTGATATAAGATATTTAATAATATTAATGCATTGATGGGGAAGTCTTGAGCTGAAAGCCTTCAGAGAGCGCCGGGCAGGTGAAACGGCGCGGCCGAGCAAAAAGAATACCGCCCCTGAGCAGTGAGCGATGAGCTCACCGTCCTGCCTGCGATACCGGGCATAACGCTTATCTTTCAGACGAGCGGAGAGTTAAACCACAAGGTGGAACCGTGTAAATTTTTCAAAAGCCAAAATTTGCACCCTTGATAAGTAATTATCATGGGTGCTTTTTATTTTATTTATGTAAGGAGAGATAACTATGAAAATTATCATGCACGATGGCAGCATCGAGGAGCATTCCTTTGATGAGGAAATAGGCAGAGGCGCGCTGCGTCACACCGCGTCGCACGTTCTGGCGCAAGCGGTTAAGAGGCTGTTCCCTGAAACCAAGCTTGCCATAGGCCCTTTTATTAAAGACGGCTTCTATTACGATTTTGATCGCGACGGCGGATTTTCTGCCGAGGATATAGCTGCACTCGAGACCGAGATGAAGAAAATCGTTAAGGAAAACCTTAAGATGGAGCGCTTCACACTTCCCAGGGCCGAGGCTATAAAGCTGATGGAGGAAAAGGGCGAGCCATACAAGGTAGAGCTTATCAACGACCTGCCCGAGGATGAGGAGCTGAGCTTCTTTAAACAGGGAGATTATGTTGACCTTTGCGCCGGCCCTCACGTAACCTATACCTCTGCGGTCAAGGCCTTCAAGCTTACAAGCGTTGCGGGCGCTTATTGGCGCGGCTCCGAAAAGAACAAGATGCTCACCAGAATCTACGGCACCGCATTCACGAATAAAACCGATTTGGAGGAATATCTTGCTCGCGTTGAGGAAGCAAAAAAGCGCGACCACCGCAGAATCGGCAAGGAGATGGGTCTGTTCATGCTTTCCGAGGAAGGCCCCGGATTCCCGTTCTTCCTTCCTAACGGTATGATTTTAAAGAACACGCTTATAGACTATTGGAGGCAGATCCATACAAGAGAAGGCTATGTTGAGGTTTCAACGCCTATAATCCTAAACCGCCACCTGTGGGAGACTTCCGGCCACTGGGATCACTACAAGCAGAATATGTACACCACCGTCATTGACGATACCGATTACGCCGTTAAGCCGATGAACTGCCCCGGCGGAATGCTGGTTTACAAGTCTGAGCCGCGCTCGTATAAGGATCTGCCGATGAGGATAGGCGAGCTGGGTCTTGTTCACCGCCACGAAAAGAGCGGCGAGCTTCACGGCCTTATGCGCGTAAGGTGCTTCACGCAGGATGACGCCCATATCTTCATGACAGAGGAACAGATTACTTCCGAAATAAAGGGCGTTGCAAGGCTGATTGACGAGGTTTACAGCCTGTTCGGATTTAAGTATCACGTCGAGCTATCCACCATGCCGGAGGATCACATAGGCGACGAAAAGGATTGGGAAAGCGCTACCAACGCTTTAAGAGCCGCTTTGGATGAGCTTAAGCTTCCCTATGTTGTGAACGAAGGGGACGGCGCGTTCTACGGCCCGAAGATCGACTTCCACCTTGAAGATTCTATCGGAAGAACATGGCAGTGCGGAACCATCCAGCTCGACTTCCAGCTTCCCATGCGCTTTGAAGCGGAGTACACCGGCGCAGACGGCGCAAAGCACCGCCCGATAATGATTCACCGCGTTGTATTCGGTTCAATCGAAAGATTTATCGGAATCCTTATAGAGCACTACGCCGGAAAGTTCCCGACATGGCTGGCCCCCGAGCAGGTACGGGTTATGCCGATTACCGACAGGAACAACGACTATACCGATAATATTATTGCAAAGCTGAAAGCCAGCGGAATTCGCTGCACTGCCGACAAGCGCGCGGAAAAGACCGGCTATAAGATAAGAGAAGCGCAGATGGCAAAGGTTCCTTATATGGTAGTAGTGGGCGACAGGGAACAGGAGGAAGGCACGGTTTCCGTAAGACTCCGCGATACAACGGCGACAACGGCAATGACGGTTGACGGCTTTGTTGAAGCGGTCCGCAATGATATTGCCTCTAAAGGCAAAAAGGCGGCGTCAAACTAAACGGCCGGCGGCGGAATTTCCCCGGCCTGCACAGCCTTTTCCCGGCGAATGCCGGGAGCTTTTAAATTAAGATATGCATATATCTCGATTTTGTATGCGCCAATACCGATATTTGCCCGAAATGAAGGCAAAAAACCGACGCAGTACGACGGACTTTACGGCGGGTTAACAACGCTTTTAACGCGGAACAGGTATAAGAGCACCAAGCCGTAATTCGGAAGAAAACGCTTCTTTGCAGATAAAAGCCTTGAAAAAATTTTTTTGAATCGCTTGAAACAAAATCGAAAAAATACGGCACTTAAATAACATAGATGTCGGCAAAATGCGAAAATCGCATGGCGATTATCGCCGGGCGAATATCGCCATTAGCTCAGACGATGTGCGCAAAAATACACAATAAAAAATTGAAACGTATGTTGAAATTCAACAAACCGAAAATTTTTAAAAACTTTTTGCAACAATCCGGGCTTTGTCTGACACTTATTAAACAGCGGAAAGATAAGGCCGCGTTGACAGCAGCAATGCCGAACAAATTGTTAAATATTGCTTGACAAAATCTCGTGTCGGTGTTATAATGCTGTCATCTCGGTGTTTCCGAGGAAAAAGAAGATCCTTATACCCGTTATAGGGATAAAAAATTTAAAGGAGGAAATTTTTCATGAACATGAAAAAACTCATGGCTGTCGTTTTGGCAGTCGTACTCGCCATTTCTGCAATGGCAGTCAATGTGTTCGCTGCCGAAGGCGAAGTTGTTAAGATTCCGCTTCGTCCCTCTGATGCAGTAAGCACCACCAATTCAAGAACTTATGAATACACGTTCGAATTCCCCATCTATGGTCTTTACGGCTACCTTACCCAGGATAGCTACCTCGAGCTTAGTCTTCCCACTAAGTTCAACGCCAGCAACGCTAACGTAGTTTGGTCGATTTCAACCAACCTCGGCAACAGTGTTTTGATTTCCGGTCAGTACTGGGATTCAAGATTCTATGCCGGAGCCGGCTATACTGATGATTATGCTACTATCTATGTTAACATCGGTACTTTTGACCGTGCTTATGTTAACGATTCGAACTGGGCTACTATCCGTCAGGGTGCCTTCAACGAACTCAACACCATCACCCTTACCGCTACCGTAACCCTTACCAGCTATCCCGGATATGACAGCACCTGGTCTGCCAGCGCTTGCAGCGGCACCGACATGTATGTTCAGGTATGGACTGCCGGCGATGACGGAGTTAAGGACTACGGTTCAAACGATGACGTATGCATTACCGGTTCTAACCTGTTCTCTCAGAACATGAGCATCAGCAAGACCGATAAGGGCACTTCTTCCACTTACGGTTACTATGATTTCATATCCGATATCGAAGGTCTGACTGCTGTTGCCGGCGAAGACGGTTGGGATGACACCGCTACCGTTAAGACTCTTGACGAAGCAGACTATTGGACCGATGCTAACGGTGAAACCAGAAAAGATTACAAGAATGTTGACCTCGTTTGGGATATGACTCTTCAGAACAGAGCTTATATCATCAACGCCGAGTCTGCAAGAATAGTTGTTAAGCTTTACAATGCCAGCTGGAATGACAATAACGCTTTGGGCTTCACCAACGGTCTTGCTGTTTACTCCCTCTACCTTGCCGATACACCGATGTCCTCCTCTACTGTAGGACAGTTGTGGTGGCAGAACGGCTCTGCTTACAACAGAGTTGCAACCCGTGTAGCTTTCCAGAACGTTAACAACGAAAAGGTTACCGAGCTCTCCTTCGAGATTTCTCCCGAACAGCTCTACAATGCAACCTACGGTCTGAGCGCCGGCATTACCAGCACCTTCAGAATCTACGCAGAAACCGAGACTCCTGTCTCCAGCTTCTGGGATTATTACGGAAGCTATTACAACAGAAACTATGACCACTTCACCGACGATGCTTACATCGAACTCACCATGCCCGCTACCGACGACGGCGATGAAATCGATGCTAACGAGCCTGTTGAGGCTGATCCCGGCACTGACGAAGTTGAAGATCCCGACGATTTATACGTTGAAGAGCCTTCTGAAGAGCCTGAGGATACAAACCCCACTACGGGTATCGTTCTCGCAGTTCTTCCTATGGTAGTAGCTGCTGCTGCGGTTGTAGCTTCCAAGAGAAGATAATTTCCTCCTTAAACTAAGAAGGATAAACTGAATAATCGGTTTTTTAACTGATATGCAGTTGTTTCCCCGCCTGATGCAGACAGGCGGGGATTTTTTTGCATTTATGTTTTCGGTCACTTCACCTGCTTTTCACAAACTTTCATTCGCTTCAAACAACAATTGTATATCTTAAATAAAAAATAAGTTATTTAATAATATTTTTTTGTGATACATATTGACATATCGCTTCAAGTTTGTTATAATAAATAGGCTAAAGGTTGAACAGAGCCGTGGGCAGGCGGATGTACCCGGAAAACCGCACCGGGGCTTCATATTTTCAGAACAAAGCAAATATCTTTTTTATGACAGCACGTTTTGTGCAAATTGTCTGAAAAAGTGTTTGCTTATACGTGTTTATAGGGGATAAAAGGCATTCATTGTGCAATATGCACATATAGTGATATACATATTGTATACGTAAAAAACGGCAGCTGCATATGTTGTGTTGCAGAACCTTAGTACTTTGTAAATGTTAAAGTGGAGGAAACAATGGAGACAATTCTGGCGACTCACGGCCTGTCCCGCGATTTTGTTATTGGCGACGGCAGCGTGATTCATGCCCTGCAGAACATCAACATAACGGTGAACGAGGGTGTACTAACAATATTAAAAGGCAGATCCGGTTCCGGCAAAACAACCCTTATAAACCTTTTGGGCGCGCTGGACAGGCCGACGAACGGGGAAGTCTTCTTCGACGGGGTGGATATAACCAAGCTGTCAGACGCTAAAAGGGATGAGCTGCGCCGCTACAAAATGGCGTTCGTGTTCCAGTCGGTTGCGCTGATGTCCTCGATGACGGCATACGAAAACGTTGATTTCGGCTTAAGGCTTTCGAAATTTCCTTTTGACAAAAGGGACGAAAGAGTTAAAAAGTGCCTGGAAGAGGTTGGCCTTGCAAGAAGAATGAACCACCGCCCCGGCGAGCTTTCGGGCGGCGAGCAGCAAAGAGTTGCAATAGCAAGGGCGCTGGCTCACGAGCCGAGAATAATATTTGCCGACGAGCCGACTGCGGAGCTTGATTCCGCAACCAGCCATCACATCGTTGAGCTTTTCAAAAAGCTTGTTTTAGAGGAACATATGACAATAGTCATGACAACTCACGACCCCAGCCTGTTGGAAATAGCCGACAGGGTGTACACTTTGGAGGACGGTGAGATTATTGAGTAAGAAAAAGAAGCTTTTAGAGGAGCATCAGAAGGAAATTCTGGTTCCCGATTCGGAATACGCTATCGAGTGCGAAAACCTGGTGAAGATCTACAAAACAGACCAGATTGAGGTTGTAGCGCTCCAGGGGCTTGATCTCCAGGTTAAAAAAGGCGAGCTTGTGGCGATTGTTGGCTCCTCCGGATCGGGCAAATCAACTCTTCTGAATATGCTCGGAGGGCTTGACAAGCCCAGCGCAGGCTCGCTTAAGGTCGGCGGGCGGAACCTTTTGAAATTCACCGAAGAGGACTATATGATTTACAAGCGCAACATAGTCGGCTTCGTGTGGCAGAACAACGCAAGAAACCTTGTGCCATATCTGACGGCGGTTCAGAACGTGGAGCTCCCGATGCTTTTGCAGGGCCAGAAGAAGCGCCGTGAAAGAGCGCTGGAGCTGTTAGAGTCTGTGGGACTTTCCCACAGAATAAATTCCCGGCTGGATCAGATGTCCGGCGGCGAGCAGCAAAGGGTTGCAATAGCAATATCTCTTGCCAACAACCCCAGCATCCTGCTGGCAGACGAGCCGACCGGCTCGGTTGACACAAAAACGTCCGATCAGATACTCGGAGTGTTTAAAAAGCTCAACAAGGAAAGGGGCATAACAATAGTAATAGTAACCCACGATTTAAGGCTTGCCAAGCAGATTGACCGCGTAATCGCCATCCGCGACGGCAGGACGTCGAGCGAAATAATAAAGAAGACTCACGCAGAGATTATGAGAGAGTCTAAGGGCTGGGGAGACGACGCCAAAGACGATTCTGTTCCGGACGAGACCGCTAACGGCGAGGATTTCGTTTCGGAGGAGCTTATAGTTTTAGACAGAACCGGAAGGCTTCAGCTTCCCAAGGAGTATCTCGAAGCGCTTGAAATAAAGGGCGGCTCGAGGGTGAAGGCGGATCTTGATAAGGAGTCCGAAAGGATATACATCAAGAAGGCCGAATAAATATTTTATCAACCTTAAGGGAAAAATACACAGCAAAGATTATTGAAGAAAGGTGGAAAACACAGTGAAAAACAAACTGTTCAGGCGCTTGATGTCGCTCGTTATAGCGTTAGTGATGATAGTGCCTACTTTGGCTCCGGTGTTTGCCGAAGAACTTGACGATTCAGGCGAGAGCGAGTCTTCTAAGAGCACCGAAATCAAAGAAACCTCAGCACAGATTCTCGACGAGATGAACCGTGCAAACACCTACAGCACATTCTATGATAATCACATCGACGATCCGCGGCCGGATACCGAGGTTATTATCAGCGGAACAGACTATCAGAACCCCAGCGATAATTCGGGCATCTACACCGATACAATCGATGGCAAGCAGGCTATGGTCTGGCCCGAGGCAAGCGGCTCGGTTGAATATGTGTTTAACGTAGAAGAAGCCGGTATTTACAACATCGAGCTTACCTACTACGCTCTTGCAAGCTCCGCAAACGATATCGAGCTTAGCTTCGCTATTGACGGAACCGTTCCTTATTCAACCGCATCAAGAATCCTTTTGAGCAAAATGTGGGTAGACGATGAAAAGTCCTACACGGTTGATGAAAACGGCACTCACACCTTCAAGACCGACACTCACGGCAACCAGATAAGACCTACCCTCCGTGAGGAGCTGGTTTGGCAGACAACTGCCGTTAAGGACACTGATGGCCTGTTTAACGACCCGCTGAGATTCTACTTCTCCGCAGGCCAGCATACTCTTACTATTTCCTCGGAAAAGGCAAGATTTGCTATAAATCAGATCAGGCTCTACAACGAAACACCTACTCCCGCTCTTGACGAAGTAGAAAACGTAACTACCGATGTAAGCAAGGCAAGCCAGACCACCGGTATAAACATCCTTTTAGAGGGTGAAGCTGCCGATTACAAGTCTGACATTACGCTTTACGCTACATACGACCGTTCGACCTATATAACCTCTCCCGCAAGCCCTACCAAGATGTGCTACAACACCATCGGTTCGGCAAACTGGAAGGATTCGGGTCAGACAATAACCTGGAAGTTCCACCTTGATGAGGCCGGATGGGTTAAGATAGGCATCCGCGGCAAGCAGAATCAGATGCGCGGTCTTTACTCAAACAGAAGGCTTTATATTGACGGCGTTGTTCCCTGCGCCGAGGTTGAGGCAGTTAAGTTCTACTATTCCGAAACGTGGAATTGTGTTACTCCTGAAGACGCTGACGGAAACACAATCTACTTCTGGCTTGAGGCCGGCGATCATGAGCTTAGCCTTGAAGCTGTTCCCGGCGAAATAGGCGACATAATGAGACAGCTCGACGATATAGTTTACTATCTCAATAGCTACTATCGTCAGATTCTTCAGATAACCTCGCCCACGCCCGACGAATACAACACCTATAGAATCCACAAGCAGATTCCCACCATCCTTCCCGACTTTGAGGTTTACGCCAAGCAGCTTAGAGATATTAAGTCAGAGATAGAAATTCTGGCCGGCACCGAGGGTACCGAGGCTGTATCGCTCGAAACCATGGCAAAGCTGCTCGACAGGTGCATAAAAGACCCTGACGATATTCCGTCGATGCTGACTCAGCTCAAGGATGATATAACCTCGCTTTCGCAGTGGATGACCGACTATCGCAGCCAGTATTTAGAGGTCGATATTATCGAAATACAGTCTGCCGAGTACGAGTTTTCAAGCGTCAAGGAAAGCTTCTTCAAAAAAATGAAGTTTGCATTCCAGTCATTCATAGGCTCATTCTTTGAAGATTACAACGTCCTTTCCGATGAGGACGAGGAAGCCCTGAATGTCTGGGTATCCTTGGGACGTGACCAGGCCCAGATAGTTAAGGAATTGGTTGACTCTTACTTTGTTGAAGAAACCGGCATTCCGGTATCCGTTAACCTTGTTCAGGGCGGTATACTTGAAGCCACTCTTGCAGGCAAAGGTCCTGACGTTGCTTTGTTCATCGGCGGCGATTTCCCGATTCAGCTTGCCGCACGTGACTGCTTGGTTGACATTTCGCAGTATGAAGACTACAACGAAATAACCGATCGCTTTGCCCCGAACATTATGACGCTTTATACATATCAGGGCGGAGTTTACGGCCTTCCTATCTCACAGACATTCCCGATGATGTTTATGCGTACAGACGTTTTGCAGTCCTTCGGCTACACCGAGGCGCCGGAAGATTGGGATTCCCTTATTGGCATGCTTCCCACCCTTCAGCGCAGTTACATGGGCGTTGGTTTGAACTTTGACGTTTTCGGTTCGTTCATCGTCCAGCGCGGACTTAACTACTATAACGACACTAAGACCGCAACTATTTTCGACGATCCGATGGCGGTTGACGCTTTCGAGGTTTGGACCAAGTTCTACACCACCTACAGCTTCGAGCAGACGTTCGACCAGTTCTCACGTTTCCGCACCGGTGAGTATCCGATAATCATAACCGGTTACACCTTCTATAATCAGCTTTATACTGCCGCACCCGAAATCAGGGGCCTTTGGGACTTTGCTCTGGTTCCCGGCTACAGAAATGAAGATGGCAGCATAAATCACTCCGTAACATCCACCTCCGTCGGCGCAGTAATCTTCTCCAAGCTCAACGAAAAGCAGAGAGAGGACGCTTGGGAGCTTATCAAGTGGTTCACCTCGGACGATATCCAGGCGGAGTATGGCAGATCTATTGAAGCCTTGCTAGGCCCTCTGGGAAGATTCGACACTGCAAACCGCAACGCTTTGGCACAGCTTGCATGGTCGCAGTCAGAGCTTAACCTTATCCTTGAGCAGATGAACTACACCGTCGAAATCGATATCATTCCCGCAACCTACATTGTAACACGTAATATAACCAACGCTTTCAGAGAGACCGTTAACCAAAACAAGAACCCGAGAGACACCTTGCTTTGGTACAACAGAGATATTAACGATGAAATCTTGAGAAAGTACGAGGAGCTTGGCATAGATGTCGAGACCCTCGAGAATAATTAAGGAGGGAGGAAGACTTATGGCAAAAAAAGATAAAAACGCTCCGGTAAAGCGTATAGACCCGCACAATAAGGTAGCCTACACATGGCATCTTATGAAGCAGAACAAAGCGTGCTACATAATGATGCTTCCGTTCTTCGTTCTGTTCACTATCTTCACGATAGTCCCCGTTGTAATGTCCTTCCCACTCGGCTTAACAAGCTTCAACCTTGTTCAGTTCCCAAGGTATATAGGACTTCAGAACTTCTATTCGCTCTTTGTTAATGACGATATCTTCCTTATCGCAGTAAGGAACACACTCATCTTTGCAATATTCACAGGCCCCTTCTCTTATGTTCTGAGCTTTATCTTAGCATGGCTCATCAATGAGATGAACCCGTTCTTAAAGGTATTCTTCACCTTCGTATTCTACGCTCCTTCAATGACACCGTCAGCCTTTGTTATCTGGCAGCTGGTGTTCTCGGGCGACTCATACGGTTATCTGAACTCGGTTTTGATGGACCTTGGAATTATTAACTCTGCAAAGCAGTGGCTTACCGACACCACGTATATGATGACCGTTGTTATCATAGTTCAGCTCTGGTCGTCGATGGGTGCAGGCTTCCTGGCACTACGCGCCGGATTCCAGAATATCGATACTGCCCTCTACGAAGCGGGCGCTATCGAGGGCATACAGAACAGATTCCAGGAGCTGTTCACCATCACAATCCCCGCTATGGGTCCTTCGCTTCTGTTTGCAGCCGTACTTGCGATTTCCGGTGCGTTCACAGTCGGCAGCGTCGGCGCGTCACTCTGCGGATTGCCTTCAACATCGTATGCGGTTCATACCATTATGAACCACGCTCAGGACTATGGCTCCATT
Organism: uncultured Oscillospiraceae bacterium; assembly: GCA_964541045.1. Classification (GTDB taxonomy): domain Bacteria; phylum Bacillota; class Clostridia; order Oscillospirales; family Ruminococcaceae; genus Faeciplasma. The sequence goes on along the minus strand of CAZIOV010000008.1, from coordinate 25,158 downwards.
CGATATGAAATGGGCTATGCTTCGGCGATATGTATGGTTCTCTTCGCGGCGATGCTTATTACCAACCATGTAATACGCAAGGCGCTGTCGAGATTCACCGATTAATGAAGGAGGGGAGAAATAATGGCGTCAGATAAAAGGATCACTGCGGAGCAGGAGCAGAAAATCCAGGAAAAGAAGCTCCGCAAGCTGAGAAGGAAGAAAGTCAATATAGACACTGTCCATGTCAAGAAGTCCAAGGGCAAGCACATAAACAGCTCGCTTGCCGGCGATATCGCAATATTCATTCTGCTTGCACTTTTGGGGATCTTCATGATCTTCCCTCTCTACTACTCGATAGTACAGTCGTTTAAGCCAATAAGCGAGCTTTTCGTGTTCCCGCCTAAGCTTTACGTTGTATCGCCGACAACCGAGAACTTCTCCAACCTGTTCAAGGTTGCAGGAAACCTTTGGGTTCCGTTCTCAAGGTACATTTTCAACTCCGTATTCATCACAGTTGTAATTTCGGTATTCCACGTTATCGTTGTTTGCTGCTGTGCTTACTGCCTTTCAAAGTGCCGTTTTCCCGGATACGGATTCCTGAATCAGCTCATCGTAACCTCCCTTTTGTTCACATCAACGGCTACATGGATCATGCAGTTCGTTGTTATGGCGAAGATGGGAATGATAAACACTTACTGGGCGCTGATACTTCCGAACGTTGCAACGTCTATGGGACTATACCTGATGCGTCAGAGTATGTCAACCATTAACGACTCTATTATAGACGCCGCCAAGGTTGACGGTGCGGGAGTGTTCCGCACCTGCTGGCAGGTAGTAATACCCAACCAGAAGCCTGCAATTGCAACACTTATTATTTACGTGTTCCAGAGCGCATGGAACGTTCAGGGCGGCGCACTGGTATATAAGGAAGACCTTAAAACCCTTCCGACCATCATGTCCCAGATAGCGGCCTCGGGTATTGCCCGTCAGGGTATTATCTACGCCTCGGCCGTTGTGCTTATGATTCCTCCGCTCGTCATCTTCCTCATTGCTCAGAGTAACGTTATGGAAACCATGGCTAACTCCGGTATGAAGGATTAAACAAAAGCCATTATACTATTTAATAATATAGAAAAGGAAAAAGGTGATAAGCGGTGACGAGTAAAAACATTAAAAGAACGATTTGTGTTCTCCTCGCGCTGATAATGACATGCTCGCTTATGGCGGCACAGGCATTTGCCGAGGATCCCTACACATCGTATAGCTACAACGCTTGGGCAGAAGCCGTACCCTCGCAGAACGGTTATCTTGTTAAAGACACGATAACCGGCGCAGACATGGGTCTTGGCCAGCTTTCCGACCCAACAAGCCCGCTGTTTATCAGCGAAAGCGAACCCGCAAATCTGAGCGACTCCAAGGATTTCTTCCTTTCGGATAATAACGAGTTCTTTATCGTTGATACGGGCAACAACAGAATTATCAGAACAGACGTTAACTTCAACCTTTTGGCCTGCTACAAGACATTCACAGGCTCAAGCATAACAACTCCGCTTCTGGACACAAGCGGTGCTCAGGTAAAGGTTAAGGACATCGACCTGTTTATGAAGGCGAACGGCGATCTGGAAGTCGATAAAAGCGGCAACCCGATAATACCGGATGACTTTAAGCTGCTTATGCAGTCAAACGGCAGCCCGGCAACGGATAAGAACGACAACCCTGTTATCGTCAGGAATGTCGAACTTTTAATCGCGCTAAACAGCAGCCTGACGGTTGACGGAAGCGGCAATCCGACAATGGGCATCGACGACGCACTTCTCTTGGATGCAAGCGGCAGCCCCGAATTGGATGAGAACGGCAACCCCACAATCGTTAAGGACAGCGGCATCGAAGAGGAAGAACCTGGAGAAGCTGAAGAAGAAGCTGAAGAGCCGGTGCTTGACGAAAACGGCAACATCGTTGTTGTGGACAACAGTAAGACGCTGGTAAGAACAATTACCGAGCTTAAAGCACCTTACGGCATCTATGTTGACGAAGACGATATAATGTACATCGCCGACAGAGATAATGAAAGAATTATCAAGTGCGGTCTTGACTGCCAGATAATCACCGAATACACCAGGCCGGACACTGAGCTTTACACTTCCCAGTCCTTCTACTGCACAAAGGTTTTGATAGATGCTGCTAAGAACGTTTACGTTATCTGCCCTGCTGTAAACAAGGGTGCCATAATGTATTCTCCTTCCGGAAGCTTTATAGGCTACTTTGGCGCAAACCGAGTCGAAGTAACCGCAGAGGTTATCAAGAACAAGATCTGGCGTAAGTTTGCCTCTGAATCTCAGCAGGCCACCATCGGCAATGTAACGCCTGTTGAATACGCAAACTTCGACATAGACAATGAAGGATTCATCTACACCGTAACCGAGGTTGCAAACGTTTCGACCGACGCTGTTAAAAAGCTTAACCCCGCCGGAAAGAACATCCTTGAGCTTACAACCAATGCCTCAGACATAAGCTTCGGCGATCAGGAAACGGTTACATACTCCGGCACAACGTATCAGACGCGTCTTACCGATATTTCGATAGGCGACAATGGTCTTATCAACATACTTGACTATACCTCCGGACGTGTATTCCAGTACGACAGAGAGTGCAATCTTCTGTTCATCTTCGGATGCGACCAGGAGCAGCAGAACTCCGGCTTTGATAACCCCAATGCCATTGAGTGCTTGGGCAACCTTGTTTACGTGCTCGACGGAAGAAATCAGGATATAACCATTTTTGAGGAGACGCTGTTCGGAGCCTACGTTCACGAGGCTGTTGAGCTGTTCAACAGAGGTCTTTATGAGGAGGCTATGGACTACTGGCTCGAAGTAGTAAAGCGCGACGGCAACTACACTCTTGCCTACACCGCCCTCGGAAAAGCATACCTGAATCGGGATGATTACGACAATGCAATGAAGTACTTCAAGCTTGCTTTTGATGACGAAGATTACGACAGGGCGTTTGAATCAAAACGTCAGGAGATGTTAAGAAACAACTTCACCGCTATAGTAATTATTATAGTTGTCGTTGTAATCATTTGGATAGTTATCAACCACTTCAAGAAAAAGGGCAAGCTCCCCAAGAAGCTTTGGAGAACATTCTTCAAATGGATATGGTCTAAGATTAAGCCCGGAATTGAAAAAATAATTGCGAAGGGAGGAAAGAATAAATGATTTATGATATGACGCCGATACAGTGGCTGAAACACGTTATCTTCCACCCCTTTGAAGGCTACGAGGATATGAGATGGAAAAAGCAGGGTTCGCTTGCCATAACGGCAGTAATCGTATTCTTCCTTTTCGTAGCTCAGGTTTTCAAGGCAAGATTCGGAGGCTTTGCATATAATATGCGCGCCTATTCCGATATCTTCAACGTAGTGCCGATTCTGGTTCAGTCGGTTGTCTACTACTTAACATGGGTAGTTGCAAACTGGTCCTTCTGCACGTTGCTTGACGGCGAAGGAAATATGAGAAGAATTGCAATCTACTCGGCATACGCTCTGGTTCCCTACATAGTAGGCAGCATAGTCTCAACTGTGATGACATACTTTGTAACCTTAGACGAAAGCATTTGGCCGAACGCGATATTGCAGGTCGGCCTGTGGTGGTCGGTAGTTCTGATGGTTATGGGAATGAAGGCCTGCCACCAGTACACATTCACAAAAACAATAGTCTGCATGATTCTGACGGTTATCGGAATGCTTTTAATCCTTTGTCTGCTTGTTCTGATAATGTCACTGTTCCAGCAGGTATGGCTCTTCTTCCTGACAATCTATACTGAGATAATGTATAGAGTCAGAAGCTAACAAGAGCAGAAAGTGAGTATTGATATGAAGAATAAATTTCTCAGATTGATCGCTTGTCTGCTCGCCGCAGCAATGCTTCTTTCAATCACAATAGTACCTATATTCGGTGAAGAAAACACCGAAGAACCGGCACAGACTGCTGATACAGCACCCGCTGATGACACCCAGGCAGACGATGCCGAGGAAAGCACCGAAGAACCCGCCGATACTCCTGATGAGGGCGAATCGGCTGATGAGTCGGCGGAGGATGAAGCTCCCGCAGAAGAATCTTCAGAGGAGTCATCTGAGGATTCGGACGAAGAGGATGATGAGGAATCCACCAAGTTCGTTTCCGACGAGGAAGAGCTTGCAAGGTCCGAATTTGTCTGCGAAAATGACAATTATGCACTCTATCTTGACAGAGAGTATGAAAGAATCGGCCTTCTGGTTAAGGAAACAGGCTTCATTCACTGGTCCAACTGCGTTAACGCTTTGCTCGACGATGCAACAAACAAGCCATCCTTAAGGCAAAACAGAATGTCGAATATTGCTGTTAAATACGGCAACGCTACCGACCTTATAACATCCTCCTACCTGTATTCCTACAGGCAGTCAACTCAGAAGGAAGATACCGAGTTTGAGATTGAGGATAACGGCGTTAAGATTATCTACAACATGAAAGACGCTAAGGCCACGGTCCCCGTTCACTTCGTTCTTGAGGAGGATCACTTAAGGGTTTACATCAAGGCTGCTGAAATTGTGGAAAAGGCGGGCTACAAGGATGGTGTAGACGCTGAGGAGTCAACTACCGACGTTATAGTTCTAACCGATATCGCCATCCTTCCTTATATGAGTGCTGCCTCTCAGGACGAAACAGGTTATATGTTAATACCGGACGGCTCGGGTGCTGTTATTGAGCTCAACAACGGCAAGTCAAACTACAAGAACTACTCCGAATACCTCTATGGCAGAGATATCACCAAGGTAAGAGAGCTTGAAAGCGACGCTGTTGAGCAGGCATATTTGCCGGTTATGGCCATGGTAAGAGGAAACAACGGCTTGGTTATGATAGCTGACAAGGGAGATACCTTTGCCACCGTAAACGCCGCTGTTGCGAACAACAAGGAAGATCAGTGCGGTTATAACTATTGCTACTTCTCCTTCGTTTTAAGATCGACCGACGAATACCAGATGGCCGGCGATTCGTCATCCATTATAGTATTTGAAAAGGGCGACGGCGAGATTCCCGTCGACGAGATTTCGGTCAGATACTACCCCGTAACCTCTGATGAGGAAGTTGTTCCTTATTCAGCTGTTGCAGATGTTTACCGCAATTATCTGATTGAGGAGAAAGGTCTTACAAAGAAGACTCAGGCAGATTATGCTCCGCTGTTTATTGATTACTTCGGCGGAACCCTTAAGTCAAAGTCGATTCTCGGTATACCGATAGATATCAAAACCGCCTACACAACCTTTGAGCAGGCTGTGGAAATCACAGCTCTTCTTAAGGAAAACGGCGTTGATGATATGGTAATCAACTACAATGACTGGACGAATGACTCCATGTCGTCCAAGATTGACACAGCAGATTCGGTTGCAAGCTGCCTTGGCGGCAAGAGCGACTTTAAGGAGATGATCAGCTACTTCGAAGAAAACGGCATAGACTTCTATGCCACGGTTGACGGATTCACCTTTGAGTCCTCAGGCAACGGCTTTATAACCCTGTTCGATACAGCTTACAGAGTTTCAAAGTCCTATTCAAGGCAGTATAATTACAACATAGCTTACGGCACACCCGAAAGCGGCGTTGCACCTGCGCTGTTAGCTCCTAAGTCGATTTCAAAGCTTTCGAAGAAGGTTTCAAAGAACATCTCCAAGCTCAGCATTTCCGGCGTCGGCCTTGGCGATATGTCATCAACTCTGTGGTCTGACTTCTCCAACAGGAATCATACCAACCGCGGAACTACTGCTCAGTACATAATCGATTACTACAAGTCGGTTAAGGAAAGCACCGAGAACAACAAGGTTATAGCAGACGCTCCGAACGCTTATCTGCTTCCCTATGTTGACACTATAAAGAACCTTCCGCTGCAGTCCAGCCAGTTCAAGATAGTTGACCACGACATACCGTTTATACAAATGGTTCTTCACGGCTACACTGACTACTCCACCGAAGCCATTAACGGCTCCCCCGATTCAAAGAAGCTCTTCCTTAAGGCTATTGCTGCCGGCTCGAACATTCACTATGATTTCATCTACAACGAGGCTACAAAGCTTGTTAATACCGATTATGTGGACCTTTATTACGCTACATATGAGGGCTGGGTAGATCAGTGCGTAGGCGAATACAAGCTTGCAAGTGAAATCCTTTCTCAGGTTTCGGACGCTGTAATAACCGATTACAGAATCGACGGTTCGGTTATCACCACGACTTACGACAACGGAGTTAAGACGACTGTCGATTTGGAAACAGGAGTGATTACAGCGAGCGGCAAGACCTATAACTATTCCGACTATGTTGACGAAGGAGGCTTGAAATAATGGCTGAAGCAGTAAAGGCAGTTAAGGAAAAGGCCCCCAAGGCTCCTAAGCAGCCAAAGGTCAAGGGCATGAAGATTCCTTATGAAAGACGCAAAATGCTTTATGGATACGGTTTCCTGGCAATATGGATAATAGGAACGATATATTTCTTCCTCAAGCCGCTTATTGTATCCTTCTGGTATTCATTCAACAAAACCGAGGTAACCCTCGGCGAAATGAAGACGACATGGTTAGGCCTGCAAAACTATATCGACGCCTTCACAAAAGACACCGATTATGTTAACGCTCTGTTAGAGGTGCTTAAGAACACCCTTTGGAAGACGCCTATTATCATAATCTTCTCGATATTCATTGCGGTTATCCTCAATCAGAAGTTCAGAGGAAGAACATTCGCCCGTGCGGTATTCTTCCTGCCGGTTATCATTGCAACCGGCCCGGTTATGAGTATCATCAACGGCGATATGGACACTTCGGGATATGCCGGCGGTGCCGATCAGTTCTCCACCATGTTTGAAACCGATATGGCGGGCGCGCTGTTAAGGTTCTTGGGTGTATATAACATCTCAGACACAGTAACCGAGGTTATATCGCTTATAACCAGCGACATATTCAATTTGGTATGGAACTCCGGTATTCAGATAATTATATTCTTGGCGGCGCTGCAGAACATTCCGTTCTCCGCAAAGGAAGCCGCCCAGATTGAGGGTGCTACCGCTTGGGAGTACTTCTGGAAGATAACTCTTCCATATATCAGCCCAATGATCGTTGCAAATCTAATTTACACTATCGTCGATTCCTTTATCGATCCTCAGAACGGCGTTATGGAGCTGGTTTTACAGGAGGCTTCAAACTGGAATCACGGCCTATCGGCGGCGATGGCATGGTCTTACTTCTTGATTGTAATTCTTGCCCTTTGCATTGTTCTGCCGATAGTAAACAAGTTCGTTTACTACGAAGTATAAAGGAGGGATTTAAGTGGCTAAAGAAAAACTTGAAAAGGCTCCTAAGCAGCCTAAAGCTCCAAAAGAGCCCAAGGTTAAAAAGCCGAAGGAAAAGAGCCAGGCTAAGCTTGAAAAAGAGTTTAACAAGGAACGCGCTAAGCGCCTGAAAGAAAAAGAAAAGGCATACAGAGCCGCCAAAAAGGCAGGCACACTTGATCCCCGCCAGATGACTCCGGAGCATCTGAGATACCTGCGCAGAAAGAGAATCTTTGCAAAGGTTTGGCCGATATTCAGATTCCTTATTCTGTTCGGTCTATGCTTTGTAATACTTTATCCCTTGATTTACATGCTTTCAACGGCATTCCGTCCCTCCGCACAGATGACCGACCCCTCGGTTATCTGGCTGCCCAAGTCCTTCACGCTGAGCAACATCAAGGATGTTTGGGACATAATGGACTTCGGACCGACGCTTTTGAACACCGTGCTTTTGAACCTGGTCTGCTCGCTTCTTTCGGTTGTTGTCTGTGCCGTAACAGGCTATGGCTTCGCAAGATTCGACTTTAAGGGCAAGGGAATACTGTTTGCAATAGTTATCATGCAGATTATAGTTCCTCCGCAGATCACTGTTATCCCGCTTTACCTTCAGTGGGCGTTCTTCAAGTGTGGAGGAATTATCAAGCTTCTTGCCGCAGCGGGAGTGAAGACATTCTTTGGTATAGCAATAAAAACAGAAGGCACTAACTCTTACGTTTCGCTTATCAATCACTCAATAGTTATGTATGCACCTGCGGTATTTGCCAACGGTATTAAATCGGGTCTTTATATACTGATATTCAGGCAGTTCTTTAAGGGCCTTCCAAAGGAACTTGAGGATGCCGCGTATCTCGACGGCTGCGGTCCGTTCAAGACGTTTATCAAAATTATGGTGCCAAATGCAGCTTCATCGTTCCTGACTGTTTTCCTGTTCGCAATCGTTTGGTACTGGAACGACTATTATATAAGCTCTACATTCTTCACCAACAACCATACAGTTGCCCTTGCGCTGCAAAAGCTATCCGCAACGCTCGACGCTCAGCTGTTCAACAACGCTCAGGTTGGTACAAGAAAGAAGATTGTTTGGCTTGAATCCGGATGCCTGCTCACCATCGCGCCTATTCTGGTTATGTATTGCTTCTTGCAGAAGCACTTCACCGAGGGCTTGGAAAGATCGGGCCTTGTCGGATAATATCCTGCGTTTTTCAAGGCGCGCTCCTGTTTTTGGGGCGCGCTCTTGTTTTTTTACCGTTTTAGCTATATAATACTAATTGCCTGCTAATGCTTATACTTATATTTGTCCGGAAATGTACAGACCATGAATGGTCAAAAGGCAGATGCAAAATCCTATCGCCTAGCGGTTTTGCGCCTGTTTTATGATTCACTTTTACTATAATAAAGAAAAACCGAAAGGAGCAATCATGGAAACAATAATAAAGCATTTCACTGAGCTTACGCTTGATGAGCTATACGACATTTTAAAACTGCGGGTATCTGTTTTCGTCGTTGAGCAGAACTGCCCCTATCAGGAGTTAGACGATTATGACAAGGACTGCTACCACGTATTTTTCCGGGATGAAAACGGCATTGCCGCCTATATGCGGGTTTTGGATAAGGGAAGATTCGAGGATGTATCCTTCGGCAGGGTGATATCTGCCCGCCGCAGATGCGGCTTGGGAACAAAGCTCCTCAAGGCTGGCACGGAGGTTGCTAAGCAAAAGTATCGTGCAAAACGCATACTTGTAGGTGCGCAGAGCTATGCCGAGCCGTTTTACCGTCAGGCTGGCTTTGAAAGAATAGCCGGAACTCAAGAGTATCTTGAAGACGGCATACCGCATATCTATATGGAGATGAAGCTTTAGGACTATTGCAAAAAGCTGCGGCTTGTGCTATAATAACGGGGTAAAATAAGAAGCAGGTCGGGAAATACCTGTTGGCATACATCTTGCAGGTACTTGCCGGAATAAATATATGGCAGGCTTTCTTCCTGCCGGACAGAAAGGATGATATTTATATGAAATCAGAAAACACTGCCGCAAATGCGAAAAGAATCTACGATGTAAGAACTATGGCTCTTATAGGCGTCAGCGCGGCGATGGTGTGCGTGCTTGCTCCGTGGAAGATTCCTATAGGTCCGATACCTATAACGCTTGCAACCTTCGCAATCTACTTTATAAGCGCGGTTCTCGGGGCATACAGGGGAACCTTTGCGACGGCGATATACATACTTCTTGGCGCAGTAGGTCTGCCGGTATTCTCGGGCTTTGCCGGCGGATTCCATGTCGTCGTGGGCGTCACCGGAGGATACATTGTTGGTTACATCCTTTGCGCGCTGATAACCGGCCTTTTCTGCGACAAAATGCATCATTGGGTTAAGTATCCCATAGGAATGGTTCTGGGAACCGTGGTTTTGTATGCTTTCGGAACTGCGTGGTATTGCCTGCTTTCCAAGAGCGCGCTTGTGCCTGCGCTCGCCGCATGCGTGTATCCGTTTATCGGCTTTGACATTTTAAAAATCGCCGCCGCTTCGCTTGTTGCCGCCCGTATAAGACCGCTTGTGGATAAAATGTCATGAAAAAGTCGGCAATTGCCTTAGCTGCTGTAATTCTTTTGGCCGGATGCGATTTTGCAGAGCTTATTCCCGGGGTCACCCCGCCGGTTGACGAGGTAACTTCCGGAAGCGAGGAGCAGCAGGATGTACCTTCGCCAAGCGAAAGCCTGACGGATTCGCCGCTTGAACCCGAGCCGGAGCCGGAACCGCTGCCGGTGTACGGTGAAACCGAGATAGGCGAAACAGTATACGAACCTACGGAGTGCTCCGCAATTTATGAGGCAGAGGACGGAGTCCTTTCAGGCTACGCAAAGGTTTCCTCCTTCAGAGAGGGGTATTCCGGCTCGGGATATGTAAGCGGGATATCTCTGCCGGATAGCGGCCTTACCGTTCAGCTTAAAATAGATGCCCCGCAGCACTATAATATAACTGTCTGCGCGGCCTCGGACGAGCCGGTGGAAGGCGTTTTGTATGTTGACGGCATGGCGCGCGGCAAGCTTTATATTTCAGGAAGCGGCAGCTTTGAGTCCGTGAAATACGAGAATATCTACCTTACGCCGGATGAGGCTGCATTGAGCATTCAGGAACTGAGTGGGGAGTGCGACGTTGATTTTATCCTTCTTGAAAATTCGGCCTCGGTTTACGCGCATGATTATTCGGCTTCCGGGCTGCTGTCTAATAAGCTGTCGTCCGAGAGAACCATAAAAACCTACAAATACCTTTGCGAGATGTACGGCGAGGCTATTCTGAGCGGCCAGCAGTGTTCACAGGGGACTAACAACGAAATTGACGCTGTTGCACGCGTAACCGGAAGATACCCTGCCATACGGTTTGGCGAGCTTATGGGCTATTCCGCAGGAGTTGATACCGGCGATATCGAGCTTGCAATTGAATACGATAAGCTTGGCGGGCTTGTTGGATATGTGTGGAACTGGATGCAGAACGGATCCTGCTATCTGGACAAATCCGGGTTTAAGCTTGAAAATGCCGTAACTTCACATGAAATTTCAAAGCTTTCCGGCGACAAGCTGGCCGAACTGTATGAAAGCGGAGGAATATCAGGAGAATGCCTTGAAATAGTAAAGGGCATAGACCTTATAGCCGAGCAGCTTAAAAGGCTTTCCGATGAAAACATACCGGTTATCTTCCGCCCTCTGCCGGAGGCAGGAAACGGTGAATTCTGGTGGAGTGCCGATAAGGAAAGCTATCTATGGTTGTATAAGCTTATCTACACCCGCCTCACCTCTTACCATATGCTTGATAACATTATATGGGTGTGGAACGCACAGGATCCGGACTGGTACGTCGGTGATGAATACTGTGACATTATCTCGCTTGACATCTACGATTACAGCCACGGCGCATGGGACAATCAAAGCCATATAAATGCGCTTTTGAGAATATCCGCCTTGAGCACGGACAAGCCTGTTGCCATAAGCGAATGTAATGTTCTTGTAAGCCCTGCAAACGCCGCTAAGGACGATGCGTATTGGCTTTACGCCTCGGTATGGTCGGGCAGCTATGCCCTGAATCAGGAGTTGTCACTCAGCGAAGAATATATGTCGGATGCGGAGTGGATAATGTTTTACAATTGCTCCGAGGTTTTGGCAAGGGATGAGCTGGTAAAAATTAATTAGCGAATTAATTAACAATTCGGAAATAAAATATCTAAAAAAATATTACACCGCAAATTGTGCATTTTGCGGTGTTTTCTCTTGTAATAAGGCTTTATTTTTGGTATTATTAAAGATAATATAATGCAGATGTACGCGACATTGTCAGGCGTATGTTGTGCATATCCAAGAAAGGAAAGGTTCAATATATGAAAATATCAAGAGCTATTATGCTTATTGCCGCGGCGGTGACGGCTTTGTACTCGCTTTCGGGCTGCTATTTCCTTCCTGAGGAGGAAGAGGTTTACGACGCTCCGGTTGTAAAGGCCAGTGAGGTATCTTATACCACCACCACAGCCACCAAGAAGGACATTGTTAAGGACATAAAAACCGCCGGAACCATAGCCTCCGGCACCGAGAACAATGTGCGGTTCACCGAATACGGCGGAAATATAAAGAATGTTTATGTCAGCGCGGGGGACAGTGTAAGTGAGGGCGACCTTATTGCCGAAATTGAAACTCTTGAGTTGGACGGCGAAATTGAAATAAAGGAGCTGGAGCTCTACCGCGAGCAGTTAGAGTATGAAATTGCCGTTGAAAAGAATGAGTCCGAAACCGTTAAGGCAAAGGAGCAGCTGGATGTTCAGCTTATGCAGAACGAGCTTGATAAGCTTTACGCCGAAAAGGAGGCTTCTAAAATCTACGCCTCTGTTTCCGGCACCGTTTCTTATGTTAAGACCCTTTCGCCGGGCGATTGGATAAATGCCGGCGAAACAGTTGCGACGATTATAGACATCACCGATCTTTACATCAAAATCAGCCCGAATAACGACACTTCCGAGTTTCTTATCGGCAGACCCATAAAGATAAGATACGAGGGCGAGTATTACGACGGCGAAATAACCCGCAACAAATCCGGCAAGCTCTGGGACGAATCCACACAGGCCGCTAAGGTTGATGAAAACGGAGAATTCGTTCTCGGCGAGGAATCGGAGGATATAATCGTTGCCTTCAAAGGCAGCGTGCCCGAATCTTCGGCTGTCGGAAATATTGCAGACACCGTTTTGGTGCTCGATGAGCGGCACGACGTTATAGTTATCTCTGCCAACCTTATCAAAACTGTCAACGGCCAGGACGTCGTTTATCTGTTCAAGGACAATGAAAGGGTTCAGGTCCCTATCGTCCAGGGCCTTAAGAGCGGTTCACTGGTTGAAATCACCTCCGGTCTTGAAGAGGGCGACGAAATCATAATCAGATAACGCCCAAACAGCTTCAAAAATATGATTCAGGAGGATAAGCAATGCTCACTTTATTGTTCAGAAAAATGCGCAATACCAAGTGGATGGTCATTTGTCTTCTGATCGGATTCATTATGGCAACGGCTATGACGAGTACGATCCCGATATATATGCACGCTTCACTGCAAAGAATGCTCATAAAGGATATGCAGGCATATCAGGACGAAAACAATGAATATCCCGGAGTGTATTCCGTTTCAAAAACCATTGTAAGCGGAACCAATGCCGCAAAGCAGCGCACGACGGTAAACAATGTTTACGCAACGGCTGCGGACCGCTTTAATAACCTGCTCGTTCCGTTTCTTTCATATAAATGCTACACATCGGATTCATATCTGTATGTTTCAAGCATAGAGTCGGAGCAGCCCGCAATGCTGAAGCTCGGCGGCATGACCGACATCGGCGAGCATATTACCATCACCAAGGGCAGAATGTTCACTCCCGGCAAGACTGACGACGGTGTTTATGAGGTCATATGCCCCGAAATAGCGCTTCAGATGTCACAGGTGGTGTTGGATGAGGTTTATGAGGTTAAGAATATTTTAAACCGCGACAGCACTGATACTGTTAAAATCAAACCGGTAGGAACATTTGACGTTTCAGACCCGACGGATACATACTGGTCGGAGGGCATGAGCGATTATTCAAACACCTTCTTTGCCGACTTCAACACACTGACCGGCGTCGGCGACAGCGTTCCGCTGGAAGACGTTATTATAATGACGGGAGTTGTAAATCTCAACACGGTTGAGTGCCGCTTCATTATCGACTATCAGAACATGGATATGAACGTTATAGAGCACGTTCAGAACTGCTTTGAAAGCCAGGCGGAGGCCTATAAGGAGGAAAACTGCCGCTTTGAGGTTCCCGCGCAGGAGATACTTACGTCCTACGCAGAAAAGGCGTCTTCTCTTCGCTATATCCTTCTTATGCTGGATATACCCGTTGTTCTTATGCTAATATTCTACTTGTTCATGGTATCTCAGCTGAACATTGAGTCGGAGAAGAACGAAATAGCTATGCTCAAATCGCGCGGAGCTTCGGCTTGGCAGATTATAAGAATTTATGCATATGAAACCCTTATCCTTGGTGCGGTGGCTGCCCTGATAGGTCCGTTTGTTGGACTGGGCCTTTGCAACATCTTGGGCGTATCCAACGGATTCTTAGAGTTTGTAAACCGACCGGCGCTTAACGCAAAGCTTTCGCTTACAGCATTTTTGTATGCATTCTTGGCTGTAATTGTGTTCTTTATCGCGACGATTGTACCTGTTGTCCCGGCTTCGCGAATCACCATCGTTGGGCACAAGCAGTCAAAGGCGCACAAGCAGGCAAAGCCATTCTGGCAGAAAACATATCTCGATTTTATCATGACAATCGTGCCTGTGGTATGGCTTCTGTGGCATAATCACCAGGAAGAGGTACTTATTTCGCAGGGCGTTACAGATACCTCGGCAACAATGAACCCGTTGATGTTTGCGGCTTCGACGCTGTTCATCCTTGGCGCGGGTCTTATCTGCGTAAGAATTTATCCATATTTCATAAGACTTATCTATCTTATCGGCCGCAAAAAGTGGTCTCCGGCGGCGTATATATCCTTAAACAATATAGGAAGAAGCTCCACCGGCAGAGAAAAGTTTATTATGATATTCCTTATTCTTACCGTTGCTCTGGGAATATTCTCCGCCAACACCGCGCGTGCAATTAACCGCAACACCGAGGAAAGAATAAGATATAACCTTGGTGCAGACGTTGTTATGGAGGAAGTGTGGAAATACGCCAGAGTTGAAAAGTCGGAGGACGGCGAAAGCGTAACCGAGGCTCAGTATTTTGAGCCGGACTTCACCGTTTATGAAGACCTTGCCGGCGTTGAAACAGTAACTCCGGTTTTCAAGAGAGACGGTGTTCAGCTTAAGTACGATGACAAGACTCAGACCGACGTTCAGGTTATGACTATCGTTCCGGAAAAATTTGCTAAGGTTTGCTGGTTCAGAAACGGCCTTCTGCCGGTTCACATAAACAACTACATCAACGCTTTAAGTGAATGCACGGACGGCGCGATAATATCCCAGTCATATCAGGACAAAACCGGGATTAAGCTTGGCGATATAGTTCAGGTTAAGTGGGGCAAGAACGAGTGGTTTGAAGCAACCGTTGTTGCAGTTGTGGATTACTGGCCGAGCTTTAACCCATATGAAAAGAACTCTCAGGGTGAGTACAGAGATTTTATTATTATGAACTTTGACTATGTAAGCGTTCAGACCGTTCTGGAGCCATATCAGGTTTGGATGTCGATGGAGGACGGCGCTTCTGTTTCCGACTTCTATCAGTCCATCCGCGACGCCGGAATAGTTGCAACACGGCTTGATGTTGCTTCGCAGCTGGTAACATCTTCAAAAACAGACGCTACATTGCAGGGAGTTAACGGTGCGCTTACTTTGGGCTTCATAGTAATTATGTCTGTGTGCTTTATAGGCTTCCTTATTTACTGGATACTTTCCATCAAGGGCAGAACTCTTCAGTTTGGTATCTTGCGGGCGATGGGTATGTCGTTCAGGGAAATCATTGCAATGATAGTATATGAGCAGATACTCGTTTCAGGCGTTTCCATCTTCTTGTCCATTATAATAGGAGGAATTGCATCGGATCTGTTTGTTCCGCTGTTTCAGGTGCTCTATAACGTCACCGATCAGGTGCCGCCGTTCGTAGTGGTATCTCAAAGAAGCGATTATATCAAGCTCTACTGCATAGTGCTTGTTATGCTGCTGGTAGGATTTATAGTAATTGCAAGGCTGATAAAGGCTATCAATATCAACAAGGCGCTAAAGCTTGGCGAAGATTAATACCAATTTTCATCTGAAGAGAAACGTCCGAAAATCGGGCGTTTCCCTGAACATAATACTAATTCTGCGTAAGAGTATTGCTGTAAAATCGTCGCAAAACCGCTATATTACGGGCTTTGAGCCGATCTGACGACTATGCATGGTCGCAAAACCATGCATAGTCTGGACATATTTTTATCGCAGAATATGTATAATTTGAAAGGAGGCTTATTATATATGAACAAAAAGCTTTATAAATCCCGCAATAATCAGGTTATCTGTGGAGTGTGCGGGGGATTTGCGGAGTTCTTTAACATTGACCCAACTATTATAAGAATCATTTGGGCAGTACTTATTTGCTGCTTCGGTGTGGGTCTTTTGCCTTATATCGTCTGCGCGATTATTATGCCGCAGTCGCCGTTGGAGTTTTAGCAATTATCATAGTTTGGTTTTATAGGCCGGTTAACTTGAATGAGAGATGAATATGATATATAATCCCCGAATACAAGAAAACCCATATTCGGGAATATTGAAAAGCAAATTACCATCAACATTGATGATAATTCTATTGGATATTTCAAAAGAAAGTCTGAATGTACAGGCTTGCCATACTAAACGCTTATCAATCTTTATCTTTCGGACTGCGAGAAGAATAACCGCAGGATTGAAAAACCTGTAGACAATAGAATCAGCGCCATACCGTGTAAAAGCTCGGTATGGCGCTGATTTTTATTCGTAAATCTTTCTGCCCTTATCATCAGGGACTTCGGTCAGCCGCCAGAAGTAGGTGTTTATCCTGTCCCTCCACTCCTTGGCATGCTCCGCCTGGAAGCTCATCCTTGCAAGAACGCGCTCGTAAACACTGTCCTCGACTTTGCCCTTAAGCTCCTTCCAAAGCTCAAGCATCTCCTGCGCGTCCTGCACACCCTCAAAGTGGTCGTCATATATTCTCTGGATAAGGGTCTTGCCATTTTTCATGATGTGGTCGAACCGCACCCTGTGGAAGAACAGCAGCAGCTCCTCTGGGCAGGTGTCTATTTCGTTGTAGATGGATTTGAGCGGCTCGGGGTACTGCGCGGCATAGCCGGTGCCGCGGGTGGAGCGGTCGCGCCCGATTGCCGAGTGCGAGGCGCGGTGATATGTTCCCCAACGGTCGTACTCGTAGCCGTCAACGTTCGGGCCGAAGTGATAGTTCGGGTTTACCATCCAACCGATGCCGAGCGGGGCAGTGTACTTCTCATAGGCGTAGTAGCTCATCATCAGGATTTTTGTGACATTTTCAAGCGTCTTTTCATCCTTGCCAAAGGTAAGGCGCGCCCATTCAAGGGCTATTTCCTCACTTGATAGCTCCGGGTCGAAGGCAAGGCGGGCAAAGCCGTAAAGGTTGGCCGCCGCCAGGTCGTGCCCTGTCCAGTTGGGATCGTTTCCGGTGTTCATAACAGCTGTCATGCCGAAGTTTTTGCAGGATGAATTTCTGCCTGCGACGATATCCTTAACAAGCGAATACTTTTCGCCGTTGCAGGTGTTAAAGTCAAGGACGTCCTTAAACTGCGGCATGAGATAGCAAACATGCCTTTGCTGACCGGTGTATTCCTGTGCTATTTGGAATTCAAGCATGATATTTGTGTGCTTAAGTCCGCCGAACAGCGGGTGAACAGGCTCCCTGACCTGGAAATCGACAGGGCCGTTTTTGATTTGCAGGATTACGTTGTCGTCGAATTTGCCGTCTAAACCTATAAAGTTTATATAGCTCTGCGCGGCGCGGTCGGTAACGTTGTCCCGCCAGTCCTGCTGGCAGTTGTAAACAAAGCATCTCCAGATTATAAGTCCGCCGTAGGGCTTAACGGCGCGCGCGAGCATATTTGCACCGTCGGCATGGGTTCTGCCATAGGCAAACGGACCGAACTCACCCTCTGAGTCCGCCTTCACAAGGAAGCCGCCGAAATTAGGGATGTCCTCGTAAATCGAAGTGCAGGTATCCTTCCACCAGCGTATGACGCCCGCGTCGCAGGGGTCAGCGGTTTCAAGTCCTCCCACCCTAACAGGGGAGGCAAAGTTTATGGATAAGAACAGCTTTATGCCGTATTCCGAGAAGATTTTTGCAAGAGCTATCAGCTCCTCACGGTGTTTTTTTGAAATAAGGAATGGCGCTTCGCCGCGGACATTTACATTGTTAATGGCGGCAGCATTCATGCCAACAGAGGAAATAAGCCGCGCATAATCTCTGGTGCGCTGATTGATCACAATGCGGTTGTTTTCAAAGAAAAAGCTTTTTCCCGCATAGCCACGCTCAATGCTCGCGTCCATATTATCCCAATGGTCAGCCATACGCAGGGGCATGGCGGGGGACTTTTCATAGGTGAAATCGCGGCTGAGATCGCCTGTCCTTAACAGCCTTAGCAGCTCGAATGTGCCGTATAGCAGCCCGCTGTGCCCGCCGGAGCGAACCGAAAAGATTCCGCCGTCCTTTATTATCTTGTAGCCCTCGGCGGATATGTCAGGGTCGAAAGCGAGCCTTAAGCGATAATCGGTGTCGATCCCAAAGGTTATCGGCTTTACGCCTGTCATTGCGGTCAGAGCGGCATCCAGCTCATCAAGAATACTTGTAATTATCGGCCCCTTCTCGGAATTGATTATGGAAAAGACCTTCCCCTCAAGCTCCTTTACGGGCTTGTAATCAAGCCACAGCTTAGTGTAGTTCATGCTTATCGTCGTCCTTTCATACTTAGCTTTCTAATCCTTTAACAGCAGCTCTCGGATTACCTTTGCACCGCCGAAAACATACATCTCTTCCGGATTTATCGGCATATATGCCTGTGAGTAGGCCAGATACTCGTCTGCCGGCTCGAAAAAAACCGGATATCCGCCCGCAAGTTCCGCCAAGCTTTCTTCTCCGTGCCGCTCGAGAAGCTCCGAATCTATGCACACGCCTATTCCCAGAACGTTATCTCCCGTAAGGCAGCAGTTTCTGAACAGCTGCGAAACCATTTCAAAAGCTTTAAGAATGATTTGTTCGCCAGGCTCGGACCGGCTTATTGCGGTAGTGGCTTTTTCAAGAGTTTTGCCGTTAAGGGTGATAATGCCTGCGCTTAGAACCGAGCGGCATATGCCTATTCCGACTGCAAAGCGGCGGGTTATATCCATATTTAAAAGTATGCCTGCTCTTCCCTTGACCGACCCCGCCCTGCCCGAGGCTGCAAGTATCCCTTCACTCATAAGCCGCCTGCACTCCTCGCTTACTGCCGAAGGAGAAACGCCGCACCGCCTTGCAAGCTCTGCCTGCGAAAGCGGCCCGTCATGTAGTATTTCGCTTAGTATTTTTGCTCTTGCCTTCATCCTCTTTGTCCTGAACGCGCTTTATTTCAAACCAGAAGGTTGAACCCGCGCCGACCTCGCTCGAAACGCCGAAGCGGAATTTGTGCAGTTCGAGTATCTCTTTTACGATGGAAAGCCCCAAGCCGGTACCCACAACGTCGCGCTTAGTGCGCTCATCGCGGTAGTAGCGGTCGAAAATCAGCGGGAGCTTTTCCTTTTCGATTCCAACGCCGAAATCGCGGACTTCTATTCTCACCGCAGAAGGGGAATTTACCTGCCGCACTATAATCTTGCGCGAATCGCCTGAGTAGTTAACTGCGTTGTTTATGAAGTTGTATATTACCTGCTGAAGCTTTTCAATGTCGCCGTAAAGGGTGACGTCCTCGTCAGTCTCCAAGACAAACTCAAAGCCCTTCTGCTCTGAAAGAACCTGATATTTTGCCATAACGTCTTTAAGAAACTGATGGCAGGAAAAGTTTGTTTTGTTTATCGCAATGTTTCCGCTTTGAAGCTTGGAAAGCTCCATAAGGCTGCTTACGAGCACCGAAAGCCTGTCCGCCTCGTCGATAATTACCTTTAAATGCTCGTTGCGCTTTTCAGGATTGTCCCCCGAAAGGTCGCGAATCATTTCGGCATAGGCCTTTATCATGGTGAGCGGGGTGCGCAGATCGTGGCTTACGTTCGCAATGAGCTCGTTTCTTAGCTTATCCACCTTTGATATTTCGTTGGCGGCATAGTTAAGGGTATCCGCCAGTTCGTTTATTTCAAGATAGGAGCCTTTTTCAAACCGCGTGGAATAATCCCCCGAAGCAAGCTTGTTGGCGGACGCCGTTATATGGGTGAACGGCACAGAAAGCCTATTTGAAAGCAGCATGGTTATAAACAGCGCTATAAAGAAGGTGGTGAGTGTTATGAATATGAACTGCTCTTTGATAATTTCAACCGTCGAATCCACAGGTTCAAGAGAGGCGTTTATGAACAGAAGATATCCCGGGCTGGACGTGCCGCTTGTTTTCGGCGAGCTGAGGATGCTTCCGAACAAAAGCTCGGTGGTGCCGAAGCGCTCGTTCTGCGAGACCTCGAATATCTGCGAATCCGTGCTTTTAATAAGCTCGTTGCGGTATCCGAACAGGCGCAGGTTACTGTATTCATCCGAAAGTATCGAGTTTGCCCCCATATAGTCCGCCTTGGTGATGATGTTTCCGTTCCAATCGGTTATAGCTATTGCCATTCCGTTCTGATACGCAATGTTTTCAACAAGCTCCTCAACCGAATCAAGCGAATCAGCGTCAAACGCTACCGATATTTTAAGGCAGGAGGCAACTATCTTCCGCCGTTTTGAAAGCTCATAGTACTTGTCCAGCGTGGCCACCTGAAAGAACCAGATAAGAATAAGTATGACGGCTGTGAACACCGAAAAATACAGCCATATGGTTGAGCGCAACGTGGGGGCATTTTCGGAATTTCTTACCGGCTTAACCCTTGATGTTGTCAAACTTGTATCCCATTCCTCTCAAGGTAACTATAAGGTCCCTGTAGGGGCCTAAGCTGTTTCTGAGCATTTTTATGTGAGTATCCACCGTTCTGTCATCGCCGTAGAAGTCAAAGCCCCATACCTCTTCCAAAAGTTTCTCGCGGGACATGGCTATGTTCATGTTTCTTGCAAGGTAGAAAAGGATATCATATTCCTTGGGCGTCATCTGAACCTTTTTGCCGTCTATAGTGACCTCGCGCGCGGCAAAATTGATTTCCAGGCCCTTATATCTTATAACATCCTCTTTTTCGGGAGCCTTGCGGCGGTTGACAACGACCTTGATTCTTGCCATAAGCTCCTTGGGTGAAAACGGCTTAACAACGTAATCATCGATTCCGACCTCAAACCCGAAAAGCTTATCGTACTCCTCGCCGCGGGCAGATAGCATTATAACCGGCACGCTTGAAAGCTTTTTTATCTCCTTGCAGGCAGAGTAACCGTCAAGCCTAGGCATCATTATGTCCATAACTATGCAGTCAAAGCCGGTTTTATCCGTCTTCACCTTTTCAATGGCCTGCATACCGTCCGCAGCCTCTTCAACCTCGTAGCCTTCAAAAAGGGCGTACTCCTTAACGACCTCGCGGATCTTTTCCTCATCGTCAACAATCAATAGTCTGGGCATCTGCATCTTCCTTTCAGTTTATACTTATTCTGCATTAGAAGCGGTTTTGCAACGATTTTACAGCAGCTCTTTCAATTATGTATATAACAGAGCCGGCCTGTTGCCTTTTTTGTTCACCGCATTTGTGCCGGCGATAAAAGGGCCGCCGGAGCTATATAATACATCATTATAAAGTATATCAGATAATTGTGTCGAAATTATGAAGTCTTTCGGAGATTTTTATGTTATCAGAGATTTATTTTTTTGGTTGAGGATTGTTATTCCGTCTGTGTTATGGTATAATCAGTTAGAACTCAAATAAAAAAGGGGGATTGTGTATGAATCTAAGGCAAAGGCTTTCAGAACTACCCAAGGAGAGCTTTTATACCGATAAAGTGTTCTTTCGGGAAATAAACTCTGAGGATGCTTTAGCTATTGCGACCTGCAAACTGACATTGCCTCCCGAGCAGCAGGATTTTGTAAATCCGGCGGGCTTTTCGATTGGCAGAGCCTATCTGTTCCCGAATGACAATGTTCCATACCTGATTTATGCAATAGAACAAGGTCAGGAAATCCCCATTGGTTTTATTCTGCTGCGTTTCAGCTACAATACAGAGGATAAACGTTCTTGGCGTTACTATAGCACGCGTCCGCCCAGAACTAATTGGAGTTATTTTATAGTACCGGAGCATCAAAGTAAGGGATATGGCAGATTGTCTGCCGAGCTTGCCATCAGGATTCTTACGCAAGCTGCTCCCGAGTATCCCATTGAACTCACTACGGAGCAAAGCAATCTGAAAGCTCAAAATCTTTACATGAGTTTAGGCTTTGAAAAAGCAGATGAACTTGACGGCGATGATCTTGTATTCCTATATAATTCAGTCATAAGTGATAGTCGCGAGTTGGATTCAGCACTTGCTGCGAGCTTTGAAGATATAGAAAACGGAAGATATCAGCCGGCAGATGAGGTATTTGCGGAAATCGAAAATAGGTTCGGCTTCAGGAGCGGCTCACAGGCTGGATATTACGAAACAAAGAAGCCATAAATTAGGTAAAAATTAAATTAATATAGGGAGGAACATTATGACAAAAATATCAATTCACGAGGGCGACAGAGCCTTATTCAACAACAAGGTTGATTTCTGCGTCGGAACAGGCAGAATGGGCTTGGCATTACAAAAGGAGTATTACGACCAATTAAAGCTCGTTCAGCGGGAAATCGGCTTTAAGCACATCCGCGGGCACGGCCTGTTTACCGACGATATGGCGATATATCAGGAGTACCGAGAGGATTGGCGCAACCCCGAAAGCCCCACTCACATCGAGTACAATTTTACATATCTTGATTTGGTTATGGACAGCTACCGTGAGCTTAACATCCGCCCATTCATTGAGCTGGGATTCATGCCCAAAAATCTTGCCTCCGGCGATCAGACCATATTCTACTGGCGCGGCAACACCACTCCGCCAAAGGACTATGGAAAGTGGTGCGATTTGGTCAAGGCTATGCTTACTCACCTTGTCGAGAGATACGGCGATAAGGCTTATGAGTACCCGATAGAGGTCTGGAACGAGCCTAATCTGCCCGGATTCTGGTACAAGGCGGACATGCAGGAGTATTTTAAGCTGTTTAAATTAAGCTTTAACGCTATAAAGTCGCTTGATGCGCGCTTTAAGGTGGGCGGACCTGCCATCTGCGGTGTGCGCGATGCAGAATGGATAACCGAGTTTATGCGCTTCTGCCGTGAGGAAAAACTGGACATCGACTTTGTAACCCGTCATCACTACACCACTGAGAACCCCGAGCATGACGGCCACTATGGCTATGCCAAGCTGATGGATCCCGAGGATGGCTTTGCAAACCTTAAAACCACCCGCGACATTATTGACAGCTTTGAGGAATACAAGGGTCTGCCGATTCACATCACTGAGTTCAACACCTCATATATCCCAAACTGCCCGGTTCACGACACCAATCTGAACGCGGCATATTTGGCTCAGCAGCTTTCAAGGCTGGGTGACGTAAACGAATCCTACTCCTACTGGACGTTCGGGGACATCTTCGAGGAGCAGGGCGTTCCCTTTGCGCCCTTCCATGGCGGCTTTGGCATGGTTGCAAACGGCTGCATCCCCAAGCCCACCTTCTATGCCTTTAAGTTCTTTAAGGATTTGCAGGGCGAATGCGTCTATAAAGGTGACGAGGCAATAGTTTTAAAGACCACCGAGGGCTATAGGCTCTGCGCATGGAACATCTGCCGCAAGGGCGAGGATAAGACTTCGGAAATTGAAATATCTTTGCCCGCAAGTGGAGAATATAGCATTATCTACAAGACGGTTGATGAAATTACCTGCAACCCCTTGAAGGTTTGGCACGACATGGGCGAGCCGCAGTGCCTTTCAAAGGAGCAGACCGAGCTTCTGCGCGAATCCGCCACACCGCTCATAACCTCGGAAAGACTGTCTGCCGACGGAGAAGCGGTTATAACGCTGAATCTTTCAAGAAATGCACTTGTATATGCCGAGATAAAGCGCAGTGATGTCACTTCGGACAGGGGCTTCGATTATATCAGAGCCACCACTACGCTGTAACCCGCGATTGACTGCCGAAAGGCTGCACTTTAATGCTCAAGCTTGTCAGGACACTTTTTTAACGTAAAATAAGTATACAATAAATAAACCGACAAAAATCGTGTCCTTGTTAAAAATGGCAAGATTTTGTTGTATATTTTTGTTTTGCATTAGACCGCAAGTGTATTGACAACAGGTTTTGTTTGGTATATAATTTACCTGTTTAAGCGATCAATCATTTCAGATAAATCGTTTAAGCTACGGATATGATTTCATAAGCAAGAATCGGCGCTTGGGAAGGCGCCGATTCTTGTTTATAAAAATATATAATAAGGCTCCGAATATCCCGTAAAGAATGTTCGGAGCCTTATCGATTTTAGGGAGGTCACTAAACTGAAAAATTATTCGGGGAGCTTATTGCAGAACATGATAAGCTGCAAGGTCACCTTTTCGTTTTTGGCGAGGGTTTGAATGTGGCGTTTTCGAATAGCTTATTCAGAACGATAACCGCCACGCTGAGACTAAGCAGAACATTTGCGGCATCTCTCATAATAAGGTCGCGCAGGTGCTCGGGATAATCCCTTGCGCGGATATGCGTTGCTTCAGCTCGACGTCGCTGTATTTGCGGATCTCGGCCGACGAAAGCTCGGGAAGGTTGCTCAGACGTTTTTTAGCCTTGGCGGACGCTGCCATTATGTTCACCCTGCCGTTGTTGTCGATAAACTTCCTTTCGCGAAGACGGGCGAATTTTGCGGAGTTCGGCCGGGTATCGTCTATAGCACCGGTGAGATGTATTCGTAGAGATATTCGTGGCCATCTGAAAGGTTGTTTTGTCACGCTCCCACACGTGAGCAGAGCATGGAATCAACCGACACTGAGCTCACATTGTATTTATGGCTCCAGCGTTCCATGATTCCGCACATCCACAAAACGGGAATCATTATAGTGGACTATAGTCGGGGTCGGAGGGCTTACATAAGCGATAGGTTTACCGCCCGCCTTGGTGCGTATGCAGTATTTGTTCCACGCCTCATCATGCGGCTTGAGGTCACCGGTGTAATGTTAAAGATACTGTGGATCTGATAATCGGTTTGAAAAACGGAAGCTATGTCCTTAAAGACTACCATATGACTTTCCGGGATACGCTTTTACGCGTCGGTATTACATCTATAGACCCTTATTTCCGGGATGATCCTGTAAAAGCCGAGGCTGTTCTTGCCACTAAGAAAGAGATTGTTGAATCGAAAAAAGGGATTAAAATATGAAGCTGCTGCAAAGGGCAAGGAAATACTTGATACTCTGCCTGACTTTGGAAAGGACTTCATTCCGTCATCCAAGGCAGACTACACAGCCGATGATAAGGCGGTCGGTGGGGAAATGTATGATATAGTTGAAATCATTGTCTCAGATGAGAATGTTGTGATAGAAGTGAGCGGAGATTCTGCGCATATCGACGCTTCTGGCAAGCTGAAGGACGGCAGAGCAAACTATTGTCCCGCAAATACTTGACATCCTGCAAAATCAGGTATATAATAA
>CAZIOV010000007.1:0-62203 GCA_964541045.1 uncultured Oscillospiraceae bacterium | reverse complement strand
CAATGAGCGAAAACGCCAGAATAAGCGCAATCAATAAAATCAATATCCTTTTCATTGCAAGGTCACCACCAAATCCCGATTTTAAAACAACGATTTATCATGATAATAGTACATCAATTCTGTTATATTGTCAAGCAGTTTAGGCTGGGAATTCGCTTAAAATCACTTACAATTTACCCCATATTATCACGTCTTGACAAAACTTACGAACAGTAATATAATTATAAGGTTACCAGTATATACGGTTTTGTGTTTTTCGGAGGCGTTATAATGAAATCCCGTATAAAAAATTGGCTGAAAAGGTTTAACAGAAGAACCCGCATGTGGATGACCGGCAGATACGGCCCGGATAAGCTTTCTTTGCATATCTGCGCACTGTCCTGCATTTTTATGCTTGCCGGAACATTTGCTTTGCGGCTTACTTTTGCGGTGATTGCAATCGTTCTTATGATAATAGCGGTGGCGAGGATATGTTCGAAAAACCTTCAAAGGCGTGCGGCCGAGCTTAATGCTTATGAAAGGCTTCTTTCAAGGCTGCGGGGCTGGGCGTCCCTTCAAAAAAGAAAATGGCATGACCGCAAAACCCACAGATATTTCAAATGTAAGTGCGGCAAAATTCTGCGCGTTCCGAAGGGCAGAGGAAAAATTGAGATAACCTGCCCGGAGTGCCACAACAAAATCATCAAAAAGACTTAAGGCAGGGGATGGTGTCTTGTCAAAACCGAGATGTGTCATAATAGGCGGAGCCAAGATTTTGCGCTATGACCGCGCTAAATCCGCTATAAAACCGGGCGATTTTATCATCTGCTGCGACTGCGGGCTTGCCCACATGGAAGCGTTGGGCGCAGAGCCGAATCTGATAATAGGCGATTTCGACTCGCACGCCAACCCTCACAGCGCGGTAGAAACAATAGTCCTGCCCTGCGAAAAGGACGATACCGACACTGTTTATGCCGCCAAGGAAGCAATCAAAAGGGGATATACCGATTTTTTGTTTCTGGGAGTGGTCGGCGAGCGGCTGGATCATACGCTTGCGAACGTATCTATCCTGCTTATGCTGGACGATAGGGGTCTGAGCGGCAAAATTATTGACGATTACTCTGAGATGGAGATAATATCCGGCACGCCGAAGCGCGTCGATGGAAGCTTTAAGTACTTTTCGATTCTCAACATATCCGGAACGGCAAGAGGAATATGCGAAACCGGCTGCAAATATCCGCTTGAAAACGCCGAAATCGAATGTAGCTATCAGTACGGCGTAAGCAACGAAGTCGGCCTCGGCGAAGAAGCGCTTATATCGGTGGCGGAAGGGCGGCTTCTTTTGATAAAAGTGTATGGGTAAAAAAATTCACACTCACTGAGGAATGCAATCCTTCAATGGGTGCGTTTTGTTATGCTGGGGAGGAAAGGCCGACGTGAGTATCATCATAAGAGAAATTGAGAGCAAGGACTGCTTGGCGGCTGCGGCAATCCGGGCGGGATGTGCCGGATATCCCCTCCGCATCCGATGAAGTCGCCGTCAGAACCTATTAGCAGATGAAGGGCGAACGCATTCGTCGCCGATTACGACGGCAGGCCTGTCACGGCGGTTGAGGTAATGGCAATCGGCTACCCGAACGGCTATATCAAAATGAACGGCCTCGGAGCTCTGCCCGAATATCGACGGCATGGCATCGGAAGAATGCTTATGGAGCGGGCCGAGAAGCTTGCAGCCGAGAGCGGAGCGGACGCTATAGGTCTTGCCTCCGGGCGGGCTTCAAAGAACAGGCGCGCATGAATTCTATGGGCGGGGGTATAGTAAGACATCATATTGGTTCAAAAAAAGAATTGATTGAAGCATTGCCGCAAGGCAAACAGCAAAAAAGGAGCCGGAATTTTCGACTCCTTAATTTATTATCGGAAACGGCAAAGCCGGGCCGCGAAGCTGTGTTGCAAGAACCGTCGGGAAGAGCCTTAACGGGAGTCGGACGTTTACGCCTGTCAATTGCAGGCGAAAGTGTTTATATACAGAAAGCTGCCTGCAAAGTACTGCCAAAGACATAGGAAAGGAATTGCATGACGGCAACAAAATTGCGATTACAAAGCTGATGCCGCTTTGCCGCACTTACCAACCCATAATGTCCTTTATAAAGTCAGCCAGCGCAATTGCCGTCTTGTCATGCGTTACAGAACTGGGGTGCCAGTCCGCACCATAGCCGTCTTCCGCGCTCTGCGGCAGGAAGTGGAACGCGGCGACATTTTCGTCCTTGGTTTCAGCCTTGTACTCCTCAACTACCGCCTCTACAGTGGGATAAAGCTCGTCACCCATTATGCCCAAAGCGCAGATTATCTTAGCATTGGGGTTTAACTCCCTTATCCGCTTGACGAACTCAATATAGGCAAGCTTGTATTCTTCACATTTTGCCTCGTCTTTGCCGGTGTAGCTGTAGTCGTTTGTGCCGAGGTTAATAACGATTACATCGTATTCATGGCTCTTAAAGTCCCACTTTACGGAATCGGGAGACTTGCCCAGAAGCGTTCCTCCGCCCGAACCGAAGCTTTCGTAATAATTCGGCATAACGCCCCAGGACTGCTTGGTGCCGTCATCGGTGTAGCCCGAGATTATGCCGTGGCCGCTCTTGGAAACAAGGCTGTAGTCGCAGCCAAGCAGCTCGGCGGTCTTGTAGGCGTAGGCCTTGGTGCAGTCCTCAGTGCGGGTGGAAAAGGGCTTGCCGACTTCTGAATCCACGCCGTATCCGCAGGTAATGGAGTCGCCTATGAACTCAATCGAGTGCTCCTTTGCTTCAGCTGCCTTTATTCTGCCGTAGGAGTTTGTCTCAACGCATTTAATCGCGCAAGTGGAATTCCCGGTTTCGGAAAGCTTGACGATACGCACCGTATGCTCACCGACGGCATCTCCCTCTAAAATGTTGAAGGTCTCCTCGGCCTTATCAAGAACCTTTTCTATTACGCGTTCACCGTCGAGATAGATAGCTATTCGCGGCAGACTGTCAAAGTCCTCCGATGCAATATTGTCGTCTCCGGCCATGGTGACGTTGCAGCTTGTGCCGTTGAATGTAAATTCCGCACCCGAGCCGGAGTAGGCGAGCCAGAGCATATCCTCCGCAAACTTGCATCTTCCGAGCGGTTTTACGGTTTTTTCATTCATTAAAGAGCTGTTCATGCTTAACACATCCTCGTTTACTTTTGTTTCTTTCCTCATACAGGCGGTAAGGCCGGATATCACGGCGAATACCGCTAACAGCGCCATGATTTTTTTGATTATCATGTCGATATTATTCCTTTCTTTTTTGGGGATTCTACTTTTTAGGGACAACTGCCGCAAGCTTCGCATCCTCCGGTTCGGCGGGCAGATCCTGCTTGTCGGTCATGAAGAGAAGGGGTGAGCCGCCGGTGCGCAAATGAACCCGCCTTTCGCCGTCTATACGGTCGGAGCTTCCAAGCGTCTTACGGCCCGTGATGGGTGATGTAGACGTTCCCGAGTTAGTCAGTAAAGAAGCCGTTGCGGCCGCAGCCAAGCTCGCCCGGCACAAAGCCAAAGGCAAGATATCCGAACCATATGCATGGGGTCATAAAGCAGGAACCCATCGTAAAGAATCAGTAGCATATGTATAGCGCTTTACTTACCCAGCAGTTTCTTCAGCCTTTCCATAGCTTCGCGGGTGTTCTCGTGAGTGGAGAAGGACGTCAGGCGCAGGTAGCCGTTTCCGTTCTTGCCAAAGCCCTCGCCGGGTGTGCCGACGACGTTGGCTTCCTCCAGCAGCTTATCGAAGAACTCCCACGAGCCCATATTATCAGGGCACTTGAGCCAGATATAGGGCGAATTCCTGCCGCCGAAGTACTTAATTCCGCATTCGTCCAGCGCGTCCATAAGTATCTCGGCGTTCTGCTGATAGTAGGCAATATTTTCCTTAACACCCTTCTGACCCTCGGGGGTGAAGACGGCGTTTGCTCCGCACTGGATTATATAGGAAACACCGTTGAACTTGGTGGATTGTCTGCGAAGCCACATTTTGTTTAGGCTTTCCGCAAACTTAAGGCTCTTTGGAACTATGGTGTAGCCGCAGCGGGTGCCGGTGAAGCCGGCGGTCTTGGAGAGCGAGCATATTTCTATAACACAGTCCTTTGCACCTTCAACCTCGTAGGCGGAGTGGGGAACATCATCATCGGTGATGAAAGCCTCGTATGCCGCGTCAAGAAGGATGACCGCGCCTTCACGCTTGGCGTAGGCTATCCACTCGGCAAGCTGGGAGCGGGTGTAGGCCGCGCCGGTGGGATTGTTGGGGGAGCAGAGATATATTATGTCCGCGTGAACGTTTGGATCGGGCAGGGGAAGAAAGCCGTTAGCCTCTGTCGCGTCGGCATATATTACCTTTCTGCCGGCCATGATGTTGGTGTCGACGTAGACTGGATAAACAGGGTCGGTAACAAGGACGGTGTTGTCATTGTCGAATAGGTCAAGTATATTGCCCAAATCGCTTTTTGCGCCCTCGGAGACGAAGACCTCTTCAGCTTCCAAATCCACGCCAAAGGTCTTATAATAGCGGCAGATGCTCTCACAGAGGAAATCATAGCCGCGATACTCACCGTAGCCCTTGAAGGTCTCCTTAACGCCCATCTCGGATACTGCCTTGTGCATGGCTTCGATGACTGCGGGGCAGAGCGGCAGGGTTACATCGCCTATGCCCATTTTTATGATTTTTGCCTCGGGGTGTGCGGCCGCATACTTGGCGGTGCGCGCGGCAACCTCGGCAAACAGGTAGCTTTCCTTTATTTTGGTATAGTTGGGATTGATGCGCATGTGAATCTTCCTTTCAATAATAATCAAACTGACAATAGCAAAGACTTAAAAGGTTCGCCGGCCTTTCACATCGAAAGAGTTATAACGCCGCAAAGCCTAACGAGTCAATGAAGACAGTCATTGCAATGTCAAGGGGCAGAGCCCTCGGCACTCCACGCAGGGAAAGAAATTCCAAGCGCAGAACGGTAGAAGCACTAATTCCTGCCTTAACGGTCGAAGTAAGTGCAAAGAGCCCGGCGGACGGCGCCTCCCAAACAAAAGTAAACGCCGATACAAGCTGTGGCCGCAATCTGCCCTCGCCCGGGCTTTCGACCGGTACTTTGCGCCAATGACTGCACTCGGAAGGAGCTAAAACAGCGCCCGGATATATAGCCGATCTCGCTTTCCGACAAGTAAAGCAACACATGCAGTGTGTTAAACGGCAACTTCTCCTTCAAAAGCAATCTCCGCCGGCCCGCGCATAGTAATCTCATAATCAGCCGAGCAAGTGATATTCAGCTCTCCGCCCGGGAGCATTACCGTGATTTCCTCTCCGGCCGCACAGTAGCCGCACTTAACCGCCGCAGCAACCGAGGCGCATGCACCTGTTCCGCAGGCAAGGGTTTCGCCGCTGCCGCGCTCCCACACGCGCATTTCAAGCGTATGAGAATCTATTACCCTGATGAACTCAGTGTTCACGCGCTCCGGGAATATGGCATTATTTTCAAATTCGGGGCCGATATCCGTAAGGCTCAGCTCTTTCGGACTTCTATCTATAAATGTAACGCAGTGGGGGTTGCCCATTGAAACGCAGGTGATATCCCACTCGCCGCTTGTAAGCGACAGCTTCTTATTGACGACCTCGCCACCCTCCCATATAACCGGGACTTTATCGGCCGCGAACTCGGCCTTTCCCATGCCGACCGATACGCTCTCGGCAGTGCCGTTCTCCACCCGGAGTGACAGGGTTTTTATACCTGCAAGGGTTTCAAGGGTGAACTCGGTTTTATCGGTCAGGCCTTTGTCGTAGCAGTATTTAGCCACGCACCTCGTGCCGTTGCCGCACATTTTGCCTTCGCTCCCGTCGGCGTTGAACATACGCATGCGGAAATCGGCAATTTTCGAGGGCAGAATTACTATAACACCGTCGCTGCCGACCGAGAAGTGGCGGTCCGAAAGGCGCTTTGACAGTGCGCCCCAGTCGTCGCAGTGTTCTATAAAGCCGTTGACATAGATGTAGTCGTTGCCTGCGCCGTGCATCTTGGTAAATTTCATAAATAAGTCTCCTTATATTTATTCTACCGTTAAAAAGTGTCTGCAAAATCACCGCAAGCCCACCGTATAGCGGTTTTGTAATGATTTTGCAGCTCCAACTTTTACGTAGAATTTGTATTAACCGTCATTGTATAGAAACCGGGCCGCTCGCAAAAGTATGGCGGTTACAATGCCGACTCACCGTCATCTGCTTACATCATTCCTGATTAAATCGTCCATGCTCTCCCGTTCAACCGCAACATAATCATTTTCACCGTTCACCATCACAATAGGCGGTCGGGGAACACGGTTGTAGTTTGAAGCCATCGAGTAATTGTAGGCGCCCGTTGTCAGCACCGCAACTATATCTCCGCGCTCGATATCCGAAGGGAAATCTACGTTTGGCTGGATAATATCGCCTGATTCACAGCACCTGCCGACCAGATCGCACCTTATTGTCTCACGGGGTGAGAGCTTGTTAGCCGTCACGACCGTATAGAGCGACTGATACAGCGCATATCTGGGGTTATCCGTCATTCCTCCGTCAACCGAAACGTAATTTTTGTAGCCGGTTATTTTTTTGACCGAGCCGACGGTATAAAGGGTCATTCCGGCGTCGGCAACTATGCTTCTGCCCGGCTCGAAAATTATCTTTGGGTGGGAGATGCGGTGGGTGTAACAGATAGATTTGATATACCGCGCTATCTGCAAAATATCTTTATATATTGATGCCTCCGGCTGGCCGTCTACATATCTTACTCCGAAGCCGCCGCCGATATCAAGCATTTTTGTTATGAAGCCGTGCGCGGTCTTCATATACGTAATGAAGTCCAGCATTATTCTGGCGCTGCGCACAAATATCGACGGGTCAAACACCATCGAGCCGACATGGCAGTGGAAGCCCATCAGGCGGATGTTTTCCTTTGACAGAGCAAGCAGCGTAATCTCCTCTGCCTGGCCGGTTTCTATCGCTGTGCCGAATTTTGAATCGACCTTTCCGGTTGCGACCGCAGCATAGGTGTGCGGATCTATGCCGGGGGTCAGGCGGAGCAGGATTTTCTGCTTAACGCCCATCTCGCCCGCAATTCTGTCCAGCGCATCCAGCTCATCGGCATTGTCGCAGACGAAGTAGCCTACCTTTGCCTTAATCGCAAAGCGGATATCCTCATCCGTCTTGTTGTTGCCCTGGAAGAACACATTCTTCATCGGCATACCTGCCTGCTGTGCGGTATAAATCTCGCCCGGGGAAACAACGTCGGCACCGAGATTTTCTTCCTTGATTATCTCGTAAATTCGCTTAAAGCATGCCGCCTTTGAGGCGTATATAACCATTCCGTTTTCGCCGAAGGCCTCTTTTACCGCGGCGGCGTATGTACGGCAGTTTGTGCGGATACGGTTTTCGTCCATCAGGTATAGCGGAGTTCCGTATTTTTCGGCCATTTCGCAGCAGCTCTTCTCGCCAAAGTAAAGCTCACCGCCGCGCATCTTTCCGTAGGAAAACTTTTCACCGTGAACCGACACGTTCTCTGTAAGTATATTGTTCATCTTAAAATCAGCCTTTCGTCTTTCATGCTTTCATATGGCCCTGCGGCAAGCGCAGAATAAGCGGACTGCTCATCGCTTATTCTCATTTCTTTCCTAACAGCCCTTCGTTCGCCATAAGCTCATAAAGCTTTTCCGCCTTGTCTTCGCTCATTTTCGTCAGCGGAAGCCGCACAACGTTCTCGCACAGGCCCATAGCCGCCATTGCCGCCTTTATCGGTATGGGGTTAACCTCGCTGAAAAGCGCGTCCATCAGCGGCAAAAGGCGGAGCTGCAGCTCCAGCGCGCGGGGAAGCCGGTTGAAATAGCTGAAGCAGATTTCGTTTACGCGTTCGGGCAGAATGTTTGAAAGAACCGAAATAACGCCCTTGCCGCCGAGAGAAAGCACGGGAATAATCTGATTGTCGTTTCCGGAATAGATATCCATATTGTCGCCGCACAGGCGCGATATCTCCGCAATCTGGGAGATATCTCCGCTGGCTTCCTTGATTGCCACAATGTTATCAACCTCGGCAAGCCTTGCCGCCGTTGCCGGCAGGATGTTGCACCCGGTGCGCGAGGGAACGTTATAAAGGATGCAGGGTGTGTCAACGCTGTTGGCTATAGCCTTAAAGCTCTGATATATGCCCTCCTGCGTGGCCTTATTGTAATACGGCGTTACCAAAAGCAGACCGTCCGCCCCCATGTCGCAGGCGAACTTTGAAAGCTCTATGGCGTATGCGGTGTCGTTCGAGCCTGTTCCGGCTATTATGGGAACCCTGCCGGCGGCCGTTTTAATCGCAAAGCTGATTATTTCCTTGTGTTCGCTGTCGGTCAGCGTGGAACCCTCACCGGTCGTACCGGCGACCACCAGCGCGCTGATTTCGGAGGATATCTGCTGCTCGATAATCTCCTCAAAAGCCGCGTAATCTATTCTGCCGTCTGCCTTAAAAGGCGTTATGAGAGCGGTAGCAGCGCCGGTAAAAATTGGCCATCTCTTCATTTTCCAAAACCATCCTTTTCAAATCTCAAATAAAAAAGCAGCTACCCGCAAAGGCAGCCACCCAAGAAAGATATGTTCGCACGCCGTTGCCGGCATGGTTACACAATTCTTCGATAGCTCTCCGCACCGACCCGTGCGACAGCGTTGCGGATATTGACCGCAGCGCCGGATCGCTTTTTTGCCCTTAAGCGTCCTCGGCAGCTACCCCTTTCAACACACCCCGCCTTGGCTGACGTTATGAATGATGCCTACTATTGATATGCTGCGCCTCTATCAGTTGGTAATATTATAATACTTAATTTTTGCGATGTCAATATGCGATTTTAACATTGTATATTTGCACAAATTAGCCGTATTACAGCTGGAAATTTTGCACCCGAAAAAGCTTTGCCGCCCGGGAAAATCCCCGGACGGCGAAAATATCAAAAATTTATCAATTCCTGAACGAAGCCTCGGCGACAGCATAGTAGGCCGGCTTAAGCGACAAATCCCTGTCAAACAGCAATGACGCGTTCCTTCTCAGCTTCGGTGTGGTGTTCAGCCATGAGTTCTCATCATCGGTTCCCCAGAAGACGATCGCGTCGATAACGCCTTCGTCTACGAAGTCCATGAACATATCCATAAGCTCGCGGTACTTGGCGGCCTGCTTCTCAAAGTCCTCATCCGTCCATGTCATGAAGGCGCCGTCTGCGTTCGCGCCGACGAACATGTTCATATCCAGCTCGGTAATCTGCACCCTGAAGTTGCCCTTGTATTCGGGGAAGCACTCGTCATAAATCTCCGCGAGTGAGGCAATTTTTGCAATGTTCTGGCGGTAGGTCTCTACGTTGCAGTCCAACCCGATGTGCGACTGGAAGCCAACGCCGTCGATTCTTACGCCTTTTCTGAGCATTCTTTCAACCATGTCATACATTGCCTGGGTCTTGCTGTTCTGCCATTCCATGTTATATTCGTTAATCATCAGAACAGCATCTTCATCGGCAGCGCGGGCGGCGTTGAAGGCTATCTCGACGTAATCGTCATAGTAGCCGTTGCCGTCGACATCTCCGATTATGTCAGCCCAATAGGAATCGTCGGCGAGTCTGCGGATGCCGTCGGAGTTCAGTACCTCGTTGCAAACATCCCAAACGTCCACCGTGTCCTTATACCTTGTTACAACATCCGTTATATATTTGGTAATGCGCTCCTGCAAGACCTCGCTTGTGCACAAAGCTCCTGCTTCCTTGCACTCCTCAAGAGTGCGGTCGTCAGCCGGATCTGCCTTAAACCACCAGTCCGGCACCTGAGAGTGCCAAACAAGTGTGTGGCCCCTGACGTCGGCGCCGGCGGCGTCGGCAAAGGCTACAAACTCGTCAGCGTCTGTAAAGTTGTAAACGCCATCCGATGGGTTCACGTGGTCGGGCTTGAACTCGTTGCCTAGGGTGTACATGTTGTAGTGCTTAATAATGCCGTTCATGATGGAGGTTTCGGTGGCTGCCTCGATGGGATCATCGCTTGGATGAATCTGATCTGTGGTAAAGGCAACGCCTATCTTAACCCTGCCCTCGAAGTACTTGTAAAGCGCGGGAACGTCTGCGTCGGCAACGTAATGCTCGCCGGACTTGAGGGCTTCAAGCTCCTCCTCGGAGTAGGTAAGGGTATCTGAGGTAAGCTCCTCCTTGGTGGGGTATGCGGGCTTTGCTTCACCGCATGAGCTCAGGCTTAAAAGCATGCATGCGGCCAGAGAAAGCGCGGTTACACGTGATAACAGTTTTTTCATTGCTTAATCAGTTCTCCTTTTCTTCGTTGAATGAGGTTTCCACAAATGCAAAGTAGGCTTCCTTTAAGGACATATCATCATTGTAAATCGACGGCATACCGTTCTTATTGTCGTTCAGCCAGGAGTGTCCGTCGTCCGGCGTCCAGAACACAACGGCGTCTAAAACGCCCCTGTCGGCGTATTCTAAGAACAGGCTCATAAGATCGGCATACTGCTTGGCCTGGCGTTCCTTGTCCTCATCCGTCCAATTAACAAAGTGCTTGTCGCTGTAAGCACCGACGTACATGTTCATGTCCAGCTCGGTAATCTGAATCCGGAATTCACCCTTGTGCTCGGGGAAGCATTCGTCGTAAATGTCGGCAAGCGAGGCAATCTTTTCAAGCCCGCGTCTGAAAGCCTCAATGCTCGAATCCACCGAAATGTGCGACTGGAAGCCTACGCCATCGATTCGCACGCCCTTTCTCAGCATGCGCTCAATCATGTCATACATGGCCTGCACCTTTGTGTCCTGCCATTCAAGGTTGTAGTCGTTAATCATTAGCACTGCGTCTTCATCGGCAGCTCTGGCGGCGTTGAAGGCTATTTCAACGTAATCGTCAAGGTATCCGTTGCCGTCAAGGTCGCCGACAATGTCCGCCCAATACGACTTATCATCGGTTTTGTTGCGTATGCCCTCTCCGTTCAAAACCTCGTTGCACACGTCCCAATAGTCAACAGTGTCCTTATACCGCGTTACAACTGTGGTTATGTACTCTTCCAACCGTTCAACAAGCTGCTCGCTACTGGCAAGCTCATCGTCACGGTCGCATGCGCCGACGCTTTTTTCATTGGATGGATCAGCCTTGAACCACCAATCGGGAACCTGGGAGTGCCACAGCAGGGTATGCCCTCTCGTAGCGGCACCGGCCTCATCCGCGAACTCAACAAAAGTGTCGCATGGGTCAAAGTTGTAAACGCCGGGCGCGGGATTAATGCTGGACGGCTTGAACTCATTTTCCATGACGTAGATGTTGTAATTCTTGGCAAGGCTTTTATACATGGTATCGTCCGGATTGGATATCTGCCATGAATTTACAATGCACCCTATCTGGCATCTGCCCTCAAAGTACTTGTAAAGTGCGGGAACATCATAGTCGTACGAGTAGTGATAGCCGGTTTTAAGGGCTTCAAGCTCCTCAAGCGAATAGGTGAGCTCGGGGCTGGTAAGGCTTGCCTTAAGCTTGGATTCCTTATTTTCGGCGCCGTCCGAGGTCTTGTCGTCGGCATTGCCGCAGCAGCAAAGGCTGAGCGCAATAACTAAAACGGTTAGCAAAGCGGTAAATTTCTTCATAATACTCTCCATTCTAAATCAGATGAAACGTGTTCAAAGTAAGCAAAATAATTATATCATTTTTCGGGTTAGCTTAATATCGGCAAATCAAACAATTAATGATTAACCTTTTGGGTGGTTTTTCACAAAACCGTCACAAAAATATCCGCGAATCGTAAAATTAATTTGATAAAGTATCTTTACAAATTTTGTTTTTTGTTTTATACTATATATTAATTTGTTTTATCATGGGGTAGTATAATGGATAGATCTGACAAGAACGCCGTCAGGGACTTTATGGTGCCGATAATATCCGGCCTTGCGATAATGGAGCTTGTAACCGTAGTAGTCTTTGCGGTGATAGGCAAGTTTGATTTGCGGGTGATATGGGGCGCACTGTGGGGAACCGCGGTTATGGTAATCTATTACCTGCTTATGGCGAGGGCAGTGATAAAGGCCGCCGCCGGCGACCCGGAGGACGCAAAAAAGCGGATCCGGGCTTCGTATTCGGCGCGGATGCTCCTGCTGATAGCGCTTATGGGCGCGGGGCTGTATCTTTCCACAAGCTTGGAGCTTATGAATTGGATTCCCATGCTGCTGGCGGTTATCTTCCCAAGGATATCCATAGCGGTGTGGCAGCTGATATCCCGCACCAAAAAGATGTATAACGATGGCGAAAAGGATGGTGACGATTGATGGACGATATCGAGGTAACCGGTGCGAAGATACTTTTTCACCTTCCGTTTGGCATAACCATCACCGAGACTCAGGTAAATATGTGGATAGTAATGGCTGCGATAGCGGCTTTATGCATATGGCTCACTCACGATTTAAAGGTGCGTCCAACTTCTAAGCGCCAGCTTGTTGCGGAATACCTTGTAAAAACGGTTACAAATCTTGTTGAGGAGAATATGGGCAAGCGCTTTGTCGGCTTTACGCCGTTTATTGCCGCTCTGTTCTCTCTGGCAATGTGCTCAAGCCTTATTTCACTGCTGGGGATGTATCCCCCCACCAGTGACCTCAACACAACCCTTGGCTGGGCGCTTGTAACCTTCTTCCTGATTACTTATTATAAGATTAAGACAAACCGTGTCGGCGGCTAC
The DNA here is from genome assembly GCA_964541045.1 of uncultured Oscillospiraceae bacterium. Classification (GTDB taxonomy): domain Bacteria; phylum Bacillota; class Clostridia; order Oscillospirales; family Ruminococcaceae; genus Faeciplasma. Next base: position 49,474 of record CAZIOV010000007.1, on the reverse strand, counting down.
TTAAAGAGCTTGACCGAGCCTATCTTCCTGATGACCCCTATGAACATCATCGGCGAGATTGCAACCCCCATTTCAATGGCCTGCCGTATGTTTGGAAACGTGGCTTCCGGCTCGGTGATTTCGATACTTGTATATGCCGCTTTGGCCGCCGCCAACAGCGCAGTTTTCGGCTGGCTCCCCGGATTTTTGGGCGAGGCTGCAAAAAAGCTGCCAATCCTGCAATTGGGTATTCCTGCGGTGCTTTCGCTGTATTTTGACGTTTTCAGCGGCATTCTGCAGGCGTTCATCTTCTGCATGCTGACCATGCTGTATATAGCCTCCGCCGCGGAGACTGACGAGGCTTAGCTGGCAAATCAACTTCATCGGTTCAAGAAAATGAAGCCGCGGCTCTGAATCGTAAATGAAGATAATTAGTCACATAAGCACGAGCAGACCCGACAAAGGGCAAGCTCCTGATATATCACGAAAAGTAAAACTATATAAACGAAAGGATTTGTAACATTATGGAAAGAGCACTTGTATTAATGGGATGCGCTATCGGCGCGGGACTTTCGATGATCGCCGGTATAGGCCCCGGCATAGGCGAGGGCTACGCTGTAGGTAAGGCCTGTGAGGCTATAGCCAGGCAGCCCGAACAGAGAGGAAAGGTAACCACAACCATGCTGATGGGCTGCGCCGTAGCCGAAACCACCGGTCTTTACGGTTTTATCGTAGGCCTTCTGCTTATCTTCCTGGCGCCCGGAATGTTCCTTAAGAGACTGTGATTAGCTATACCTATAAATAAGGGAGTTGTTTTAAAATGTTGTTGAGCGCAAGCTTGTTAAGCGCAGGCACTTCCGAGGTTCTGGATTTTCTTTCGATAAACGTCTGGCACATACTTATGGCTATAGGTAACCTGCTCATACTGGTTCTGATTTTGAAGAAGTTCCTTTTCAAGCCGGTCCAGAATATCCTGAAGCAGCGTGAGGATGAGGTGAATAAAATCTATTCCGATGCTGACGAGGCCCGCCAAAAGGCAAATCAGGATAAAGCCGTATACGAGCGCAAGCTTGTGGATGTCAAGGAAGAGGCTGACAGCCTTATTAAATCCGCCTCCGAGCGCGCCAAGCAGGAGTCCGGCGAGATAGTAGCCGCTGCGAAGTCCGAGGCGGAGCGCCGTCTTAAAAATGCCGATGAAGATATAGAGCTTGCTAAACGCAAGGCTGCCGAGGATATGAAAGGCTCTATCGCCGAGATGGTTATAGACCTTGCTTCCGAGGTTGCCGGCAAGGAAATTGACGCTAAAGCCCACGCCGACCTTATCGACGAAGCGATTGACAGCTTGGGTGACGATCTATGACAAAGGATTACGCAAACGAATACGGCATTGCCTTATATAAGCTGGCCTGCGAGGAAAACGCCCAAAAGCAGATTTTTGAAGATTTCGCCGGCGTATGCCTTGCGTTTGACCAAAATCCCGGGCTTGAAAGGCTTTTGTCAAACCCCCGCCTTTCTGCTTGCGAAAGGGCGCAGGCAGTGGAAAACATCTTTGGCGGAAAGGCTAACAGATACCTTGTCAATATGCTTAAAATCCTCGCAGAAAAGCGACTCTGCCGGAGCATTCCAAGGTGCAGGGCGGAATATGAAAGGCTGTATTGCGAGGAAAACGGAATCTTGGCGGTGACGGCAACCTCTGCGGTCGAGCTGAGCGAGGAGCAGAAATCAAGGCTTATTGCCAAGCTCTCCGAAAAGACCGGCAAAAGGATTCTGCTTAACTGCAAGGTGGATAAAACCTGCCTTGGCGGAATCAGGCTGGAATACGCCGGCAAGAGGTTTGACGCAAGCGTTAAGAATAAGCTGGAGGCCCTGAAAAAATCCCTTATGAGCAGATACTGAGGGCGATATTCCGCTCATGAAGAAAGGGGAGTAAGGCAGATCCCGCTTATGGTGAAAGGATTGCATTAAATATATGAATTTAGATGAAATCAGCAGCCTTATAAAGGCTCAGATAAAGAATTACGAAGCAAAGGCGGAGCTGTGCGAAACCGGAAGCGTTGTGACTGTCGGCGACGGTATCGCAACTGTTTACGGTTTGGATAACTGCCTTTCGAATGAGCTGGTTCAGTTTTCCAACGGGACCTACGGCATGGCGCTTAACCTGGAAGAGGACTTTGTTTCTGTAGTTATGCTCGGAACCGACGAAGGCGTGCGCGAGGGGGACATTGTCAAGCGCACCGGTGCGGTTGTGTCGGTCCCGGTGGGAGATGGGCTGATTGGCAGAGTTGTAAACGCGCTCGGCCAGCCGGTGGACGGCAAGGGCCCCGTTAACTGTGACAAAATGCTTCCCATCGAGCAGAAGGCCACGGGCATAATAGAAAGAAAATCGGTAAGCGTTCCGCTGCAGACCGGTATCAAGGCGATAGATTCCATGATTCCGATAGGCCGCGGCCAGCGCGAGCTTATCATAGGCGACAGGCAGACGGGTAAAACCGCAATCGCCGCAGATACAATAATTAACCAGAAGGGCAAGAACTGCATCTGCATATATGTGGCGATCGGCCAGAAGAACTCCACCGTTGTTCAGATGGTGGAAACTCTTGCAAAGGCAGGAGCCATGGACTATACAATCGTTGTAAGCTCCACCGCGAGCGAGCTTCCCACCCTGCAATATATCGCCCCATATGCCGGCTGCACCATGGGCGAATATTTCATGAAGCAGGGGCGTGACGCGCTTATTATCTATGATGACCTTTCAAAGCACGCCGTCGCCTACCGCACAATATCCCTTCTTATAAGGCGCCCGCCGGGACGAGAAGCATACCCGGGAGATGTCTTCTATCTTCATTCAAGATTACTTGAGCGCGCGGCAAGACTGTCCGATGAGATGGGCGGCGGCTCCTTAACGGCGCTTCCGATAATAGAGACTCAGGCGGGGGACGTTTCGGCGTATATCCCCACAAACGTAATATCCATAACCGACGGCCAGGTCTTTCTGGAGACCGAGCTGTTCAACTCCGGAGTTATGCCGGCGGTAAACCCCGGTATATCGGTAAGCCGTGTAGGCGGCGCAGCTCAGCTTAAGGGCATGAAGCAGGTATCAGGCACATTAAAGCTTCTCTATTCGCAGTACCGTGAGCTTCAGTCGTTCGCACAGTTCGGCTCTGACTTGGATAAGGACACTAAGGAGCGTCTGGCACAGGGCGAAAGGATAGTCGAGGTCTTGAAGCAGGACAGAAACAGCCCTGTCCCGGTTGAATTGCAGGTGTGCATAATCTTCGCGGTGGTAAATAACTATCTTAAAGACGTGCCCGTAAGCCTTGTGAAGCAGTATGAAAAAGAGCTTTATTTTGAAATGAACTCCTACCAGCGCGGCCTGCTGGATGAGATAGCTGCAGGTGCAAGCATTTCCGGCGGCACCAAGGAGCGCCTGGAAAGCGCAATAGAGCAGTTTACGGATACGTTCGTTAAAACCCATAAATAAACAGCGGGCGAATAACATCTGCTTCCGCCCGAAAGGAGGAATCCGCCACGGCTTCTATGAAGGAGATAAATCTCCGGATAAAAAGCATAACCGGCACAAGCAAGATAACCAAGGCCATGGAGCTTGTAGCAATATCCAAGCTTACCAAGGCGCTTGACCGAATAACAAGGTGCCGCCCGTTTTATACCGAATTGTATGCCCAGCTTTGTGATATAGCCGCAACAAGCACCGCCTCCGATTCCGGCTATTGCCGTGCAAGGGAGGTTAAAAAGACCTGCGTCATAGCAATAGCGGGGGACAGGGGTCTTGCCGGTGGTTATAACAGCAATCTCTTTAAATACTGCTCAGAGCTTTTGGAAGGCAAAAACGCCGCTGTGCTCCCCATAGGTAAGCGCGCGCTTGAGCATTTTTCCCGCGGGGGCTATGAGATAATATCTGACGATTTTGCCGTCTGCGAGGATGTTGAGGTTGGCGACTGCTTTGAAATCAGCAGGCTTTTAACCGATATGTACACTTCCGGCGGGTTCGACGAGCTTTATGTAGTATATACAAACTTCGCTTCGATGCTTTCGCAGAACCCCGGTTCGCTGAAGCTTCTTCCGCTCGACGCGGGCATCGGCACCGATAACAGTGGCGCAAAGCCGTTTATGCTTATAGAGCCTTCCCCTGCGGCCGTGTTCGACAATATCGTGCCGGACAGTTTGGCGGGTTTAATCTGGGGTGCGGTCTGCGAATCCCACGCCAGCGAGCTTGCGGCAAGGCGCATAGCCATGGAAAACGCAACCTCCAACGCCGAGGATATCATTGCCGACCTTCAGCTTAAGTATAACAAGGCCAGAAAGAGCTCTATCACTCAGCAGATTACCGAGATAGTTTCCGGCTCGCAGAGCTAAGCGCTTGCGCAGGAATCCGACTTCAACCGAAAGGAACGGTCATAATAATGGATAAAAATACAAAAAACATAGGAACGGTAACTCAGATTATCGGGCCTGTTATGGATGTCCGATTTGACGAGGGCAGCCTGCCCGAGCTTAACAACGCGGTCACCATCGACTATGATTCAAGGCATATTGTGCTTGAGGTTGCTCAGCACATTGGCGACGGCGTTGTAAGATGCATAGCCATGAGCTCAACGGACGGCCTGCCAAGGGGAATAGAGGCTGTGGACACCGGCACTCCCATAAGTGTGCCTGTCGGCAAGGAGACGTTGGGCAGAATCTTCAACCTTCTGGGCGAATGCGTTGACAATATGCCTACCCCAAAAACCGCAGAGCGCTGGCCGATTCACCGCCCCGCGCCCGACTATAGCGAGCAGCAGACAAGAACCGAAATATTGGAGACGGGCATCAAGGTTGTAGACCTCATCTGCCCATATGCCAAGGGCGGCAAAATAGGTCTGTTTGGCGGCGCCGGAGTCGGCAAGACGGTTCTGATTCAGGAGCTTATTAACAACGTTGCCAAGGAGCACGGCGGAATCTCGGTGTTCACCGGAGTAGGTGAGCGCACCCGTGAGGGCAACGACCTATATAACGAAATGAAGGAATCTGGCGTTCTTTCCAAGACTGCGTTAGTCTACGGCCAGATGAACGAACCCCCGGGAGCAAGAATGAGAGTAGGCCTTACTGGGCTTACTATGGCCGAGTATTTCAGGGACAGGGAACATCAGGATGTTCTGCTGTTTATAGATAATATCTTCCGCTTCACTCAGGCAGGTTCGGAGGTTTCGGCTCTGTTGGGACGCATGCCCTCCGAGGTTGGATATCAGCCCACCCTTGCAACCGAGATGGGTGCCTTGCAGGAACGCATCACTTCCACTAAGAACGGCTCTATCACCTCGGTTCAGGCGGTTTATGTCCCCGCGGATGACTTGACCGACCCTGCCCCGGCGACAACCTTCGCCCACCTCGATGCTACAACCGTCTTAAGCCGTTCAATAGCCTCGCTGGGCATATACCCAGCAGTTGACCCGCTGGATTCCACATCGAGAATCCTCACCGCCGAGGTCGTTGGCGAGGAACATTATAAGGTCGCAAGGGATGTTCAGCGTATCTTGCAGAGATATAAGGAATTGCAGGACATTATTGCCATAATGGGTATGGATGAGCTTTCGGAAGATGATAAGCTGACCGTTGCCCGCGCAAGAAAAGTGCAAAGGTTCCTGTCTCAGCCGTTTACGGTTGCAGAGCAGTTTACCGGATATGTCGGAAAGTATGTGCCGGTAGCCGAAACTGTAAGGGGCTTTAAGGAGATCATTGAGGGCAAGCATGACGATCTGCCCGAATCTGCTTTTCTGTTTGCCGGAACTATAGAGGATGTAGTTGAAAAAGCCAAGAGCATGAAGTAAGGAGTGCCGAAGGGTGAACACATTCAAGCTAAAAATAATGTCGCCGGACGGTTTGTTTTACGACGGCGACGCTTATCAGCTCTCTATAAGGGCTGTAGACGGCGAGATTGCAATATTCGCGGGGCATATTCCTTATCTTACGGCTGTTGCCTTCGGCGAATGCAGGGTCTATGCCGACGGCGTGAGCCAGCCGAGGCGGGCGGCCTGCTGCGGGGGAATGCTCACCGTTTCAGGCGACGGTGTGCTATTGGCTCCCACCACCTTTGAGTGGGCGGAGGATATCGACGTTGAACGCGCCAAGGCGGCAAAGGAAAAGGCGCTTGCAAGGCTTTCCGGCGAGGAGTCTGTCAGCGAGGCAAAAAAGAGCCTTGCCAGGCTGAAGCTTGCGCGCGCGGAAGTAAGGCTGAAGGTTGCCGGCGAGAAGAAGTAAAGCCCGATGGCTTGCCCAACGCCCATAGAAATTTCAATTGCCGAATTATTGGGGGATGTGCAGTTTTGCATGTCCCTCTTTTTGTATGGCAACCGATATGTAATACTGATTTTTGTCTGAAATGATTCCGAAAGGCAGACGTAAACCCGCTATACGATGGAATTTTGCGTTTATTTTCAGACGAATATAAAAGTGCAGAAAAAGCATAAAAATGCTTGACAAATACCGACAAAGGTACTATAATAATTTCGATCTTTAAAAGCGGTACGGAGATGCCGGAAGATACGATAATTTATTCTGTTTTTTTGCGTTCTATCGTTCTTGCGGCGGTAGAGCGTTTTTTGTCGGGAGGTTGTGTTGATGGGCGTTAAGGCCGTACTTATGGATGAAGCCGCAGTAAAGCGCGCACTTATGCGCATCTCGCATGAGATTCTTGAAAAGAACAGGGGCGCGCAGGACGTTGTTGTTATAGGCATACGCCGCCGCGGCGCCGAGCTTGCAAGGCGGATTGCCGAAAATATTAGGAGCATAGAGGGAGTTTTGGTTCCCTGCGGCGATGTGGACATCAGCTTTTATCGCGATGACCTTACTGCCGTTGGCGAATCTCCGCTTGTAAAAAAGGCGAGCCTTGATTTTTCGGTTGTCTCCAAAAATGTGGTGCTTGTTGACGATGTTCTGTATACCGGAAGAACCGCCCGCGCCGCAATAGAAGCGGTTTTCTCTATGGGTCGGCCAAAATCCATCCAGCTTGCGATTCTGATAGACAGGGGGCATCGTGAGCTTCCAATCCGGGCGGACTACGTGGGAAAAAGCGTTCCCACCTCGCATAACGAGCAGGTGAGCGTCAGCATCCCGCCTTTTGAAGAAGAGACGGCAGTAATGCTTCTCAATAGATGACAAAAATTAGGAGGAAAAAGTATGAAACTAACTTACGGTATCTCGGATAAGCCTAAGTTCGGACAGCTTATCGTCTTCGCACTTCAGCAGCTTTTGGCTATCCTTGCGGCTACCATTGCGGTTCCGACCATTGTCGGCAACGGTATGTCCCAGTCGGCGGCACTTTTCGGCGCAGGCGTGGGAACAATAGTTTACCTTTTGTTCACAAAGTTTAAAAGCCCTGTTTTCCTTGGCTCGTCCTTTGCATTCCTCGGTTCTATGTTCGCAGCGTTTGCAGGCGGCGTTTCCCTTTCCGTGGGATATCTGGGGCTTATAATCGGCGCAGGCTTTGCGGGCCTTGTTTATGTAGTCCTTGCGATAATCGTTAAGGTAGTCGGAGTAAACTGGATAAATAAGCTTATGCCGCCGGTCGTAATCGGCCCTACGGTTGCGATTATCGGTCTTTCACTTTCCGGCAACGCCATTAGCGATGCTGTGAGTGCAGCTCAGAATAGCGACGGCGCATTCGTTATGGATCTTCACGCCGGGATATGCCTTATCTGTGCGCTGGTAACCCTGTTCGGAGTTATCATCAGCTCGGTTTACGGCAAAAAAATGGCCAAGCTGATACCTTTCATAATAGGTATTGCCTGCGGCTATGTTCTGGCTACTGTCTTCACTATTGTCGGCACAGCGGCAGATATTGAGGCTCTTAAGATAATTGACTTTACAAAGTTTGCCAATATGCAGTGGTACCCCGATTTCAGCTTCTTAGAGGCCTTCAAGGGCGGATACGACTTTGCCGGCGGAAGCATTGCATCTTACATAGGAACCATAGCGGTTGCATATGTTCCGGTTGCCTTCGTGGTTTTCGCCGAGCATATTGCCGACCATAAAAATCTTTCCACCATCATCGATAAGGATTTGCTTGAAGACCCCGGCCTTTCAAGAACCCTTTTGGGCGACGGTATCGGTTCCTTTGCCGGAGCAATCTTCGGTGGCTGCCCCAACACCACCTACGGCGAAAGCGTCGGCTGTGTAGCTATCACCGGCAACGCCTCTGTCATTACAATACTTGCCACCGCAATCCTGGCCATGGTTATTTCCTTCTTCGCACCGTTTGTTACACTGCTTGCAACCATCCCGTCCTGCGTTATGGGCGGCGTGTGCATCACTCTCTACGGCTTTATTGCAGTGTCCGGCCTTAAGATGGTTCAGACGGTGGATCTGGGCGATAACAGAAACCTCTTCACTGTTTCGGCAATCCTGATTGCAGGCGTAGGCGGACTTGAGCTTGCCTTTGGCAGAGTGACCCTTACAGGCGTTGCCTGCGCGTTGATTCTGGGCATAGTTGTTAACCTTGTGCTCGGCAGGCGCGATTCAAAGAAGCAAAAGTAATAAATAAACGAAGAACAAGCATGGTTCTCAAGAGCCGGCACCTTTATCGGTGTCGGCTCCTGATTTTATATTTGATTATTTGATATACTGCGGTACAAATCCCGAAATATACCCAAACACCTCATAATTAGGAAACTCCGCGCGCAGCCTTTCCAATCCATCCATAACCACCCGCGAAAGAGTCTCGCTTGACATATTTGTGCGCAGAGCATTGATTTCCTCACCGTCTCCCTCCTGCCGCGAAAGGCTGAATCTGCTCCTGCCAAGCAAAATATTGTCAAAAACCCTCCGACACACCGCCTCACAGATGTTAACGCCAATCAGCCCGAACCCGCCGCCGTACTTCTCCAGAAGCAGCCGCCTGATGTCCCCGATTTCAAACATACCGCAGAACTCGTTCTCAAGCGCCAAGCAGGAGTAATACTCCCGGATGAACAACGCACCCTCCTCCTCGATGGCATAGGCAGGTTTTCCCAAAAGAGGGTAGTCGATATTCGTGCAGATGGAACGAGCATTGAATCGGGCGGAGTATCTCTGGTAGTATCTGTCAAACGCGGTGAGCATGGCATGCCGGTATTCGGGTATATTTATATCCAATCGGGATTTGTATGCGCGCTTGAACACAGCACGGTTGCCCTCGCGAATTCTGAGCAAAAGCTCCCTGCCAAGCTCTAATATCCGCTTCATGGGAACACCTATCAGCGCCTCAGCGGCCTTTTTGTCCGACCCGAGCGACAAAAGATATACGTCCGCCCGGTATAGCACCGAGGAATAAAGCTGCTCGGCAAGCTCCCGGCGAAGCGAGCTGCTCTCGCGGGATGTGTACTGCGCGGCAATCTCGGCGAACTCTTCAAAAAGCTCGTTTAGGATTTTGCGCGATTGCTCCTCCGAGACGAGTCCCTGCGCCGAGCATATAGCTATAAGGCTGGCAACGTAGTTTGAGCGGTCGGGCGCACCCAACAGCGGCAGGACGGCACCGGGTCGGCTGTGTGATATATCCGGATTTTGTAATAAATCCATTCTAATCTGCCTGCCTTTCGTGGATTATTCGTCCTCGTCGTAGTCGACGTCATACGCCTCGCCGCGCGGCCCGCCTTATCAGCCTTTCAAGGTCACGGGTGCGCAGAAGCTCGATGTCGCCGTTGCTGATATTCTCGAAGCAGTCAAACATTGCCGATATCACATCGTCGTCCGAAAGGATATCCAGGCTCTCCTCCTTGACCTCATAGAAAACCGCGATAAGCTCGGAGATGGTTTCCACAAAGTCCGACTGCGATATATAGGTGCTCTCCATGAGTTTCGAGATGATTTTTTATGACCACGCTCCCGGCAAATTCCACCCGCTTCTGCTCGTGAAGCTGTTCCACTCCGACGGCGGCGAGAGCGGAAGCATCCTTTTGGGATATAACCAGCCCATAGCTTATAGCGCACTCACGCAGGGCGAGTATCTGCGATTCAAGCCGCTTGGTTTGAAGCGCGGGGGAATGTCATCTGTGAAAATAAGTCAAGTTCCATAATTATTCCTCCTTAAAATTGTTGCATTTGCCGTTTGATTTTTGAGCTGATTTGTGGTATACTATCAATATAAAATGTATAGGGTATATGCACTTTTCTGAAAGTGTATATACCTTTTTATTTTAGCATGTGTCTTTCGGGACGTCAAGAATTTTTCATTCCGCAAAAAATTTTTCATTCCGCCAACCATTCGGAATCTGCGGGTACTATATAATAGAATAGTCACCGCCGGAGCGGCAGATATTCCGCAAGCCGGCGGCAAAACATACTTCGGAGGAACCATCATGACAAAACGAACAAAGGCAGCAATTTGCCTGCTGATTCTGATAATAGCATTGCTGACGGCGTTTTCGGCGTATATTCTGTCGGGATACGGCGACTGGATTATTCAGACATCCTACTTGCAGTCAACCGACGAGATATACTGTATGGAGGCTGGCATTCTCTATAATGCTCTGGAATTCAGGAGCGGAGAGGATTTTGCTATCACATACGATTTTGACAACGAGGAATATCCAGAGCTTAAGAGTAAGTACGGCATAGAAGCAACCGCCGGGAACGGAACAGAGCTTGACAAGGCAAAAGCTCTGATGAACGAATACTCGTGCAGACTTCGCCACAAATCCGACTATGATAATCACGCAGAAATGAACGCATTAGCACTTTTGGAGTACAGTCTCGACAACGAAAAGCAGGGTATCAACTGCCGCGCCAAAGCTCAGATATTGAACGAGATGTGCCTTGCCATGGGCATATACTCCCGCAAGGTGTGGATAATTCCCAACTCCGTTTATGACACTGACTGTCATGTTGTGAATGAGGTGTGGGACAGCGCGCTGAACAAATGGGTAATGCTGGATATCACCAACAACTATTATTGGGTGGACTCGGGCGGCGTCCCTCTTTCGGTGCTTGAAATCAGGGAGCATATTGCCAAGCAGGAGTTCTGCACCCCTGTTTCACCTGAGGATCCTCTGGATACGCTGGATAAGCTCGACAATCTCGAAAAAACCTTGAATCGCAACTACGATAACTTCCTATATATTGCCAAGAATATGGTTTACATGAAGTATTGCGGCGAAAACACAGTCGGCGAGGGCAGCGAGTTTTATTCGTTAGTCCCTGAGGCTATCACATACGATACCCGGTGCATGCTGATTTCAAAGGAGACTATAGAGGCTTCGCCGGTCGGGTGAGTCAATAATTCTATATAATCCGAGCCGTTACACAGAAAAAATCCCCTCCGCAGTAACAGCAGAGGGGATTTTCATTGCGGCAATATTTATTTGATTTCAAGTCTTCTTGATTCCGGCTTGACTTCCTTGATTTTGGGAAGTGTAAGCTTCAGAACTCCGTCAACAAACTCCGCGTCTATGTTGTCGGTATCGATTCCGGCGGTGTCAAAGCTCCTCTGATAAGAGCCGTAGGAACGTTCGCAGCGGACGTAGTTACCCTTCTTGTCCTTCTCCTCATACTCGGAGTGGCGCTCGGCGTTGATGGTAAGAACGTTGTCTGTCAAGTCAAGCTTGATATCCTCCTTCTTAACACCGGGAAGGTCGGCTTCAAGGGTGTAATGATCGCCGTTGTCCTTGATATCGGTGGAAAAAGCCGCAATCTTAGTGGTGTAGCCATCGCCAAAGAAGGCGCGTTCCATCTCGTCAAGCTCTCTGAACGGGTCGAATGCTGATAACGAATTATTTCTTCTTACATAAGGTACTAACATAATTAAGCCTCCATAAATTTAGCATATTTTATATTTTGTGATTGATGACTGAGCGGAAATCAGGGGTTACATTTTTAATCACTTTCTTTTGTATTATCATGAGGAGAATAACTTTAATCGGAAGACCTCTTTGTCTTCTCTTGCCTATCTCCCTTTGACAATTATGAATATAGACCCCGTTTGTGAACATTGTGTGATGGAACGGTTATGATTTGATAAAAATTAGCACTCTAAAAGAAAGAGTGCTAACAAACAATCGAATAGAGTGCTAAAATAAGATTAACGCTGCCCAATAAATACAAAAATGAATACAAAAGTTATTGACTTTTCGGCCGCACCGTGATAGAATACTAATGTTGCAAATAAAACGCCGCTGTGGTGGAATAGGCAGACACAAGGGACTTAAAATCCCTCGCCCTTAAAAGCGTACCGGTTCAAGTCCGGTCAGCGGCACCAAAATAAGGCCCTTTTTCGGGCCTTTTATTTTGGCAATGTGCGAAATCCGCAGTAAACTAATTCTGTGCAAAAGTGAAATGGGTTTGCTTTCGCAACCCAACACAAAACCGCTGTACGGTTGGCTTCGCACCCGCTTTATGACAATGCACGGTCACGGCCAAGAGCGGTCGAACACTTTTAGACGAAAATAAGCATAAGCATAAATCCCATGGTTCACAGGAATCATGGGATTTATATTTTGCTGTGTTCTGTTGTCAACTATCTTTTGTCTTTGTAGTCCGAAAGCCCGCGGTTCATTTTATCGGCGGTTTTCACTCCGTTCAGATATCCGAAAAAGTAGGTAAAGCCGTGTATCGCCGCAGAGGTCATAAGCATCAGAACCACTCCTGCGAAGGTCAGATCATACCATTCAAAGAAGTATCCGCACACAAGAACGGCGGCATTTATGTAAATATAGTGTATAATAATTCGCATAATCACCTTGCTTGGCATCATTTCGGAGCGGTCGCCAAAAATAAGGTCGGTTCCGAGGGCGCAGATAAAGCCCAGCAGGGGAATTTCCCAAAGTGTAATATAGCGTATTGAAGCCGACAAAATCGGTATATCCTTCGAAGCAAGCGTCACAAAATACCACACGCCGCAGGCGATAAGCGTTCCGAAACTGATAAACGATGTCAGCTCAATTATCCGTATAAGATGCTTTTTAAACATATTGCTCCCTCCTAAATGCCAAGCTTTCTTTTCAGGCTCTGAACGTATTGCCGCGATATTACTACCTTTTCGCCGTTGAGAAGGCAAGCCTCAAACCTTCCTCCGAGTGTGGGAGCGAACCGGTCTACTTTTGAAAGGTTGAGTATCATGGATTTGGATATCCTTATAAAGTCTGTGCCCGAGAACCTTTCTTCAAGCTCGTAAAGCTTGTATTTCAGCTCGGATACATCCTGCTTGCAATAGGCAAATACCCTGTTGTCCACCGATTCAAAATAGTAAATATCATTTTGGTTCAGCATGCTTATCTGCCCCTGCCGGCTGAAGCCCGCAAGCTTTGTGCTGTCTGATTTCAGCGCCTGTATAAGTGTCATAATCCGATCGTCTATCCTGTCGGAGCGGATTATTATTTCCTCCTCGCCGCCGGGCGGAGGGCTTTCTATGGTGATTTTCATGGATTAAACACTCTTTCTTGTCTTTATCACGTTTATGAGAACATATATTCCTATCAGCACTACCGTGGCAGCGGCGAGATATATATACATTCCGGTATTGGTCACCTCTGTGCCGAAAAAGCTCAGCTTGCAGTCCAAAGCCTTCATTATCTCGTTCAGGAAATCCTCGGGGACGCCCAAGTCGCTCATATGCGCAAACACTCCCCGCAGGGCATGATTTCTTACAAGCGATGTTCCGTATGTTCCCGGCAGGAATTTAAGAGCATTTTGCAGCCCGGCGCCGAAGCTTGCTATCGGCATATACGCTCCGCAGATAAAGCCGTAGCCCGCGCTGATTATAGTGCCGACGGCGCTCATCTGCCCCTCGGTTTTTATGAAGATGTTTACTATAGATGAAAGAGCGGTTCCGAACAGCACCAAAAGCAGGATGTCTGCAATAAGCAAAAGTATATCCGTCAGTGACATATACCACCCCACAACCTTTGCATACACAAGGCAGGCTGCCAGCGCTATAAGCAGGACTATAACGGTTGAAACTGCGGTTGCGGCGTAGTAGCTGATTGAGACTGCCGAGCTTTTTACCGGGGCACAGTTAATGTCGTTCCGCGCTCCGCTCACCTTGTCCTGAACGCAGAGCATATTGGAGCAGAATGCAACCGTAACGCAGGAAACAGCCACAAGCGAGGAAATAAGCTGCCCGGCAACAGCGGCGTCAACAACCTCCTCCGGCAGGGTAAAGCCGGGTGGCGTAGAGCTTATAATGCTGTCCTTAAAAATTCCGCTCAGAAAGGTAGCGTACAGAACAAGCAGTATCAGCGGGGTTATCATAGATGTAAAAAGCATTCCCTTGTCGGCAAAGAACATCTTTATGTTTCTTATTATCAAAGCCTTTGTTTTCATATTGTTATCCATCCTTTCAAATATCAAGCTTCGGTTTTTCTTCCGGTCACGGCCAGGAACACATCGTCCATCCTGCCCTTGACAATTTCGTAGTCTCCGAATACTTCCGGGTGGGTAATAATAAGGCCGGTTGCCTGCTTGGTGTCTGTTACCCGGATCTTATAGGCATCGCCCTGCTTAACGTAGTCTACGTTAAGCGAGCTTACGGCCCGATCACTGGAATTGTAAATTGTAATAAAGTCGCCGGTATACCTGTTCTTAAGCTCTAACGGGGTCCCTTCGGCGGCTATTTTTCCGCCTTCCAGTATAACAACGTAGTCCGCGGCGGCAGCCTCCTCCATGTAGTGGGTGGTAAGGAACACAGTCATGCCGTCCTTTTTCTGAAGATTTTCTATCGCCGTCCATACCGCCTTTCTCGTCTGGGGGTCAAGCCCGGTGGTAGGCTCGTCCAGTATCAGTATTTTCGGCTTGTGGAGTATTGCGCGGGCAATATCCACCCGCCTGCGCTGCCCGCCGGAGAGCTTGCCAAGCGGACGCTTGTAAAGCTCGCTAAGCCCCAAAAGCCTGTCAAGCTCCTTGATCCGCCTTTCAAATGCCCTGCCGGATATGCAGTAGAGCGCGGCGCGGCTTTTAAGATTGTCTGCAACCGAAAGCTGCTTGTCCAGAACCGAGTTTTGGAATACTACTCCAAGCTCGCTCTTTATTTCGTCAAGGCTTTCGCTCAGATTTTTTCCGTCTACGATTATCTCGCCGGAGTCCTTTTTAAGCCGGCCGCATAGCATGGAAATGGTGGTTGATTTTCCTGCGCCGTTAACACCGAGAAAGGCGAAAAGCTCGCCCTGCTTAACCCTGAAGCTAAGGTCGTTCACGGCTCTGACCTTTCCGAAGCTTTTGCTCAGACGGTTTATTTCGATTATGTTTTCCATTATATATCTCCCCTTTTCACAATGACTTTACTTATACTCGCCTAAAAATGTACAGACCATGAAATGGCCAAACCATAAAATGGTCGAACCACGAATGGTCTGCGTGCATGGTCATAAAGTCAGGTGCAAAATCCAATCGCTCAGCGGCTTTGCGCCTGCCTTTTGGAATCATTTCAGACGAAGACCGGTATTAAGTATACTTTACTCGGAGGCGATGTGTCAACGGGAGGACGGGTAAGAGGCGTTATTTTGGGGGTAAAATGCAAAAAGCCGGGCAATTCCCGGCTTTTCGCTTTGCTATTCTTCTATTCGTCCCGGGCGGTGTCAGCATGCGGGTTTCTTTCCTGCCAAAGCCTTATAACGTCTTCCAAAGAGAGGCTGCGAAGGCAGATATCAAAGCATTCGTTCACTACCCGCCTGCAATAGGCATCGTATTCGGCACTGTCCTTGAATTCAGCGACGATTTTATGCCCAGATTCAACGGCAAGAATTTTCCGCAGCATCCTGAATCTCTCCTTTTAATGTATTCTGCGTTAAAAGCGTCTGTAGAATCGCTGCAAAATCCGTTGTTCGGCGATTCTTCGGCGATTTTAATCGGGCTGCCCAAGCAGCCCTTCTGCACTTTTACGCAGAAGTAGTATTACTCGGTCTTTCTGATACATTATACTCTATATATCGACAATTGTCAATAGACAGAGCATAATTTAAAATTAAATTGATACTATCACAGCTGCTTCAACAGCATATCAGAAAGGTAAAATATATGATTTCCTATGAACCACTCTACAACACGATGAAATCCAAGGGGGTTTCAACCTACAAGCTGGTTAACTCCTATGGAATAAGCCGCAGCCTTTTGGACCGCCTTAAGCACAACAAGCCGATAAGCACCGTAACCCTTAACGACCTTTGCGGGATTCTTGACTGCCGGGTAGAGGACGTGCTGAAGTATGTCCGCGACGGGGAAGGGTGAACATCGCGGCGGCCGGCGGGCGTTGCAATTAAAGCTGCGTCTATTTGCGCGGTTTTTAAACGGCGCGGATTCACTGCGCTCTGTGTCATACTGTGCTTGGCGGCGGCTAAACGGCCCGTTTTGTCAAACTGAATATATTTTATCATGCTTGCTTATAATTGCCAATGAGCTTTTACATAAGATGTCGAAAAATGTTTTTCGACAAGTCAATATCCGCCTAAAACAATATCATACTTTAGCAGAGAAAAGCAAGAACAAATCAGTTACAAATGGTTACAATTTAACAACAAAAGAAAGAGAGCCGGCGAAAAACGGCTCTCTGATTATTATACTATTTTTATCAAAAAAGCAGGTGCAAAGCCCATTGTACAGCGGTTTTGTGCCCGCTTTTACTATCATTTCGGATAAAAATCGATATTGCCAATATCTACCGTCAGGAGTTAGCCAGCCATATAAATATGGCAATATGCAGAATTATTCCGGCAATATTAACAACCCAGAAGTACATGTGCTTGGTTTTGTGGCGGAACACCTTCATCCCCAAAAGACCGCCTACTGCGCCGCCTGCCAGGGATAATCCCAAAAGAGTTTTCTCTTTGGTTCGCCACGCGCCGTCTATAGCCTTCTTCTTGTCGATGCCGTATGCCATAAAGGTTATAATGCTCATAATGCCGGCGTAGGCAAGGAAAGCAAGTGCAGGGTAGTTATCCGCAAACTCGGCAAGCATTACTTATTCTGCTCCGCGATGACAGCAAGAGTATCCCTTGCGATAAGCAGCTCCTCATTGGTAGGAACTACCCAGACCTCGACCTTGGATTCCGGGGTGGATAGCTTTACAAGCTTTCCTCTGGTTTGGCGGTTAAGCTCCTTGTCAATCTTGATTCCGAAGTAATCCATATCCTCGCAGACAGCCTGCCTTACTTCCCATGAATTCTCGCCGATGCCGCCGGTAAACAGAACAGCATCAATGCCATTCATGATAGCGGCGTATGCGCCGATATATCTCTTTATCTGATACTGCAAAATGTCGGAGGTAAGTATAGCTCTTTCGTTGCCCTCTTCCGCAGCCGCGCAGATATCCCTGTTATCGGAGCTTACGCCTGAAAGACCCAAGAAGCCGGACTTCTTGTTCATATACTCACTCATCTCGTGGGCGTTGAAGCCGTGCTTGTCCATAACGAAGGTTACGGCCGAGGGGTCAACGGCGCCGCAGCGGGTGCCCATGATAATACCGTCAAGCGGGGTGAAGCCCATGGAGGTATCGACTGACTTTCCGCCGTTTACCGCGGTTATCGAGGAGCCGTTGCCCAAGTGGCAGGAAACAATCTTTAAATCCTTTATGTCCTTGCCCATGGCCTCTGCCAGGCATCCGGAAACAAAGCGATGGGATGTGCCGTGGAAGCCGTAGCGCCTTACATGGTAGTTCTTGTAATCCTCATAGGGAAGACCGAAAAGGTAAGCCTTGGGCGGCATTGTCTGATGGAAAGCGGTGTCGAAAACGACTACCTGCGGCGTGCCCTTCGGCAGAACCTTTGTGCATGCGCGCAAAGCCAACGCATGGGGGTGGTTGTGAACGGGAGCAAGCTCGGAAAGGCCGTCAATCTTGTCGATAACTTCCTCGGTTACAATGCAGGCCTTGTCGAACACCTCCGCGCCCTGAACTATGCGGTGGCCTACAGCCGAAATCTCGCTCATCGAGTTAATAACCTTGCCCTCGCCGGTGGTAAGAACTTCTACCAGCTTCTCAAAAGCCTCGGTGTGGGTGGGGAAGGGGCAGGAAGCCTTGTATTCGTATCCGGTGGAAGGAACCTTGTGGGTAACGTTGCCGTCGATACCGATTCTGTCACAGTTGCCCTTTGCGATGACAGATTCATCATCCATGTTCAGAAGCTGATACTTCAAGGAGGAGCTTCCGGCGTTAACAACTAAAACCAAATTCATATTCATAATCCTTTCCTATTAAAAATGATATAATTACCAAGAAATTATACTATATTTTTGGGCAAAAATCAATAGGCAAATTGCTCTTTTTGCGAGATAATGCTATTCTCCGCCTAAAACGATACCAAAAAACGGGTAAAAAAAATCATCGTGCGATGGATTTTTCACCGCTTTTTATAGGCGCAGTTCGTACGGGCATTGGTATTACTGCCGATTTCTCCTTCAACTTGCCTGCGGATACTTGCATTTTGCAAAGATATAGTGTATAATATGTATACAAGCTAATAATTAGCGGTAAATTTACATATCGGAGGTAACAACAATGCTCGTATCAGCAAAGGAAATGCTAAACAAGGCGAGGGACGGTCATTATGCCGTCGGTCAGTTCAACATCAACAACCTTGAGTGGACGAAGGCTGTTTTGCAAACAGCTCAGGAACTTCAGGCTCCCGTAATCTTGGGCGTGTCCGAGGGCGCAGGAAAGTATATGTGCGGCTACACCACCATCGTCGGAATGGTTAAGGGTATGATTGAAAACTTAGGAATTACCGTTCCGGTTGCCCTTCACCTCGACCATGGCACTTTTGAGGGCGCAAAGGCATGCATCAATGCCGGCTTCAGCTCGATCATGTTCGACGGTTCTCATTATCCCATCGAAGAAAACATCAAGCTTACCACTGCTTTGGTAAACACCTGCAACATCTTGGGTCTTTCCTTGGAGGCTGAGGTAGGCGCTATCGGCGGCGAGGAAGACGGCGTTGTAGCCATGGGCGAGTGCGCAGATCCCGCAGAGTGCAAGCAGATTGCAGACCTGGGCGTTACCATGCTGGCTGCCGGTATCGGCAACATCCATGGCAAGTATCCCGAAAACTGGCCGGGTCTTTCGTTTGAGACTCTTGAGGCCATCAAGAAGACCGTTGGCGATATGCCCCTGGTCCTCCACGGCGGCACCGGTATCCCGGCTGACATGATAAAGAAAGCGATTGCTCTCGGCGTTGCAAAGATCAACGTCAACACCGAATGCCAGATAGCATTCACCGAGAAGGTAAGGGAATACATTGAGCAGGGCAAGGATCTTGTCGGCAAGGGCTTTGACCCCAGAAAGGTTCTGGCTCCCGGCGTAGAGGCTATCAAGGCCACTGTAAGAGAGAAGATGGAGATCTTCGGCTGCATCGGAAAGGCCTGATTTTTCGGCTGTATCATACATAGTATGATAATGACCGCCTCGCAGATTGGTCTGCGGGGCGGTTTGGCTGTTATATATATATTCATTTTTGATGATATGCGATTACATCGGCAATTAATCGTTTTTCGAGCTGAAAACGTCATTATATGTGCAGTGTATTTTTGCCGCCGGCTATATCGTGAGCTTCCGATATCATCGCTTCAGCTACGAGTTCTTGCCTTTGCAAGTCTTGCTTTGAACTCCCGCAAAAGCCAGTTTCAGAACAGATCCTCTTTAATCAGCTCTGCAAGAATCTGTTCGGCAAATTCACCGCCGCACTCGTCCGGCACTGCCTTATCAATCTATTTGATGATAATATCGACAGATTGAGCAATTAAATATATATTTGCAATTTATTGCCGAAGCTAAAATAACATCCATGAAAACTCTCCTAAAAATAAGTCCCGTAGAAATATCCGAAAAATATATAAAAATCCCGAATTTTTTTCAAACCCACCCAACCTTTTTCTCTCTCAATCCGTCATATAAGTGAAAGCTTTCAAACAGAAAGGATGACGACAATGGCATATATGGATATGTCCGACGAAACCTTAGTGCTCCTAACGCTTGCCGGAAACGATACGGCGTATGAAGCCCTTGTTAAGCGGCATGAAAAGTCCGCCCGCGCCGCCGCTTATTCGGTCATACATAACCAGCATATCGCCGAGGACGCCGCGCAGGACGCCTTCTGCGCCGCTTGGATAAGGCTGAATATGCTCGGCGAGCCGTCTAAGTTCGGCGCGTGGGTAGGAAGAATTGCCCGCAACTGCGCCATGAATATGGCTGAGCGTTTTCGCAACTATCTGAGCATAGAAGATCTTGAATATCTCCCCGAGCAAAGGGATTCAAGCTTCGACCCCGAGGAAATGCTTTTGTCGAAGGAAGAATCGGATTTAGTGCAAAAAAGTCTTGAAAGACTGCCCGATCGCGCCAAGCAGGTTGTTTACCTGCACTATTATAAAGATATGGAGATTGAGGAGATATCCTCCGCGCTCGGCATATCCCGGGGAACGGTCAAATGGCAGCTTCACGACGGCAGAAAGAGAATGAGGAAGGAGCTAAGTGCTATGGATGAAAACTTAAGCGATACATTATTACAGAAGGTAATGAAAAAGGTCGCAGAGCTTAAGCATTGGGATTTAAAGAACTCTAAGGCGGGCTTTGAAACAGATTATCGCAGCATTTTAAAGGATATTGACGAGCTGCCCGAATCGAGCGGGAAGTATCACGCCTTGGCGGATGTTCTTATTCGGGGCTACTGGTGGCTGCCCGGCGAGGGCAACAATAATTTGTTTGCGAGGATTAAGGAAGCGGCCGAGCTTGGAAAGAACGAGGAAGTTATGTTCTTCGTCATGGGAAAGGAAAATTCCAAATACTGGGGCGAACACCGCGTGAGCTTTATGCGGGATGTCCAGATTCCAAAGCTTTTAGAGATTGGCTTTAAGACCGCAGCCGCAAAGGAATGGATGCAAATCGGCGAGAGCTATGGCGGGGATGCAAACAAAGACGAGGCAAACAAGGCTTACGACAACGCCCTGCCGCTTATCGGCAAGGACGGTATGTGCTATAACTTTATCGCTCTTTTAAAGGGGACTCTTGACGGAATCTGCTCGGAGGAATTCACCAAGGATTCAAGGCGCAGAATAGACTATGTCGGGGCGTTTGAGATACGCTCGGCGGGCGGCGAGCTTCGCCTTACCGACAAATGCGGAATGACGTACGGCGAGCTATACTCCATTGACCTCGAAGCGGTAGATATCCCTAGTACCGCCTTCTACTGCGACCGCAAGCTGTGTGCGGATATCAAATCGGGCGAAAGCCTTACCGCCTCGGACGGCTCGGTGCTTAGCTTTGTTTCGGATAATGAGACCGTCAAGACTCTTGCCGGAGACTTTACCGGCTGCGAGTGCTGGCAGGCGGAGCATATCTCTGAGCACAGGCTGATAAAGACCTATTTAAAGCGCGGAATAGGAATAGTCAAGCAGGAAAGAACTCAGGACGGCATCACCGAAATAAGAAGCCTTTGCGCTTATAATGTCGATGGCAGCTCTGACAGCCTTATCCCAACCCGGTGCGGCAACTTCTGGCAGTACAGCCTTAATGTCAGCCCGGGATTCATTGAGCAGTCAACAAGAATAGAGGTTGCGTATGCTGACATCGAAAAGGCGATTCTCACCCAGCATACCTATATGAGAAGGAATAAGTACGATGAGAATTCCTGGCTTGACATGATTTTAAAAATCCGCAGCGACTACTGCGATGGTGACTATAAAATTACAGACGTCCGCGACGCTGCGAACCGCGCCGAGCTTTTGGCAAAAACCCCGATGGAAAAAGCACACGCCAAGGCTGCTGCATCGGTTGTAAGAAGGATTATGGACACCGATTATGTCTTCAGCCCCGATTCAAAGCTCAAAAACGTCTGGAACTTCTTCTCGAAGAACGTTATAAGGCGGAACGACAATGCCGTAAGCTATATAGATTCCGGCTTCCGCTGGAGCTTTGAGTGGAAATCAACCAACGGAACCGGCGCCGAATTGCCTGTTCTGTGCAACGATATCTATGCGATACTGTCCGAGACGACCGGCTCTGTCTGGTCGGACGATTGGAAGCCCGGCTACAGCGAGGAAAAGTCGCTGCAATACTACGGCGACAATCTCAGGTCGAACATAGTATGCGAGGACACCGGCAAGGTTACCTGCCCCGCCGGAAGCTTTAGCGACTGCATTAAGCTGGCGGTCGACTGCAACGGCTACCACGAAGGACTGGAGTATCGCGGAGGCAAAAAGGTCTATTACTTCGCGCCCGGGGTGGGTCTTGTAAGATTTGAAATCTACGGCGATTTCGACACAAGTCCGGCAGCGTATGAGCTCACCGTATGCCAAGGCTTCGGTGAGGGCTATATGCCCTTTGAGGACGGCATGGTAAGGCGCTACGACGCCACCAATCTCACCGACGGCTACATCGCGGCGGCGGAATACAGCTATGTCAAGGACGACGCAAGCGGGGACATTATCGTCTTCGAGGACAGAACCGGCCTCAAGGATATCTCCCCCGGAACCACCACCTACAGCGGCGTTTACAGCGAAGTCAAGGAGGATATGCTTGCCTGCGGCAACAAGCCCGAGGAAGCAAACAACCTCGGCGGCTACAACAACTTCATGCTGCTCTATCACCAGCTTTCAAGATATCCCCACGGCTATTACAACCCGCACCTTGTCGCAGAGTGGAGAAAGCATATGCTTAAGCTTTGCGAAGCCGCGGGCGTAGATTCCGGCGTCCCCGAAGGTCTTTACGGCTGCTATTCAAGGCTGAGCCTTTGGGCAAGCGTTGCGCTGTTCGGCGGCGGCAGAAAGGACGAGGGCTATGAGTATCTCGACAGGGCACTCGACTATCTCGAAAAGTGGGAAGCGATACCGGACGGCACAAAGCTCCCCGTCGGCAATCCGCTTGTATTCGGCGATATCAAGCTGATAAAGAGCAGCGACAGCAGCAGTTGGAGAACCGTAATCGAGCTCAAGGACGGTTCAAGGCGGATTCTTGACGACTGGCTTGTGATGGGCGCAGACGGAATATATCTTCCCCTGACCGCCAAGAGCGGCTGGGAATGGTTCGATTCCGTAAGGGAAGACCCGAGATACAAGGAAGCCGTCGAGCGCGCCAAGAAGATAATGGAAAAAGGCATTAAGTCCAAATAAAACAGATATTCTCTCAATCAATATTTATATAATTGCCGAAGGTCCGACCCGGATTATACTTATTTCAGCCTGAAAAGTATACATCCGGGCCGGGCTTTCGTGCATACGAATAGGTTGATGGCATCTTTGAATATGTAAGTATAATATCAAAATTTGATAGGATAACATCATAAATAATTATAAAAAAGATAATAAAAAGTCTTGAAAAATTTTGCCTATGTGTTATTATGTTAATAGTGGTTTTGACCTGAGAGGGGAAACTGAAAACTTTAACGAAGGGAATGATAATAATGATGAACAATGTAAGAATATTCGCCTTTGCCGACGAAGCGGGAGCAAGCATCGGCACCCAGATAGCGGCGATGAAGCGCAACGGGCTGGACGGCGTAGAGCTTCGCGGAACCGAGCTTGGAAACGTCTCCGATTTAAGCTTTGTTTCCGCCTGTCTTATCCGGCAGAAGCTCAACGACGCCGGGCTGAAGGTGTGGTCGCTCGGCTCGCCGATAGGCAAGATAGGGATTGGCGATGATTTTGAGCGGCATCTTGAAAAATTCCGCAACACCCTTGAAATAAGCAAGGTTCTGGGTGCCGAAAATATTCGCCTGTTCTCTTTCTACATTCCCGGGGGCTGCGATCCGAAGGATTATAAGGGTGCGGTAACCGACAGAATGGGCAAGCTTCTGGAAATGGCGAAAAGCTATAACGTCACCCTGTGTCACGAAAACGAAAAGGGAATCTACGGCGACAATGCCGAGCGTTGCGCAGAGCTGTTGAAGACATTCCCGGAGCTTAAGGGAATTTTCGACCCTGCAAACTTTGTTCAGTGCGGAGTTGACACCATTGCCGCATGGGATATGCTCAAGCCTTACATCAAGTATATGCATATAAAGGACGCTTTGGCCGATGGAAGAGTTGTTCCCGCCGGCGCGGGAATCGGAAACCTGCCTGCAATAGTAAGGGAATTTATCGCCATGGGCGGCCGCGAGTTCACAATCGAACCTCACCTTACCGTGTTCAAGGGCCTTGCCGGGCTTGAGCGCGAGGGCGAAAAGTCGAAGGTGGGCGAATACTCCTACCCTGATTCAGACGCTGCGTTCGACGCCGCCTGCAACGCCTTTAAGAATGTTTTGGGAGAACTGAATGATGAGCAGTAATATGAAAACAGGTGCACAGCTTTTCACCGTGCGCGATTTCTGCAAGGATTTGGACGGCTTTGCACTCACCCTTAAAAAGATTGCCGATATCGGCTATAAGTATGTTCAGGTTTCCGGGACCTGCGCCTTCGACCCGCAGTGGCTGAAGTGCGAGCTTGATAAGAACGGCCTCGAATGCGTCCTAACACACACCCCGGCGGATAAGCTTTTGGGCGACCCCGCCGCAGTCGCCGCCGAGCATGACGTCTTCGGCTGCCGCTATGTCGGCCTTGGCTGGAACGCCTTCAAGCTTGCCGAGGGAGATACCCCGGATGCTTTCTATGATAAATACATAAACACCGCCAGAACTCTTAAGGCCTGCGGCAAATACTTCATGTACCACAACCACGACCAGGAGTTCCAGCGCTATAATGGCAGGCTGGTTTTAGAGAGACTCGCCGATAGCTTTGCTCCTGATGAGATGGGCTTCACCCTTGATACCTTCTGGATCACTGCCGGCGGCGGGGACCCTGCACAGTGGATAGAGCGCCTTGCGGGAAGAGTTCCCTGCATACATCTTAAGGACTTTGCCTACGGGAAAACCATGTCTGTAGTGGGCGAGGGCAACATCAATTTTGACAGGGTGTTCGAGTCCGCCGGGGACGCCGGAACCGAGTATATGCTTGTGGAGCAGGACAGCTGCAATGGGGAGAACCCGTTTGACTGCCTGAAACGGAGCTATGAGTATCTGAAGGCTTGCGGGTTCTGAGGGCATGCGTTCCGAATAAAACCGTAATTATTATATAAATTCTGCCGCCGACGGCGGCAATACACTATGGAGGTATAACACAATGTCAGAATCATCAAAAATCCGTCTCGGAATAATCGGAATAGGCAACATGGGTTCCGGTCACGCAAACAGCGTAGTTGCCGGCAAATGCCCCGATTTCGAGCTTTGCGCGGTCGCGGATATAAACCCTGCCCGTCTTGAATGGGCAAAAACCGCCTTGCCGGATGCAAAAGTTTTCTCGAACGCTGAGGAAATGCTCGATTCCGGCCTTATAGAGGCGTGTATGATATGCGTTCCGCACTACGACCATCCCAAATATGCCATAGAGTGCATGAAGCGCGGAATACACGTTATGTGTGAAAAGCCTGCCGGCGTTTACACCCTTCAGGTCCGCGAAATGAACGAAGAGGCAAAGCGCCATCCCGAGGTTGTTTTCGGAATGATGTTCAACCAGCGCACCAACTGCGTCTACCGCAAAATGCGTGAGCTTGTGCAGTCCGGCGTTTACGGACAGATCAGGCGCACCAACTGGATAATCACTGACTGGTATCGCCCGCAGGCATACTACGATTCGGGCAATTGGCGCGCCACATGGTCCGGCGAGGGCGGAGGAGTTCTTTTGAACCAGTGTCCCCACCAGCTCGATCTGTGGCAGTGGATATGCGGAATGCCGGTAAAGGTGGAAAGTCACCTTCACTACGGCAAGTGGCATGATATAGAGGTCGAGGATGATGTTACCACCTATGTTGAGTATGCTAACGGTGCAACCGGCGTGTTCATCACAACCACCGGCGACGCAAGGGGAACAAACCGCTTCGAGATTCAGCTCGACAAGGCAAAGATAGTCGCTGAATACGGCAAGCTTACCGTAATCGAATTCGACATGACCGAACAGGAGTTTTCGGCAACAAATAAAATACCTTTTGGCAACGTTGGCGCGCACGAGGTGAACATTGAGCTTGACGGCAGGAATGAACAGCACGTCGGAGTTGTTAACGCCTGGGGCGGAGCGATTCTGCGCGGAGAACCGCTCGTTGCCGACGGAAGCGAGGGCATTAACGGTCTTATGCTTTCAAACGCAATGCATCTGTCGTCCTTCCTGGGCAAAGCGGTTGATATACCGTTTGACGAACAGCTTTATAAGGATGAGCTGATGAAGCGCGTCGCGACATCGCGCCGCAAGATTCAGACCGAGGCGGTCTTTGCGGATACGAGCGATACTTATGCCGGAAATAAGTAATGGCAAAACTAAAAAGCTTTAGGCCCATCCTTTCTTGAGAAGGACATAAGCATTGATCCGCAAAACTTTGGCGGGAGTTAAGGACGAGGAGCCGTCGCCGCTCCCCGCAAAGGAGCGAAATTCCCGGCGTAAGCAAAAAGCGGGAAGAGAATGAAAAACCGCCGTAAGGGTTTCGCTATGGGCTCACGGAGCGCGTCCGTGACCGCACAAGCCTGCGGTTAATGCTATATTAAAGTATACAGAGTATTTATATTCGTCTAAAGATGTACAGACCACTAATGGTACAGACGGGTCATAAAGGCAGTTTAAAAAAGCGGTTTTTAGCCTGCCTTTTGGAATCATTTTAGGCGAAGAACGGCATTAATCACAAAATATCTTAACACCAATCCTTAAACACCAAGCGGTACAAAAGGCAGGTTCAAATAAATCATGAATCAAGTAAAAATCGGAATTATAGGTCTGGGTCACATAGGAACAGCCCATGCCAACAAAATATTTGCGGGAAAAATTGAGGGGATGAAGCTTTTCGCGGTCTGTGATATCGAGCCTTCACGAATTGCGTTTGCCAACGAAAAGCTGCCCGGCGTAAGAACCTTTGAGCACTGGCAGGAGCTTGTGGAAAGCGGCACCTGCAACGCCGTAATCGTCTCCACCCCGCACAGGCTTCACACCGAAATATCTGCCTTTGCTCTCGAAGCAGGGCTGCATGTGCTGAGCGAGAAGCCGCAGGACATAAGCGTAACCCGTGCAGCTGCCATGAACGCCCTTGCCGGCAAAAGCGACAAGCTTTATGCAATAATGTTCAACCAGCGCACCAATCCGCTGTTTATAAGGCTGCGCGAGATGGTAAAGGCCGGTGAGCTGGGTGAAATCAAAAGCTTCAGCTGGATAATAACCAACTGGTACAGAACCCAGTATTATTACGATGAAGGTTCGTGGCGGGCGACCTGGTCGGGCGAGGGCGGGGGAGTCCTTTTGAATCAAGCCGTCCACAACCTTGATATATGGCAGTGGATTTTCGGAGTGCCCTCCGAGATAACCGCTTTTTGCGACGTCGCGCGGTATCACAGCATCGAGGTTGAGGACAGTGCCGCCATCTTCGCAAGATATCCCAACGGCGCAACCGGCACGTTTATCACATCAACCGGCGAATGCCCGGGAACCAACCGCCTTGAAGCCGCAGGAACCCGCGGCAAGGTGGTCATCGAAAACGGCGTTCTGAAATGGTGGAAGCTTTTAGAGGATGAACGGGATATATGCAGGGATGTAAAGGTCCCCGGCCCTTCGCCTGAAACGGAATACTCGGAGTATAAGCCGGAAAATGGCGGTTCTGCTCACGCGGGCGTTCTGCAGGCGTTCGCCGATGCGATTCTTACCGGCTCTGAGCCGATAGCATACGGCAGAGAGGGCATAAACGAGCTGATGATATCCAACGCGGCGTATCTGAGCCAGTGGCTGGGAAATCAGCCTGTGAAGCTTCCAATCGACGGCGAACTTTTCGATAGGCTTCTTAAGGAACGCCAGGAGCACTCTGAGATTAAGACGGTTCAGAATAAGGAAATAGTCGGAGAATATTCGCAGAGGTGGAGCGTTAAGTGGTAAGCCAAGGCGGATGAATCTTTGATGTTAACTAAAAGCAGAGGAATGTGAAGCTGTTTTCACACTCCTCTGCTATTTTGCGGTTTACCCTTATTATACAGACTGCATGGGCAGTCCATATACTTATTCCGAAAATAAGACCGCTGTGTTCTGTCAGCGCGCCTGCTTCTTTCTTTTAACCGAATAGCCGAACCGGCCGAGCTTCTTCCCCAGGGCAAAGTATTCGCCGTGGCTGTAGACAAGAAGGTTTGCCTTGTCCAGGCATAGCCTGCCCTTGTCATCCAAAAGCTCCCTTGCGGCGTTAACTGCAAGTATGTCGGCAATAAACATATCATGAGAGCCGAGGGGAATGATCGCTTCTACCCGGCATTCAATGCTTAATGGGCTTGCGTCAAGCATAGGCGCGCCCACCTTTTGCGCCGGGCTTACGCTTAGCCCAAGACGTGCCAATTTATCCTCGTTCCTGCCGGAGCGTACTCCCAGATAATCGGCTGCGCAGGCAAGCTCTGCCGTGGTAAGGTTAATGCAGAATTCGCCGCTTTGCTTTATTAGCTCATAGGAATACCTTTCCGGGCGTACCGATATGTAGGTTTTTGGAGGGTTGGAGCACAGTATTCCCGTCCAAGCAATGGTCAAGGCATTCGGCCTTTCAGGGCTTCCGCAGGTTACTATTGCTGCCGGAACGGGAGCAAGCATAGCCCCGGCTCCAATCAATATTTTATCAGATGTGTTCATAAACCTCCTCCTCTGAGGCTATAGGTGTGGATGTAATAATTTCAATCCCCGATCTGCTTTCATCGTCTGCTTTATCTCCGCTTTCGCTCTCCGGCGACTCATCGGTGAATAAGGTTGATACGGTCTTGCCGGCGCCCGCCTTTTTGGCGAGACTTTCAAGGTTGACCCTTGAAACCCCTGCCTTTGCAAGCCTGAAAACAAACGGTGCGCTAAAAAGCCTTGCAAAAGCGCTCTTTTTTTTTGCCTTTTTCGGCTTGACAAGCCCAATCAGCGCCATAAGCGCCAGCGCAAAAGCCGTTATTCCGCCTGCCGCCAGATCTTCCCGGCTGAAGCGGTTTGTTCCTATTGCGAAACCGCTCTTGCCGCCATTTTTGTATATCATCATAAAACCACTTCCTTTATTCGAGTGAGGCAAAGCGCTGCTCTGCCTGAACGACCGCTTTTTCCAATCCCGATATTGTTATATTAACATTATATCACAGAGGGCAAATGTTTTCAACATGGAACGGGATATTTTTTGGGGCGGCGCAGTCTGCACACCTTTTCTCTGGCACAAAGCCGGGCGGCATTGCTTATTCAGCGTCAAAAAATGGCTATAAATCGCTGCAAGATTCATCGCATAGCAATCCTAAGCGTGATCGCAGGAGCCAAAAAACAGGCTTATTTTTTTCATTTTTCCGCCGAACAGAGCCGCGCGCAGAAGGTCCTCAAAATATATCGCCGGGACGGAAAGAAGTAGCCACAGCGCCGAAAATGGCAGGCATATCTGCCCAAGCAGATTATGGGGAAGGCCGGAATAGTCCCACACGCCAAGTCCCATTACAATGTTTATGAACACGCCGGAGGTGAATTCTACCGAGGTTATTATCAGGCAGGAAAGAACCGATTGATAAATAAGCGGCGGGACGCTTCCGTGCTCGTCAATGCTTCCTATCAGCCAGAAGCACAGCCCTCCGACCGCAAACATTGATATGTGCGTGGAGCCGCGCCAGGCTATTTCAACAAGCCCATAGGCAAGCCCGCCGGCGGTAAATACAGTTAGATTTTCGATAAGCTTTTTCATAATTTTATTCCTTTTTATAGATGGCTGGCTATATTATTTCCATAAAAATTCCCTTAATACATGCAAGTGGGAATCTTCCGCACCTGTAATACTGACGGACATTACCTGCTGCCGGGAACGTCTTGACAGAGCTTTCAATATTAGGCATAATGCCAATATCACATCAATTAGAAATTGGATAACTATGACGGAACGCAGACTTAACGACCCGCCGATTGTTTATTACATAAGCGGCACGGAACCTGCCGAATGAGTGCTGCTTTTGCATGCCGCATTTGCCGGTCACACAATACTTGCTTCCCGAACGGAGTATTTTAATGATAAGTACAGCATCGTGACCCTTGGTCTTATCGGCCACGGAGAATCGGCTGAAGCAAAAAAGAGTTTAACGGAGCCTTGGAAGAGCTTTTGCGGAAATCTGATAATTTTATAAAAATCACTTGACAAATGCATATTATTGTGATATCATTTTGATATCGCAAAGGAAAGCTGTGCTGTAAGCTCTCAGGGCGGCGCATCGCCTCTGCGAATAAATATAAGAATAAAGGTGGAAATTAAAATGACAGAAAAAGTTTTAGGCGCAAAGAAAAACGGAATGAAAGTTTTGCTTTTAACCATTGTTCTGTGGATTGTCGCCATCGCGCTGATAGTATTCTCCGGAATAAATCTGGACGCCGGAGAAAATAAGACTGTATTCGGCATCCTTTTGGGAATTGGCATTGTGTGGGCACTCCTCGGCTGGATTCCATTTGCAGGTCTTAAGGTTTTAAAGCCGCAGGAAGCTTTGGTTTTAACTCTCTTCGGCAAATACGTCGGCACCCTCAAGGGCGACGGCTTCTATTACGTCAACCCCTTCTGTTCGTCGTTCAACCCCGCCGCAAAGACAAAGCTAAATCAATCCGGCGATGTTGACGGCGCTGCGAAGGCTTCCCCAATAGTTGTAAACGCATCAGCTACCGGCGCGGTTGAAATAGCAAGCAACAAGATATCCCTTAAAATAATGACCCTTAACAACTCCCGCCAGAAAATAAACGATTGCCTTGGCAACCCGATTGAAATAGGCATAGCGGTTATGTGGAGGGTTGTTGACACCGCAAAGGCGGTCTTCAACGTCGATAACTACAAGGAATATCTTAGCTTGCAGTGTGACTCTGCCCTGCGCGAGATAGTTAAGGTTTACCCCTACGACGTTGCCCCGAATGTCGACACCACCGGCGACGGCGTTGCCGATGAGGGCAGCCTTCGCGGCTCGAGCGAGATTGTTGTGCGCAGAATAAAGGAGGAAATTCAGAAAAGGGTGGACGAAGCCGGCCTTGAAGTAGTGGAAGCAAGGATAACCTACCTTGCCTATGCCCCGGAAATCGCGGCAGTAATGCTCCAGCGCCAGCAGGCCTCGGCCATTATCGACGCAAGGAAGATGATAGTTGACGGTGCTGTAGGCATGGTTGAAATGGCTCTGGAAAGACTTAATCAGGGCGGGATGGTACAACTCGATGAAGAAAGAAAAGCGGCCATGGTTTCAAATCTTCTGGTAGTTCTGTGCGGAAATCACGATGCTCAGCCGATCGTGAATTCGGGAAGCCTTTACTAAGTAATGGCTGAGAAAAAGCAGATCCCTTTAAGAGTATCGGAAAAGCTCTATAATGCCCTTGCCGCTTGGGCTGAGGACGATTTCCGCTCCATAAACGGTCAAATTGAATATCTCCTCACCGAATGCGTCAGGCAGCGCAAAAAGGACGGCAAATACGTTGGGGAGGATATAGACGCTCCGCCGGACATCAAAATTGAATAGCGCAATGCTAATCCCGCGTAAAAGCGTGTATGGGCTTTGAGGCGGTTTAACAGACACTTTTTTAACTCGGAATAAGCATAGATTTTTTTGGGAGCCGGAGAGATTCGGCTCACTGCTTTCGTACTGCTGTGCCTTTTCACTCATTTTCATCTCGGTTTTGATAAACTTTTATACACTTTCAACAGTTGACAACTCACCGCTTTAATGCTATAATAGATAAAAATATAAAGGCAATGACGAAGATTGAAAAAGAATCCGTTGGCATTCAGAGAGCCGGGCAGGGTGAAAGCCGGTTGCAGCGATCTTTTGAAGATATTTCTTCGTGATTCGCGTTAAAGTGCCGATTGCCGTTTAACGGCAACAGCACCGATTTCAAGGCGTTGTCTTTTAAGCTCGCATCAGCGAGCTGCTGCAATTTGCGCCTAATCGAGCGAATCGCTCTTCTCCCTTCCGAGCCGGTGATTTGAACATGCTGTTTGTATGGCATAATTAGAGTCACACGTGAAGCTGCGTAAACGCAAAGGGATTGTTGGATCCCAAGAGGTGGTCGGAAAGCGTCCTCAAGTGTTTCGGACGGTGAACCGGCAATTTGAGTGGTACCGCGAGTGCAGTTAACAAGGTTGAAATTTTAGTCTGCGTCACGATAAGATAATCTGAGTGGCCGGACAAATGATTTAACACTGTTGATAATGATTTAAGCACCCGTCTCAAAGTAACATTGCTTTGAGGCGGCTTTTTTATTGCCGCTTTAGGGCAAGCCTCGAAAAAATATTTTAAGGAGAAATGTATTATGATGGACGCTTCAAAGTACAAAGTGGGATATTTCCCCGCACCCGGCACTCACAACAAGTGGGTGGAAAAGGATCATATTGAAAAGCCGCCGGTATGGTGCTCGGTGGATATGAGAGACGGCAACCAGAGCCTTGTTATACCCATGAATCTTGAAGAGAAACTAAAGTTTTATCAGATGCTTTTGGAAGTGGGCTTTAAGGAAATAGAGGTAGGCTTCCCCGCGGCAAGCGAAACGGAATACGAATTCCTCCGCACACTTATAGACAACAATATGATTCCGCAGGACGTTACGGTTCAGGTGCTGACCCAGTGCCGCGAGCATATCATTAGAAAGACTTTTGAAGCCTGCAAGGGCGCACCCTCGGCTATTATCCACTTCTACAACTCGGTCAGCGTTGTCCAGCGCGAGCAGGTCTTCCGCAAGTCCAAGGAAGAGATAATGAAGATAGCCACCGACGGTGCAGAGTTAGTTAAGAAGCTTGCCGCCGAGTACGAAGGCAACTTCCGCTTTGAGTACTCACCGGAGAGCTTTACCGGAACCGAGCCGGAATACGCGCTTGAGGTCTGCAACGCGGTCTTGGATATCCTGGAGCCGAGCGAGACTAATAACGTTATAATCAACCTCCCGGTGACGGTTGAAATGAGCCTGCCGCACGTTTATGCATCGCAGGTGGAATACATCAGCGAAAACTTAAAATACCGTGAGCATGTCACCCTTTCTCTCCATCCGCATAACGACAGGGGAACAGGCGTTGCGGATACCGAGCTTGCAATTTTAGCGGGCGCGGACAGGGTGGAAGGAACACTGTTCGGCAACGGCGAAAGAACCGGAAACGTGGATATTGTCACCCTTGCTATGAATATGTACAGCCACGGCGTTGACCCCAAGCTCGACTTCTCGGATATGCCCCACCTTGTCAGCGTGTATGAGGAATGTACCAGAATGCACGTTTATGAAAGATCACCCTATGCCGGAGCTTTGGTGTTCGCCGCATTCTCGGGCAGCCATCAGGACGCTATCGCAAAGGGCATGAAGTACCGCGAGGAGAAGGGTCTCAGTCAGTGGAACGTCCCCTACATTCCCATCGACCCGCACGATATCAGCCGCACATATGATGCCGACGTCATACGAGTGAACTCGCAGAGCGGCAAGGGCGGCATCGGATATCTTTTAGAGCAGAGCTATGGATACGTTCTTCCTTCCGGCATGAGGGAAAACCTGAGCTATCTGTGCAAGTCGGTTTCCGACCATGAGCACAAGGAGCTGAAGGTTGACGAGATACTTAAGATTTTCAAGGATCATTACTTCATAGAAAACAAGTCAGTGGATATCGCCGAGATGCACTTTATCCGCAAGAGCAAGGAGATTCAGGCGGATATCACCTTTGTTAAAAACAACGAAAAAACCGTTGTCACCGCAACCGGAAACGGCACTTTGGACGCCGTTAGCAACGGCTTAAAGAAATTCACCGGCAAGACCTATGAGCTTTTGGTTTACACCGAGCACAGCATGCAGGAGGAAGGCTCTAAGAGCGTGGCTGTCGCTTATATAGGAATCAGGGATGAAAGCGGCACTCTCAGCTGGGGCGCCGGCACCAACACCGATATCATCCACGCCAGCGCGGATGCGCTTCTCAATGCCTTCCACAACGCTTTTAACAAATAGAATCAGGAAAGGATAGCAAGCTATGGGAATGACGATGACTCAGAAGATTCTGGCTGCACATGCAGGTCTGGAAAGTGTATGCGCAGGTCAGCTTATAAACGCCAAGCTCGATATCGTGCTCGGCAACGACATTACTACCCCTGTGGCGGTGAACGAATTTACAAAGTCGGGATTCACCGATGTTTTTGATAAGAACAGAATCGCGATAGTGCTCGATCACTTTGTCCCCAACAAGGACATCAAGGCGGCCGAGCAGTCGAAGCAGTGCCGCGAGTTCGCAGGATGCCACGGAATCAGCCACTTCTACGATGTCGGAAAGATGGGCATTGAACACGCCCTTCTGCCCGAGCAGGGCATTGTGACCGCCGGCGACTGCATTATCGGAGCGGACAGCCACACCTGCACCTACGGCGCTTTGGGAGCGTTCTCAACCGGCGTCGGATCGACCGATATGGCGGCAGGCATGGCCACCGGTATGGCATGGTTCAAGGTGCCGTCCGCAATTAAGTTTAATATTACCGGAAGCCTTCCCGCAAATTGCAGCGGCAAGGACGTTATACTAACCATCATCGGCATGATAGGCGTTGACGGTGCGCTTTATAAGAGCATGGAGTTCTGCGGTGACGGCGTGAAGTCCCTTTCGATGGACGACCGCCTTTGCATATGCAACATGGCAATAGAAGCCGGTGCAAAGAACGGCATTTTCCCGGTTGATGATATTACTCTTGAATACATGCAGGACCGCTGCGAGCGCGAACCGAGGCTGTTTGAAGCCGACCCCGACGCCGAGTATGAGCGGGTTGTCGACATCAATCTCAGCGAAATTACACCGACAGTCAGCTGCCCACATCTCCCAGAAAATACCAAGCCCGCATCCGAGCTTAACGACATAAGGATTGACCAAGCGGTAATAGGAAGCTGCACCAACGGACGAATGGAGGACATGGAAACCGCCTACAATGTGCTGAACGGCAGGAAAATTGCCCCCGGCGTTCGCTGCAT
Source organism: uncultured Oscillospiraceae bacterium (assembly GCA_964541045.1). Lineage (GTDB taxonomy): Bacteria > Bacillota > Clostridia > Oscillospirales > Ruminococcaceae > Faeciplasma. The sequence goes on along the minus strand of CAZIOV010000007.1, from coordinate 14,634 downwards.
AATCATCCCGGCGACAATGGCAATTTATCGCGAATGTGTTGAGCGCGGATATGTGACCTCGTTCATAGATTCCGGCGCGGTTGTTTCAACCCCTACCTGCGGTCCCTGCCTTGGCGGATATATGGGAATTCTGGCCGCCGGCGAGAGGTGCATAGCCACAACTAACCGCAACTTTGTCGGAAGAATGGGCCACGTTGACAGCGAGGTTTATCTTGCTTCCCCGGCGACCGCCGCCGCAAGCGCTCTGGCGGGATACATCACCGAGTATAAGCTCTGATATCGAGGAGGATGAATATATGAACACTAAGGGAAAAGTTTTTAAATACGGCGACAATGTGGATACCGACGTTATCATCCCCGCAAGATACTTAAATACCTCCGACGCGCGTGAGCTTGCCGCCCATTGCATGGAGGATATAGACACCGAATTTGTAAAGAAAGTCTCGGCTGGTGATATAATGGTTGCGGGCTGGAACTTCGGCTGCGGCTCGTCAAGAGAGCACGCTCCGCTGGTAATTAAGACATGCGGCACCGGATGCGTAATCGCGAAGAGCTTCGCGAGAATCTTCTACCGCAACGCCATCAATATAGGCTTGCCGATTCTGGAATGCGAGGAAGCCTGCAACGAAATCGAAGCAAATGATCAGGTCGAAATCGACTTTGACAGCGGTGAGATTAAGGACATCACCAAGGGCAAGACCTTTAAGGCTCAGCCGTTCCCGGAGTTTATTCAAAATATTATCAGGGCGGGCGGACTGCTTAAGTCTATTAAGGAAAGGTAGTTTTTCGCGGAGTTGAGCTTGACGGAGCCGGAGCTAGGCGGTTTTATTATTATAGCTTTGTTGTAGCTGAAAGATAGTGCAGAGATGAACGCGAGGCGCCCGCAGGAGAACTCCGACGAGGGCTTCACGAAAAACAGCCCGCCGGACTGCTTTTTCTCTCACTCCTGCGTTTTGCTTGCTCCGAGGGATTTCACTCCATATGGGGAGCGACAAGGGGCGCCACCAGGACTGCCCCATTAGCGCTTCGCGGCGTGTTTTTCAAGCTTGTGTTTGGCTTACGACCAACTTTTCAAGAAAGGATATAACAATGGTTAAGAATATTGCTTTAATCAGGGGCGACGGCATCGGCCCCGAAATAGTAAATCAGGCGGTAAAGGTGCTTGACGGCGTTGCAGAGCGCTTCTCTCATACATTTAACTATACCGACGTAGACATGGGCGGCATCGCTATTGACAAGTGGGGAGATCCCCTTCCCGCCGAGATGCTCGACAAATGTATCAAGTCCGACAGCGTGCTTTTAGGCGCGGTCGGCGGAACAAAATGGAACTCGATGCCGGGCGACAAGCGCCCCGAAAAGGGCCTCCTTCGCTTGAGAGCGGGCATGGGAGTATACTCGAACAACCGCCCCGCAAAGATTTGGCCGCAGCTTGCCGGCGCTTCTCCGCTTCGTCCGTCAATAGTTGAAAACGGAATCGATTTCATAATCGTCCGCGAGCTTATAGGCGGAATATACTTCGGCGAGCATACAACCTCCAAGGAGGGCGGCGAGAAGGTCTCCCGCGATATCATGAAGTACTCCGAGAGCGAAATAGAAAGGATCGGCAGAATCGGATTTGAGACTGCACGCAAGCGCAGGCATAAGCTCTGCTCGGTGGAAAAGTCCAACGTTTTGGACACAAGCCGCCTTTGGAAGTCGGTAATGCACCGCCTTGCAGAGGAATACCCCGATGTTAATCTGAGCGACATGCTTGTTGACAACTGCGCAATGCAGATAGTAAAGAATCCCGCGCAGTTCGACGTTATCGTGACCGAAAACATGTTCGGCGACATTCTTTCGGACGAAGCCTCTATGATAACCGGCTCGATAGGTATGATACCGTCATCCAGCTTAGGTGCAACGAGCGTGGGACTGTACGAGCCCATCCACGGGTCTGCGCCAGATATTGCCGGAATGGACATTGCAAACCCCATAGGAACAATTCTTTCCGCGGCGATGATGCTTCGCTACAGCTTCGATATGTCTGCGGAGGCGGACTGCATTGAGTCTGCCGTTTCCAAGGTTTTGGACATTGGAATAAGAACGGCGGATATTATGCCCGCCGACCCTGCCGAAGCGGCTAAGTGCCGCAAGGTAGGCTGCGCCGAGATGGGAGATTTGATTTTGGCAAATCTCTGATAACGCGGCAAAACTAATTATTTCGAGGAAGTGATAATTGATGCTCTTATCAGGCGCAGATATAATTGTTAAAACGCTTGTTGAGCAGGGCGTAAAGGTTATTTTCGGATACCCCGGCGGACAGATAATCGACGTTTACGATTCGCTTTATAAATATCGGGACGAAATTGAGCATATCCTGACGGCACACGAGCAGGGAGCGGTTCACGCGGCGGACGGTTACGCCCGTTCCACCGGCAAGCCGGGAGTAGTATTTGCAACATCGGGCCCGGGCGCTACGAATCTTGTAACCGGCATTGCGACTGCGTTTTTGGATTCCGTTCCGCTTATAGCTATTACGGGAAACGTCCCCACCGCCCAGATAGGATACGACAGCTTTCAGGAGATTGACATAACCGGTATCACCCTGCCGATAACCAAGCACAACTACTTTGTTTCAGACGTCGCAAACTTAGCAGACACCATCAGGGATGCTATAGAGCTTGCAATCTCGGGTCGCCCCGGCCCCGTTCTTATCGACGTTCCCAAGGATGTTCAGATTTCTCTGTGGGAGTATCGCCCGCAGCCGCCGGTAAAGCCGGCGGAGCCTCAGCCTGCGAAGGATTTGCGTATAGCTCAGGCTGCGGAGGTCATCAACGACAGCGAAAGGCCGTTTATTTACTTCGGAGGAGGCATGCTTTCAAGCGGCGCGCAGGAGGAAGTCTTGGCTCTTGCAGATAAGATAGACTCTCCGATAGGCTGCTCGATGATGGGCATATCCGGCGTTCCCACCGAACACCCGAGATTTTTGGGCATGCAGGGTATGCATGGCCATTACGCATGCTCGACCGCCATGCATAACGCCGACTGCATAATAGCTTTGGGCGTCCGGTTCAACGACCGTTCAACCGGCAACAGGCACAAGTTTGCAACGAAATCCCGAATCGTGCATATAGATATAGACGGCTCGGAGCTTTCAAAGACTACATCCGACAGCGTAGGTCTGCGGGGAGACATTAAAAAGACGCTTGAAAAGCTTATACCGCTTATAAAGAGCGTATCCCACCCGGAGTGGCGTGAAAAAATTGCAAGACTGCGGGCGCTGGAGCGCGGGCAGGAGGATCGGCGTGAAGGTCTGACCCCCAAAAACGCCATCAGAACGCTGAATAACTACCTCGGCGAGAATACCCCTGTTGCTACGGACGTTGGCCAGCATCAGATGTGGGCAGCGCAGGAGCTTGTCTTCAAGAAAAGCAGACGCTTCATTTCAAGCGGCGGCTTAGGAACAATGGGCTTCGGCATGGGCGCGGCTATAGGCTCTGCCTACGGCACAGGCGAAAGGACTGTCCTTATAACCGGCGACGGCAGCTTCGGAATGTGCCTCAATGAGCTTGCGACAGCCGTAACCTACAATGTCCCATTGGTTATACTGCTTATGAACAACGGCGTTCTGGGAATGGTTCGCCAGTGGCAGACGCTGTTCTTTGAAAAGCACTATTCAAATACAGTCCTGAACAGAAAGACTGACTTTGTGGCGCTTGCAAAAGCCTTCGGCGCGGACGGTGTGACCGTCAATACCGTCGAGGAGCTTGATTCCGCTCTTAAATCGGCGTTCTCGGCAAGCTCTCCATACCTCATAGACTGCCGGATAGATAAGGACGAAATGGTTCTGCCAATGCTTCCTCCCGGCGGCTCGATGGATGATATTATTGTTAAGGTGGGTGACTGATATGCAAAGATACACGGTTGCGGTGCTCGTTAAAAACCAGTTCGGCGTTTTAAACCGCGTTACAAGTATGTTCAGACGCCGCCAGTTCAACATAGGCGCGCTGACCGTCAGCGAAACGGAATCGCCGGAGCTTTCGCGCATCACGGTGCTGTTTGACGGCGAAGAGGTCAACAAGCAGCAGCTTATAAACCAGCTCTACAAGCTGCCGGACGTCTGCTCGATAAGCGAGCTTAAGAGCGAGGAATCGGTCACCGCCGAGCTTATGCTTATCAAGCTCGAAAACGACCCCGAAACAAGGGATGAAATCCTTGCAGCCTCGCAGGCATTCGGAGCCAAGACGGTTGATTACTCTCGCAATTCAATAATCCTACAGCTCACAGCCGACACAAGGCGGATAGACGACTTTGTAAATCTGATGAAGGATTATAAGATATTAGAAATTTGCCGCACGGGAATAATATCCCTGGAGCGCGGCAGCTCTACTATAAGGAAGGTTACCAATTATTAATCACTATATAAAAAGGAGATAATTATTATGGCAAGAATTTTCTATCAGCAGGACTGCGACCTTTCAAAGCTCGCGGGCAAAACAGTAGCAATCATCGGCTACGGCTCCCAGGGACATGCTCATGCTTTAAACCTTAAGGACAGCGGAGTTAACGTTGTCGTAGGCCTTTATGAAGGCTCCAAGAGCTGGGCCAAGGCCGAGGCACAGGGTCTGAAGGTTATGACCTCTTACGAGGCCGCCAAGGCCGGCGACATTATCATGATTTTAATTAACGACGAAAAGCAGGCCAAGCTTTACAAGGAGTCAATTGAGCCGAATCTTACCGAGGGCAAGACTTTGGCGTTTGCACATGGCTTCAACATCCACTTCGGATGCATCAAACCGCCTAAGAACGTCAACGTTATCATGATTGCTCCCAAAGGCCCCGGCCACACCGTAAGAAGCGAATATCAGGCGGGCAAGGGCGTTCCCTGCCTTATAGCCGTTGAGCAGGACGCCACCGGCGACGCCTGGGATATCGGTCTTGCTTATGCTTTGGGCATCGGCGGCGCAAGAGCTGGCGTTCTGGAGACCACCTTCCGCACGGAGACCGAGACTGACCTCTTCGGTGAGCAGGCAGTTCTCTGCGGCGGCGTATGCGCGCTTATGCAGGCGGGCTTTGAGACTCTTGTCGAAGCAGGATACGACCCCAGAAACGCATACTTCGAGTGCATTCACGAGATGAAGCTGATAGTTGATCTTATCTATCAGTCCGGTTTTAAGGGCATGAGATACTCTATATCCAACACCGCCGAGTACGGCGATTATATCACCGGCCCCAAGATAATCACCGAGGAAACCAAAAAGACCATGCGCAAGATCTTAAAGGACATCCAGGACGGCACCTTTGCCAAGGAATTCCTGCTTGACATGTCCGACGCCGGCGCACAGGTTCACTTCAACGCCATGAGAAAGCTTGCAAGCGAGCATCCCAGCGAAATCGTCGGTGAGGAAATCAGAAAGCTTTATGCTTGGAACGGCGAGGACAAGCTGATTAACAACTGATAATCGGAAATTGTATTGTGCGAGGTTCGCTTCGCGGATGGTTTTTGTCTGCGGAGCGGACTTGCTGTATTTTTTCTTTTTATATGGACGGTTAATAGACCGGATAGGATAGTGCTGTTATATTTCTCAGATATTTGCAGCGGATAGTGCGTGCGGAGAGGGACGCGCTCTGCGCGCCCATAGGGAGATCCGGCGAGGCTCACCCCGCGTAAAAACAGTCCACCGGGCGTTTTTACTTCTATCCAGCGCTTTTTTAAACGAGATGTCGCTCCCTGCGGGGAGCAACAAGCGGCGCCGCCCCTTGACCGTGCCGGCCTTTATAGAAGCTCCGGCTCTAAAGCTTTTAGTTATTTGTTTTAGCAAGATTGAAATAATTTTTCAGAAAGGATGATAATATGAAAAGCGATGCAATCAAGTGCGGAGCACAGAATGCTCCTCACCGCGCGTTATACCACGCCTTAGGCCTTTCCGACGAGGAAATCAATCGTCCTCTTATAGGCATTGTAAGCTCCTACAACGAAATCGTTCCGGGTCACATGAACATCGACAAGATAGTAGACGCGGTAAAAATAGGCGTTGCAATGGCAGGGGGAACCCCAATAGTCTTTCCGGCTATAGCTGTTTGCGACGGTATTGCAATGGGTCACGTCGGGATGAAATATTCCCTTGTCACCCGCGATCTTATCGCCGATTCCACCGAGGCCATGGCCATGGCACACGGGTTCGACGGGCTTGTTATGGTTCCCAACTGTGACAAGAACGTCCCCGGCTTGCTTATGGCGGCGGCTCGTCTAAATATCCCTGCCGTTTTCGTAAGCGGGGGGCCGATGCTTGCGGGCCATATCGACGGCGAGCGTGCAAGCTTCTCTACCATTTCGGAGGCTGTCGGCAGGTTTAACGCCGGGCTTATCGACGAGGACAAGCTTCACGATTTCGAGTGCAGAACCTGCCCCACCTGCGGCTCCTGCTCGGGTATGTACACCGCCAATTCTATGAACTGCTTAACTGAGGCTTTGGGCATGGGCCTTGCCGGAAACGGCACTATTCCTGCGGTTTATTCCGAAAGGATAATCCTTGCCAAAAAGGCGGGCATGGCTGTTATGGATATGATTAAGAAGGATATCCGTCCGCGCGATATAATGACCCGCGAAGCTTTTATGAACGCTCTTACCGTTGATATGGCAATAGGCTGCTCGACCAACAGCATGCTTCATCTTCCGGCCATTGCGCACGAGTGCGGAATAGAAATCAACCTCGACATTGCCAATGAAATAAGTGCTAAAACGCCGAACCTCTGCCATCTTGCCCCTGCCGGTAAGACCTATGTTGAGGATTTAAACGAAGCAGGCGGCGTTTACGCCGTCATGAACGAGCTTTCCAAAAAGAACCTCATCCACGGCGAGTGCATGACTGTTACCGGCAAGACTATCGGAGAAAATATCGCCGTTTGCCCGAATCTTGATACATCTGTAATACGCTCGATAGACAACCCGTTCAGCAATACCGGCGGAATCGCTGTGCTTAGGGGCAACCTTGCGCCGGAGGGAAGCGTTGTAAAGCGCTCGGCAGTCGCACCCGAAATGCTTGTTCACGAAGGCCCCGCACGCGTTTACGACAGCGAGGAGGACGCTCAGGCTGCTATAAACGCGGGTCAGATTAAACCCGGGGACGTCGTTGTTATCCGCTATGAGGGACCAAAGGGCGGACCGGGTATGAGGGAGATGCTCAACCCGACCTCGGCAATAATGGGAATGGGACTTGGCAACAGCGTTGCTTTGATTACCGACGGAAGATTCAGCGGCGCCACAAGGGGAGCGTGTGTAGGTCACATCACCCCCGAGGCCGCATCAGGCGGACTTATCGGAATTGTTGAGGAGGGCGACATCATCCGCATAGATATCCCGGCAAACACCATCGAGCTCAAGGTTGCGCAGGATATAATAGACGAAAGACTTGCAGGCTTCAAGCCGAAGCAGAAGGAACTCAGCGGCTATTTGAAGCGCTATGCAAAGCTGGTTTCGGGCGGCGCATACGGCGCGATACTTAACTGACATGACCAGAGCAGAATTATCGCAGATTAAGGCCGAGCTATGCTCGCTCGCCGTGTTCCGTTCGGTTCTTTCCGACGGCGTTGTTTCGGCGCTGAAGGAATACATTTCAAGTCTCAACGATGAGTCGCTTGACGCAAGAATCAGCCGTTATTCGGAGTTTGTGGCAAAGCTATATTCGGAAAACGGCGGCAACCTAAGCGCTCATATCGAAAACGTTGTTTACAACAGCGAAAACGTCTATGTCAGGGCGATAGGAGCGGGCGAAAAGCCGAGCGGAGTTATAGCTGAAAGCGTTGCAAGGGAGATAGATATACTTTCAAGAATCGCAGCCCTGACCCCGCAGGAGCTTTGCGAGCCTCTGAGGTGGGACGGAAGTCTTCCGCAGTTTTCATCCCGCAGGCTGAATCTTGCCGAGATGTATGACCACAGGGTTAAGAATATCTCGAAATACGGCTATGGCAAATACGCTGCAAGCCGCATGTTCTATATCGAAAACAGCGAGATTGTGCCTGTGCGGAATCCCGATAAGATTCAGATGAGCGAGCTTGTTGACTACGAGCTTCAGCGAAACCGGATAATGGCCAACACCAAGGCCCTGCTAGAGGGCAAGCCCGCAGCGAATATTCTTTTAACCGGAGACGCCGGAACAGGCAAATCCTCCACCGTAAAGGCGGTCGTAAACGAGCTTTATTCGCAGGGCCTGCGAATTATCGAGGTTAGAAAGGACCAACTGGCGGTCATCCCGAAAATTTTGGACGACCTTGCTCTGAATCCGCTTAAGTTCATACTGTTTATCGATGATTTGTCGTTTTTGAGCGACGATGATGATTTCAACAGTCTTAAGGCGGTGCTCGAAGGCTCGGTTTCGGGGCGCTCACAAAACGTTGTGGTATACGCCACCAGCAACCGCCGTCACATAGTGAAGGAGCGCTTTGAGGACAGGGAGGGCGACGAGGTTCACCGCAACGACGCCATGCAGGAAATTATATCCCTGTCGGACAGGTTCGGCCTGCATATCTCCTTCCAGAAGCCGGACAAGAAGACCTATCTTGATATCGTTGGCAGGCTGGCGGCCCGGTTTGGAGTGGATATGCCTGCGGACGAGCTTGAGCTTTTGGCGGAGCGCTTCGCCTTAGAGCGCGGAGGACGATCTGCAAGGCTTGCAAGGCAGTTTATTGACGGCATTCTTGCCCAAAACTGATTTTTATACCAATATTCATCCGAAAGTCTTCAAAGAACGGATGCAAAATCCATTCTCCTGTGTTTTTGCACTCGATTTTTGGTATCGTTTTATAACCGTTTTCCCGGCCAAGCTTGATCGTTATATCGCTGCAAAACCCATCGCATAGAGGTTTTGCAGCAACGCTTTATGCAGAATCAGTATATTAGAATTAGTATCGCGGATAATGAATATTATTAAGTGACGCACAGGCTTTGTGCGGCGTTGCGTAACCCGAAAACTCAGAAAGGATTTTTGCCATGACAGATTCAATTACATTCTCATACTCCCACGAGCTTTCGCCGTATGCTTTGGAAAGGCTGTTTTTATCGGTCGGCTGGGAGTCCGGAAAGTATCCCGAAAAGCTCTCGCTTGCCATGAAAAGCTATAAATCCGTTTTTACCGCATGGGACGGGGATAAGCTTATCGGGCTTGCAAGCGTGATGGATGACAGCGTGCTTACGGCATACGTTCATTACCTGCTTGTTGACCCGGACTATCAGAAGCACGGCATTGGTCGCAGGCTGATGGAGATGGTGAAGCAAAGGTACTCCGGCTTTATGAAAATCTGCCTGATAGCTGAAAGCGACGTTATCAAGTTTTATGAAACATGCGGATTTAAAAGTGCTTCCGCCAGCCCGATGTATTATCTCAACATGACAGGCTGAAAGCTGTGCACTCGATTTTATGACTATGCACGGTCTGTACATATCAGCATAAAGCAAAAGGACTTTCCCACTTATGGGAAAGCCCTTGCTTTTTGTCTGTATTTTGTATGGAGGAAATATGAAAAGACAAAATATATTTAACGGTACCCGCTTTAACTGAGGCTATTTACTCATTTCCGCTTTTATGGTTTCAATCCATGCCGAAATTAGTATTGACCCTCAGTCCCGTTACAAAGTGGGTTGTCCAGTAGTTGGTGGTGATATTTGCGGTTTTAACAAAATCGTCCGGCACGGGGGAGTAGATTATCAGGCCTCCACCGGCATACACTCCGCAAAAGCTTGCCTCTCCGCCCTCTTCTGCCGAGAAGTAGGCGATGTCGCCCGGCTTCATATCTGAATAGGAAACAAGCTCGCCGCTTTCAAGCTGCTCTGAAAGCTTTCTCGGGAACTTTATCCCCGCCTGATTTACGCAGTAGTACGCAAATCCCGTAGAATCGAATCCCTCTTCCGGGCTTTGACCGCCCTGGCAGAAAGGAACGCCAAGCTGACCTGTTGCAATTTCGACTATCTTTTCGCGGCTACTTGCCGTATCCTCCGAAACGGCCTGCTCTGCCGGCTGTTCAGGCTCGGCAGGCTCTGTGTAGGATTCGGTTTGCTCAGGTTCTGAAACGCTTTGCTCGCTGCCTTGCTCCGCTGCCGGCGCAGCGGACTCTTCAGGCTCCTGCTCGCCCTCTGGCTGTGAGGTTATTTCGGAAACCGGAGATTCCGGTCCGGTATCCGAAGCTGTTCCGGCGGCTGGAGTTTGAACAGGTGTACTTTGCTGCAAGTCGCCCGGCTTCTCAACCTCCCCGCAGGAGGTTATCGCTGCGGCAAGCATTATTCCGGCAAACACCGCACAAAGGATTCTTAAAGCGTTTTTATTCATACAGCTCACCCCTTGCTCGATTTATTTCTTTGGCTTACAATTATATTTTACCATGAAATATTCGCAAATCAAGAACAGAATGATTACAAATTATAACAGATTGGTTACAAAAACAATAGTATTAATTACGATTCGGCAACTTTCGGCTTGACATCTGCGCCACGGAGTGGTATAATATTACCATAAAACAGGGGAGCTTGTATACAGGCTGAGAGGAAGCGGATTGACGCTTCGACCCATAACCTGATTCGGATAATGCCGACGTAGGGCGGGCCGCTGAAGTTCAGCGGGCGACTAAAATCGATTTTAAGCTCCGAATCCATGTTTTGCTATGATTCGGGGCTTTTTATTCGTTAAAGCGGGTTCGTTTTAAATTTATAAAATCGGAGACGAAAAAACTATGCAGAATTCATCAACAGCAAACCGGCGCGGCAAAACGCTTGCGCTGACAGAAAGTGCAGTAATGATAGCTCTTGCCTTCATTCTGAGCTTCTTAAAGATAGTAGATATGCCTTATGGCGGCTCGGTCACCGCGTTTTCCATGCTTCCCATTATCATTATAGCATATCGCTACCGCACCGGCTGGGGTCTTGTCGCGGGCTTTGCGTTCAGCCTTTTGCAGATGCTAATGGGGCTTTCAAACCTTTCCTACGCAACCAGCGCTGCGGCGGCCGTTGCAATCATCCTGCTTGACTATATAGTTGCGTTCACGGTTCTCGGCCTTGCAGGCGTTTTCCGCGGCGTTATAAAGGACCAAGCAAAAGCGATGGCTGTGGGCGCGCTTGTAGCCTGCGTTTTAAGGTATATCTGCCACGTTATCAGCGGCTGCACCGTTTGGGCGGGCGTTTCTGTCCCGACATCTGACGGCCTTATATATTCCTTGGGCTACAACGCTACATACATGATCCCCGAAACGCTCCTTACAATAGTCGGAGCGTATTACGTGGGAAGCCTGTTCACTGTCACCGAGAGCAGGATTGTTCGCAGGTCAGCTTCCGCTAAGGAATCCGGTGCTTACGGCGTTGTCGCCGCTTTGCCGATAGTTCTGGCCGTGGTTGTTTCCGCAGCGTTCATCTTTGGAATGATGCAGAACCCCGACGACGGTTCGTTTGATATCTCTGCCGTTTCCGGATACGGTCTGAACGATTGGATGCCGGTTATCATAAGCATGATACTTGGCGTTGTGTTATCCGCAGTGATAGCTGTTTACGGCAAGGCTAAAAAGGCGGACAAATAATAATCCGGCGCACAGAATCAGTATGCGCGCAAAAAACCCGAAAAGGAAGGTTAAAGCTCCTTTTCGGGATTTTTTATCTTTTATACCTTTTAATCTTAGCGCCGCCGTACATCCTTGAATGTTTTTTGTTTTGATTGCGCACCACTATTTTGAGTATAATAATCAAAACAGTGTAAACGATGAAAAAACCTATCGACCACTTTGCGGCGTCAAAGAACTCCTCCGAGCCGATAAAGCTTTTGGCGACAGTCAGCGTTTCCGCTCTTGATGAGCGTTCAAGGCTTGAAGCTGCAACAAGGTCGATAACCGTAAGAGTCTCCCCGGCGTACTGAAGCTCCAGAGTTCCAAGCTTGTCCCCGGCCCTGATGGGCGCCACAACGTTTTTGTCGAGATTTATAACCTCATGAATGGAGCTTAGCGGAACTGTTTTATCCCATATGCGCGAATAGGACTGCGCCGGCTTAACGATTACGAAATCTCTGCCGTCGCCATACTCAACCGGGACCTCAGCCTTTTCCTCCGTGCCCGCGATTATGTCGGTGTATTCAAGGTTTGCAAACGCCCACTGATATATGGCCTTATGATCCTTGAAGTTATAGTAGACATTTTCGCCGTTTGCATTCTTCAGCGGAGCGCCAAGTGTAACAAGCAAATACTTGTATCCGTCCTTTAAAGCCATGGAAACAAGGCACCTTCCCGCTTCGTCCAGCGTTCCGGTTTTGATTCCCTTAACGTATTCATAATAGTCCTCGCCGCCGTTGGCTTTCGACATCATGTAGTTGGTGTGAACTATAAGCCTCGGCTTGCTATGGAAGTTGGTGGCCTCCATAGTGTATTCCTGCGAGCAGGATATTTCCTCAAACATGGGCAGGGTAAGGGCATATTGGGTGATTATGGCCATGTCATGGGCAGTGGTATAGTGATTCTCCCAGAAAAGCCCATGGGCATTGGTAAAATGGGTGTTGGTGCAGCCCAGCTCCGCGGCCTTGTCGTTCATCATGCGAACAAAGCCCTCCAGACTTCCGGCCACGTTATAAGCGATGATATTGGCCGCTTCGCACGCCGAGCGGAGCATAAGGGCATACAAAAGGTCCTTATAAGAAACCTCTTCACCGATTTGAATATCTGCCGTTGAGCAGCCGGTCATGTAAAGCTCGTCAAAGCAGGCGGAGGTGCCGGAAACATAGGTGGTGGAAAGAGCGGCTACATTGTCCTTGAACTGCTCCAGAAGTATTACCGCCGTCATTATCTTGGTAAGCGATGCGGGAACAAGCTGCTCATCGGCGTTCTTCTGAAATACCGTCTCGCCGGTATCAAGGTTTACAAGATACACCGCCTCGGAATAGATCTGCAAATCGTCAGGCGGGGTAAAGGTGAAGGCGCTTGCATATACCGTCATCAAAGAGATAAGCATTGCGGCGCAGATTATAAGGCTCAGCTTTTTCATATCGGCAATTCCTTTCGGATGAAAATATCATTATATAAGCTATTATATCAGATATTTCGACGCATGAAAAGAGGGAGATTATTAATTTTTGATTACAATTTTAAGAAAACCCGAGATTTAGCCTCGGACGTAAAAGACTGTTAAAGATATCTTCTTATGTCCGCACCCGGTTGTTCCTCAAGACCGATAATCCGCTTTGCAATGTCCTTGGAATATTCATCCGCTGCTTCGTATTGATTGAAATATCTTGCCGGAGATTTGACCCCCATGCTGCAGCCGTCGGTCATGATGTCCGCAATCGAGGAATCGGAGTCGTCCGCCATAAGGGTCATATTGGTTTTTATCCATGACATTCCCTTTGCTATGGGGTTGGGCGACTTCCCGTCGTCTTGATAGCTTTGCAAAAGGCTCTGTATCTCGTCTGACAGCTTGTCGTGCTCGGTTTTGCACTGCTTTAGCGATTGGCGGAATTTCTCATCTTTGACATGGTTAACAACCTCCGTTATCGAGGATACACCCATCTTAACGCCGGCATCGCACTCGCGCAGGAGCTTTATTGTGTCATTTTCAATCATTTTTTGAACTTCCTTTCTTTGCTTTATACTTATATTCGTCCGGAAATGAACAGACCATGCACGGTCACAAAATCGGGTGCAAAATCACATTGCCTAGCGGTTTTGTGCCTGCCTTTTAAAATCATTTCAGACGAAGATTAGTATTAAATATTTTCCCCGCACGCATGGCAATATTCTTTTTTGATTGACTTTTTGCCGCCGTTGTGCTACAATATATTCTGTATTATTGCGGGTTGCAGGAGGTGCGCAATGGCGGTTAATTATAACAGGCTGTGGAAACTGTTGATTGATAAGGGCATGACGAAAACCGAAATGCGCAAGCGGGCGGGTTTAAGCACGAACGTTCTTGCTAAAATGGGAAAGAATAAAACCGTTTCTATGGAAACACTGGTGCGAATAGCCGCCGTCATGGAATGCGGGCTTGACGATATAGTAGAGATAAACACAGACGAAAAGAGGACAGATAAATGCAACTGAAAATTTTTTCATTCTTTTCGGGGAGTGGTTTTCTTGATTTAGGCTTTGAATTGAACGGGTATTCCATTGAACTTGTAAATGAATTTTCTCCGGCTTTTATGAATGCTTATAAGTATTCAAGAAAGAAAATGGGGCTTGCTACGCCTAAATATGGTTATAGCAATATTGATGTAAATGAATACTTAGATGAACGTGCCGATGAATTGCACGGATATGTTGCCGACGCAAGAAAGGGTGGGAATATCATTGGCTTTATCGGTGGTCCGCCTTGTCCTGATTTTTCAGTCGCAGGAAAACAGCGCGGTAGAAACGGTGACAACGGCAAACTTTCCCTGTCATACGTCAAACTAATTATAGCACAGAAGCCTGATTTTTTTCTATTCGAGAATGTAAAGGGCTTGTGGAAAACAGCAAAACACCGTGAATTTTATGAGGAATTAAAAGGAATGCTGTCAAATGCGGGTTTCTATATGACGGAACGCTTAACTAATGCAATAGAATTTGGCGCACCGCAAGACCGTGAAAGAATTTTATTGTTTGGTATGAGAAAAGATTTATTTCATAATAGTGAAGAAAACCCGCTTTCAGCTTTTCCGT
>CAZIOV010000006.1:0-75547 GCA_964541045.1 uncultured Oscillospiraceae bacterium | reverse complement strand
CAATTTCGGAGAAATCTTTTGAGAATCTTTGTAACGTATCATTGACAAACAAACATTTTCGCAAATTTTTCTACCAAATCTGACGAGGACCTAAAACTCCGTTGTTAAAATCCCCTATTGTGTCTTTCAGCCACTCTATGCTGTCGCGCACCCAGTCCGGAGTTCTTGTGCAGATCCAGTTCCTGTTCTGAACACACGATTCGCATGTTGCAAAGCCGTGATTTGCAAAGGCGTAAATATGGCACTCATAAGGAATATCATGCTTGGTCAGGGCGTCGACAAGCCTTACGGTGTCATTTATCGGAACAGTGCCGTCGGTTCTGGAGGAGAATATAAAACATGGGCAGGTATTTTCATCGACATTTTCCGGGATCCCGGGAGCTGTTGGGCAGTACACCTTTGCCGTCTCCTCCGTGATAACCGGATATCCGAGAATACAGGCGGCTGGGCGGCATTTCGACATTGTTGCGGCGGCCGCAGCAAGATGCCCTCCGGCCGAAAAGCCTATAACTGCTATGCGCGATGTATCGATTTCCCATTCTTCGGCATTTGATTTTATAAGCTCGACGGCCATTTCATAATCATCAAGCGGCAAAGGCCAAACTGTATTTTTTCCTACGGTATAGTTCAAAACAAAAGCCTGGTATCCTGCGGCAAGGTAAGGAAAAGCCGCAGGGTCGGCTTCTCTTTGCGAGCAGTATTGATATCCTCCTCCCGGTATGACTATAATTGCCGGACGCTTAAAAACGCTGTTGTTTTCGGAAACAATATGCTGAATATAGCAGGTAAGAGTAACATTTCTCTCCTGGTTCAAAATGATTACGGTTGATTTCATGTCAAAGCTCCTTTTAAATGCCTTTTTGAGACATTATAGCCCATTGCCCGGAAAAAATCAACTCCTCATTTCCACAAAGTCGTTTAAAACATCCTTAATATGTACGCTTGATAGCTTTCCTCGATTGCAGGCGTCAACAAGCTCTTTAAGTGCAGCCCTATCCCGGGTCACACCGTCGAGCCTGTAGATTTCTTTTCCTTCCTCATCAAATGCTGCTATGCCGTACTCCGTAACCTCCCCCTCTTCAAATACTTCCCGCAATTGAGTAAGCTCATAGCGGGTGAATGCTGTTTTCGCTGTCATTCTGATTCTTCCTTTCTTTTCCACATGATAAATAAAGGCTCTCCGGCACCAGTTTTATGCCGGGATTATTATTATATATCCGGCAAAGGAAGGTTTCCATCAGTTTTTGTCGTAAAAAAATCGGCTCTCAAAAAGAAAAGCCGATTTGATAATTTGTTTCATTCTATTTCCGACTAAAAGCGTTCCAAAAAGACGGATGCGAAACCCGTCGTACAGCGGATTTGCAGCGAATATATGCGGTTTCCTGAGCAACCCATTTTAAATTTTTATGAAAAAGTAGCATTATATCTGACAAGGTGGTTACATTTACAGATTTATTAATCAGACTTTGCGTTTTCAAATATGACTGCCCCTGAAAAAAAGTCATAAACCAAATCCGACGATTTTTCGGAGCTATATAAAAATCTTGGAACATACCATATCGGAATAAACTTGTGCGACAAAACAATTTCCGCCTCGGCCTCCGAACAATCTCTTATTGCTGATGTTAAGGTTTTATACTTGCCGGCATTTAGAACCGTGCTTTCTGCCGAGCTGTCGTAAATTCCGCTATATCTCCCGTCGAAAAAAGAAAGATAATCAAAAGCATACGCCTCGTCGGATGTAATCACCGCAAAGCATATGTCGTAATCACCCTCTTCTAGGCGACGCTTATAATCAGACTCATTGACGACCTCAAGATTCAGGTTCAGACCTATGGTATCTCTGATAAGATCAAGAACCGCAGAAACATATTTATAGCCGCAGAATTCCTGCGAAACCATAACATTGGTTCCGGCAAGCGAAAGCTTTTCGTTGTCCGTAAGTGCAAAGCTCCATCGGTACTGAGCCAAGCGACTGTTATATTCTGTAGCGGGTTCATCGCAAGCAGTGCGAAATGCCGTTGTGCCGACATAAGCATCGGTTGGTATCAAGCCTGCCGAAGGTTTAAGATAATCGGGAACGTCCGCCGCCAAAGCATTCGGATCTACGCAAAGCGATATTATTTCAAGAACTTCGCTTTGGGACAGAAGGCTGTTCTTCGGGTTTATTATAAGGCCTGCGCTTGCAGTGTAAAATTTACTGATTGATATATCCTCTTCTTGATCAACCGGGGAATCGGTCAGAAGAAGATCGGTAGTGCCAGATGTAAAGTCAGTTATCTTTACAGAGCTGTTCTTTTCAACCAAAAAGTTAACACCGGACGGATAAACTACTGAAACAGCTGAATATCCGTCGTTTCTGCGGAGCCTTACATAATTGTCCGTGCCGTACTTATCATGGAGCCAATATCTTACATAAAATGGGCCGTTTGAGGCTATAGCTTCGGCCTCAAGGCCATATTTACCCTCACAGCTTTCAAAAAACTCCTGATTACATGGAGAAGCCGGAAGCTTTGTGAGCAAAGAAAGAAACTCTGCGTTCGGATATTCCAAAACAATTTCAAGCGTCTCGTCGTCAATAGCCCTGACGCCTATATTATACGGTTCAATATCGCCGGAATTCGCTTTTTTAGAGTTTTTTATGCAAAAGTAATCCTGAGCATACGGCGACCGCGTTTGCGGATCAAACAGACGCTGAAAACCGTATACAAAATCTCTGGCCGTAAGACCTGCCGTAAACCCTCCTGCCGCCTTCCATTGATACCTTAAATCAATCGTAAAGGTGTACACAAGGCCGTCCTGCGATATGGTATAATCCTTTGCTGCAGCGGATGATATACTGCCGTCAGGCTCTAATTTAAGAAGACCAACAAACATGTTTCTTGCTACTGCAATGGACGCCGGATCCGAAGCGAGCTGAGGATCTAAAATTTCAGGGTCGGTATCTATAGTTATTTTAAAGATGTAATTTGAACCATCATCCCGAAATACCGAAACAATTTTTTCCAATGGCGAACAGGCCGTCACCAAAAGAAGACAGCCGCAAAAAATCAGCGTTAATATTTTGCTTTTGTGTCTATTAAAGCTCGCAGGTGACGACATGGCCCTCCTCTAATGTCTTCGGAACGTCAATTATTCTTTGATTTGTGCTTCCGCGAAAATGACATTCATAGCTTTTCAGTGCAATGACAAATCTACCATCTACAAGATAATCTATGGTTCTCAGCAAATCTAACCAGCCGTTTTCATCATTGGCGCCATTCAAAAGCTGTTCAACAGTGTATCCGCTGTAGGACATGACGCCAAGACCTGCGGCTTTGATTTTTCTTCCAAGTTCAGCAAGCGGCTTAGCCTGGCAGAAAGGTTCTCCCCCGCTGAATGTCACACCGTCCAGTAGCGGGTTTTCCATAATTTTTGAGTAGATGTTATCCGTATCACCCTCATAGCCGCCGTTGAAATCATGTGTCTGAGGATTGTGGCAGCCTTCGCAGTGGTGCGGACATCCCTGAACGAATACAGTATATCTTATTCCCGGCCCATCAACAATGGACTCTTCGACAACGCCGGACATTCTTAATTTCATTTCAAGACAACCCTTCTAAGAAAAGCGTAACATATCGGGTGGGAAATACTCTCTCCCGCCCGACAATTATTATACGCAAAAACATTACAGGCTGTGCTTAACTCTGTCCGCAACCTCGGCGCGTTTTGCGTTGTTGAAGCGGTCAAGTGTTCCTACAAGGTATCCTGTAATTCTGCGGATTCTTTCAAAGCCGTAGCTGCCCTCGGTTTCCTTTCGGCCGCACTTGGGGCAGGTGTCGCCGATTATTCCTGTAAAGCCGCAGCATGGGTCTCTGTCAACAGGGTGATTGATGGAGCCGTAGCCTATGCCGGATTCCTTCATACAGCGTATTATCTTCTCAAATGCATCAAGGTTCTGAAGCGGATCTCCGTCAAGCTCAACATAGCTGATATGGCCGGCGTTTGTAAGCGCATGGTAAGGAGCTTCAATCTTTATCTTAGTAAATGCACTGCACGGATAGTATACAGGAACGTGGAAGGAGTTGGTATAATACTCCCTATCGGTAACTCCCGCAATAACACCATACTTTTCCCTATCGATTCTTACAAATCTTCCGGAGAGGCCCTCAGCCGGGGTTGCCAATAGTGAGAAGTTAAGCTTCCTCTTGGCAGTCTCGTCTTCCATTCTCTGTCTCATTCTGCCTATGATTTCAAGACCTAATTTTCTGGATTCCTCACTCTCGCCGTGATGCTTGCCGGTTAGCGATTTTAAGCACTCCGCAAGGCCGATAAAGCCCATTGAAAGTGTGCCATGCTTAAGCACTTCCCCAACCTCGTCATCATAGCCGAGCTTCTCCGAATCAAGCCATACTCCCTGTCCCATAAGGAACGGGAAGTTTTTAACCTTCTTCTGGCACTGAATCTTGAATCTTGAAAGAAGCTGATCAACAACTAAATCCATCATAGCGTCAAGCTTCTCATAGAACACGTCTATATTTCCTTTGGATTCGATGGCAAGCCTGGGAAGGTTGATAGAGGTAAAGGAAAGATTTCCCCTGCCGGTGACAATCTCCCTTGTAGGATCATAGACGTTGCCGATAACTCTGGTTCTACAGCCCATGTAAGCAATCTCAGTATCCGGATTTCCGGGCTTGTAGTACTGAAGGTTATACGGAGCGTCAATAAAGGAGAAGTTCGGGAAGAGCCTCTTTGCCGAAACTCTGCAGGCAAGCTTGAACAAATCATAGTTGGGGTCGCCCTCGTTATAATTTACACCATCCTTAACCTTGAAAATGTGTATCGGAAAAATTGGAGTTTCACCGTTGCCAAGGCCGGCATCCTGAGCCAGAAGAACGTTTCTTATAACCATTCTTCCTTCAGTTGAAATATCGGTGCCGTAGTTTATGGAGCTGAAAGGCGTCTGAGCACCTGCGCGTGAGTTCATGGTGTTGAGGTTGTGGATAAGCGCCTCCATTGCCTGATAAGTGGCCTTATCGGTTTCCTTAACGCTGGTTTCGTAGCTGAACTTCTGAATTTTTGCAATCTGAGCATCATCACAGTATTCTTTTAGATACTCCGCCTCGGCGGCTCTGTATTCATCTGTCATGGAAAGCGTGGGCTTCAGACCTTTGTCTTCGAGTTCATGAAGATAGTTTTTTACAAATGTCTCGGCATCGGTAACATCGTCAAGCAGCTCCAACGAGCGGATAACATTATCACGATAGCGGTGAATAAAGGTTTTCTTAACACCCTCTGCCATATCGTAATCGAATTTAGGAATAGACTGGCCGCCATGCTGGTCATTCTGGTTGGACTGGATGGCTATACAGGCAAGAGCGGCATAGCTCGAAATCTCATTTGGCGTGCGCAGGTGACCATGCCCTGTGGAGAAGCCGCCCTTAAACAGCTTTGTAAGGTCAATCTGAGTGCAGGTGGTAGTAAGTGTATAAAAATCAAGATCGTGAATATGGATATCGCCTTCTGAATGCGCTTTGGCAAACGCAGGATCCAAAACATACATCTCGTAGAATTCTTTAGCGCCGCAGGAGCCGTATTTGAGCATGGTTCCCATTGCCGTATCACCGTCAATATTGGCATTTTCACGCTTAACGTCGCTGTCTTTGGCGGAGGTAAAGGTTAGGTCCTCATAAATCTTCATTATCTTGGTGTTCATCTCACGAACCCTGGTTCTGTTTGCACGGTAAAGAATGTATGCCTTTGCCGTGGAGGCATGGCCTTCTTCTATGAGAATCTTTTCAACAGCATCCTGAATTTCTTCTACAGAAGGAATCTTATTTTTTTCCGAGCTTTCAATGTAATCACAGACCCTGCCTGCGATTTCAAGAGCTTCATCATAATCTGATCCGCCCAAGGATTCCGCCGCTTTATATATTGCGTTGGCTATTTTTTCAATGTTGAACGTAACTATTCTTCCGTCACGCTTCTGAATTTTCGTAATCATGTTATTATTCCTCCCGATGATATATATAAATACGGCTTACCGCACAAATTATGCTAAACCATGCTTTGCAAGGCCGACCACAAGATATTGTGCTTAAAAACGCATTGATTCAAGTATATTGTATTCTTTGCTAATTGTCAAGAAAAATTTCTCCTATAATTACACGTTAGAATTTATGTACTTTGCACAACGCCATATTAAACCGATTATTGTAATGATAAAAAGCTTGACAAGCACAAATGCTCAGAATAAGCAAAGAATGCCTGTCAAGCGTTTTTACTTTTCTATTTCTTGAAAGCCGAATCTATGCAATCGACAGCGGCGTTGCTGTCCGGCATAACCGCCAAAATAACATATTTGCCTTTTGATATAACATCTGAGCGTTCTATTTTTGCGGCTTCCTCCGGCGCGTAGCCCTTAAAATCATTGAGACGGCTTGCCCGGAAATCGCCGAGCATATCTTTGGTCTTACCAAGAATCTCTGACTGCTCCGACTTAAAAACTACTACTATATCCGCACAGGCAGGTTCAGAAGAGTAATAAACGGCAAAATCAGAATAATCTTCGATTTCTATGTCAAACAGCAAAGATACCATATCGCTATCGGCTTCCGCAAAAGCCTCGCTCATACCCTGTGCTGATATGATATTCTGTGCAAGCTCATGGGCGTCCGGCTCGGGGAGCTTCCCACATGCGGCAAACATAAGCAAAGCCGAAGCCGCCATCGATACAAATCTTTTCATATGCACATCACCTGTTTCAGACTACATCGCTGTGTGACACAGTATATATTCCGACAGCTTCTCATAAGCAGAAAACTTAAAATGCAAGCCATCATTTTCGGCGTACTCGGATGGCAGTGTTCCGGTATCGTCTTTAAAATATGAATTAATATCAAGATAATACATATTATTGCTATCGGCATAATCCAAAAGCTTTTCATTGAAGCTGTCTATATCGCTGTTAAGAATAGGGCTTTCTTTAGACTGCTCCTTTGCATATGTCACCGGAGGAACAGAAACTATAAATATCCTTGAATCCGGGCAGGCGGTTTTAACTTTATTTACAAAGGATACATAATATGTGTACATATCCGATGCAGTCATCCAAGCTGCACCGTTCGAGCCGAGCATGATATAAACATTATCGAATGACTTATTTTCAAGCGCCTCCAAAACTGTTACGCTTCCGAACTGAGTTTCAACCTTTTGTGAGTCGGCATTTGAGATATTCAAGCTCATTGAAGCATAGACGCTTGTTGCAGGGACAACCTCATATGACGACATTCCGTAAGGAATAAAGTCCCCAATGAACACACAGCTGTCGAAATACGACTTGTCAGCAGACTCTGACTGAGCCACCGGGTTTACAATGTCGCCATTTGAGAGCTGACTTGGTGAAACGCTTTCCCCGTCTTTCTCATCCTCCTCGTCTTGCAAATTAAATGACAAGGCGGGCAAAGTTATATCTCTGTCTTGTGACAGAACATCTTCCAGTGTTGTCGTCTTCATGTATCGGAAAAAAATAAAGCCAAAGATGAGCACAGCCGCAAAGAAAACAAGGCTGAAATGATATCTCACCTTTTTTTGCTTTCTTGATCTAAAATCACTCATTTTTATATACCTTTCTTAATATATTCATAGGGTTATGAATATATTATATAGGATAATTATTAAAGTTGCAAGGGTTTCGTGAAATTTTCATAAATCAGTGCCTCTTATATGATTTTGACTTGAAAAATGGCTTGGAATGATATATAATACTAAATATATTTACATTACGGCGAAGATTTTTTATATTAAGCTTGACCGGAGGGATAACTTATGTGCGGTTTTGTTGGTTTTACTAATAATATACAAAATGCCGATGCTGTTTTAGAGAGCATGAAGGATGCTATAAAGCACCGTGGTCCGGATTCAGAAGGGTCTTATATCGATGATGAGGTTGCCTTAGGATTCAGGCGACTTTCTATTATAGACCTCTCTATGGGCTCTCAACCGCTTTATAACGAGGATAAATCCGTCGTTCTTGTTTTCAACGGAGAGATATACAACTATCAGCCCCTTCGTGAAGAGCTTTTAAAGCTCGGCCACGTTTTTTCAACAAACACCGATTCCGAGGTTCTCATTCACGGTTACGAGCAGTGGGGCAAGGAGCTTTTAAACAGGTTAAGAGGAATGTTCGCCTTTATTATTTGGAATAAAAACAAGGGCGAGATATTCGGTGCACGCGATTTCTTTGGAATAAAGCCTCTTTACTACGCACAGATGAACGGAGTTTTTATGTTCGGTTCAGAAATAAAAAGCTTTTTGCATCACCCCGCCTTTAATAAGGTGTTAAACGAGGAAGCATTGGAAAACTACCTTACTTTCCAATACTCGCCATGCGTTGAAACCTTCTTCAAAGGAGTTTATAAGCTTCTGCCTGCTCATTATTTCATTTATAAAAACGGAGTGCTCAAGACAGAGCGCTACTGGAGCATTAATTTTAACTCCGACGAAAAACCTGATTTGGAACAATGGATAAACATGATATCCGATACCTTTAAGGACTCAGTAGAGGCTCACAAAATCGCAGACGTTGAGGTCGGCAGCTTCTTATCGAGCGGTGTAGATTCAAGCTATGTCGCGGCAGTTGCAAATGTCGACAAGACCTTTACCGTTGGTTTCGGCGAGGATGAAAGATACAACGAAATCGGCTATGCAAAGGAATTTTCTAAATATATCGGCAAAGAAAACATTTCTAAGGTGATAACGGCTGACGAATACTGGGGTGAGTTCCCTAAGATACAGTATCACATGGATGAGCCGCTTGCGGACCCTGCAGCGGTCGCGCTTTACTTCGTCTGCAAGCTTGCTTCTGAGCGGGTAAAGGTAGTTTTAAGCGGCGAGGGCGCGGATGAGATTTTCGGCGGGTATAACATCTATAAAGAGCCGGACGATGTTGCAATCTACAATGCCGTCCCCCGCCCCATCAGACGCGGAATCGGCAAGCTGGCCTCCCATTTCCCTCACAAGCGCGGAGTCAACTTCTTTATCCGCAGAGGAAAGGATTTGGAGGAGAGATTTATCGGCAACGCCTACATCTTCTCGGAGGAGGAAAGAAAATCCATCCTGAAAATAAAGACCAACGCGCCCAAGGCAATGGATATAACCAAGCCGTTCTACGACCAGGTTAAAGACAAGGACAACGTCACCAAAATGCAGTTTTTGGATCTTAACATGTGGATGACCGGCGACATCCTTCTGAAAGCCGACAAGATGAGTATGGCAAACTCGCTGGAGCTTCGTGTGCCGTTCCTTGACAAGGAGGTTATGGCGCTGGCGGAGCGGATTCCCAAGCGATACAGGGTAACCAAGGAAAACACTAAATACGCTATGCGAATGGCAGCTCACCGTGCATGTCCCCCTCAAACGGCGGATAAAAAGAAGCTTGGATTCCCTGTTCCGATCCGCGTTTGGCTGAAGGAAGATGAATACTACAGCAAGGTTAAAGCCGAATTTGAAAGCGAGAATGCAAAGAAGTTCTTCAACACCGATAAGATAGTCTCGCTTTTGGACGATCACCGTGCCGGAAAGTACGACTATTCCCGCAAGATTTGGACGGTTTACACCTTCCTTGTTTGGTATAAGGTTTATTTTGGATGATTTATATGCAATTAATAAAAAATCCGTTCCTGCAAAACTATGCGGGAGCGGATTTTTTCGGTTATGCACTTGAAATTATCTCATCCTTTGGGATATCTGAGGTAATAAATGTCATTGTACTCCATATATTAGGTTTTCCGAATCCATGCCTGATATAGAATTCTGCGGCTGAATGGTTATCCTTGCGACATCCCAGGACGATAGGTCTTTCTCCGAAATCCTCATATACCTTTGCGATTGCCATCTCAAGTACCTTTCCGCCGATACCTTGCCGCGAAAGTGTTTGTCGATGACAAAGCCCATGAGACGGTAGAGCGGCTCGCACTTCATTGCGGGCGGAGCCGTCTCCAACTCGATAGCTTCCCCGAGCGGGATAAGTCTTATATATGTATCGCCGTATTTTATGGCGAATGTATGACCGATACAACGATGACTGACGCCATAGTCAGTTCATTTCATTATTATAAGCAATATTTTCAACATCAAAGGGGCGAAAGCAAAATACTTTCGCCCTGATATATTTACGCATTACACTTTAGCTAGAACGGTTTTTTCAACCTTTTTCATCTTTGTAGTCTTGCGCTGAGCCATAACCAAGCCGTAATATACACCTTTTTTGCGCATAAGCTCATCATGAGTGCCCATCTCGGCAAGCCTTCCCTTATCTAAAACTATAAGCTGGTCGGCATTGGAAAGGGTTGAAAGGCGGTGTGCGATTGCAATGGTAGTTCTTCCCTCGCACAGGCGGTTAAGACCCTCCTGAATCTGGCGCTCGGTTTCGGTATCGAGCGAGGCTGTAGCTTCATCAAGAATGATAATTTTGGGGTTATGCAGGATAGCTCTTGCGATTGCTATACGCTGGCGCTCGCCGCCCGAAAGAGTGTGTCCCTTGTTGCCGACGCGGGTGTTATAACCGTCCGGCAGCTTGGTTATAAACTCGTGAGCATGGGCAATTTTTGCAGCCTCGATTATCTCTTCAAATGTGGCATCCGGCTTGGCATAGGATATGTTATCAAGTATACTTCCTTCAAACAAATATGTTTCCTGCAAAACAACGCCCACCTGCGAACGCAGGCTTTCCTGTGATATCTTGCGGATATCAACGCCGTCTATCTTAACAGAGCCTTGTGTAACATCGTATAGTCTTAAAATAAGGTTTATCATGGTGGACTTTCCGACGCCGGAGTGTCCTACTATGCCTATCATCTTGCCCTTTTCTATCTTGCAGGTGACGTCCTTAAGAACGGGGTTATACACCTTGTAGCCAAAGTAAACATGGTCAAACTCTATATCTCCGTTTATGTCAAGGTCAACGCAATCATGAGAATCCTGAACGTCTGTCTGTTCTTCAAGAATTTCAAATACCTTAGAGGCGCTGACAGAAGCATCGGCAAAGGTTCTGGGAAGCTGCATAAGCCAACGCAGAGGGGTATAAAGCATTGTTACATATGATGTAAACTGAGTAAGCTCACCCAGAGACATGCTGCCCCAGCCCGGAACGAAGCCAAGAACCATCTTTGCGCCGAAGAACAAAACAAGGTAGTTACCAAAGGTAAGCAAAAAATCGGTTACCGGCCAGACAAGGTTCCAAACAACTTCTGCGTCGGATGCCGCCTTTGCCCACTTTCCGGAGGCAGCCTCGTATTTATCGATTTCATTTTTTTCGGTGCCGCATGATTTTACTACTCTTATTCCGTTTAAGGCGTCATGAAGAAGTCTTGAATGGTTGTTAGAGCATCTCCAAGAGCGCGAGTAGTGCATATGAATAACATTGTACAGCTTCTTTACTATGAGCATGACAAACGGGATTGGCAGAACAGCAAGTAAAGTAAGCTTCCAGTTCATAGTAAAGGCTATTATCATAACGATAATCAGTGAGAATATTCTTACTATAGCCTGCTTTCCATTGTCGGTTATAAAGCTTTGAAGCTTGTTGGCATCGTTGGAAACACGGTTTATCAATTCACCGGCGGTCTTTTTGGAGATGGAGGTCATGCTCAAATCAAGAGTTTTGTTAAAGACATCTTGGCGCAGATCCTGTCCTAAGTTTAAAGCAACATAGTAGCTGGAACGCAAATTGATAAAGTTCAGGATAACGTTTATGATGACCGAGCCAAGCAATGCAGAGCAAAGAAGTATGAAACCGTTCCAATGAATATTTTCTATTGTTGCGGCCTCCTGTGCCGGAATAACATAATTATCAATGAGCAGACGGTTGACGTAAGGAGTTATAACCCCCACCAGCTCACCAAGAATTGTGCATATAATCGCTACAAGGAATACCCGCTTATACGGTGCAACTCTTTTAATAAGCTTAGAGAAGACCTTGATTTTAGAAGTGCAGTAGGGGCATTCCGTATAGCCGTCCAGCGGAAGATGGCACTTAGGGCACTTAGGCTCGTCGATATCGCTGGTTTCAACAAGCATGCCGGTGGTAAGATAGTGGTTAAGAATCTTGGCAACCTCGGCAAATGATATAAACTCATCATTTGTAAAGCCGCAGATGCATTTTTCGGTGACGTCATTGTGCCGTCCTACAAGTATTGAACAGCCAACGAGCTGTTCGCAGGCGTATTCATCGTAATCTTCAAAATTATAGGTTTCCTTTAGCTCTCCGTTAATGTATACCTCTATCCTCTTGTCATGAGTTATACAAAGGTTGCCTTTTACCTTCTTTGCCTTGCCGTATAAGTTAAACGGCAGTGCAAACAGATAATCATCAAGGCTTTTCCCTTCGGGAGCCGAAAGCTTCAGATTCATATATTATCAGTCCTTTCGCATTCAAATGTAAGCTTTCCGACCGTCAAATGTAAATCTCCAGCACGCTAAGACTCTTTTTATCCAGCTTTTGAATATCATCGCAGAAATACTTGTTTCCGTCAACGTCCAGCGCATAAAGATATTTTTCGGTGAGCAGTCTGAAATTTGAATACCAGTCGCGTATGCATATGGTTTTTCTTCCGGCGGTAGTGTCAATATCAACAAAGATGAATCCCCTGGAATTGTCCTTTATTGAATAGACCTTTGTAATTTCGGGCATGAAGTACTTGTACTCAAGATATTCGTCGACAAGCTTATACTGCTCATCGGTAAGATCCTTCATGTCCTTGATAACGCCTATTTCCTTGAACTCTCTATCCTCATTATCGTAGGCGACGCTTATATAGGTTGTTTTTGAGTAAAACGGAATCAGCCTTGTAAGACGGACATTAAAATATTCCTGCCCATCATATTTTAAAGAAATGAAGCCTGCTTTGTCTCGGAAGAATTCAAGCTTTTTGGCATCAAGCAGTTCAAGCCTGTCAACCTCGAAAAGCTCTTCCTGAAGCTCTTTCTTATCCATATTTATAATCATT
This sequence comes from uncultured Oscillospiraceae bacterium, assembly GCA_964541045.1. Taxonomy (GTDB): domain Bacteria; phylum Bacillota; class Clostridia; order Oscillospirales; family Ruminococcaceae; genus Faeciplasma. Next base: position 62,561 of record CAZIOV010000006.1, on the reverse strand, counting down.
CCTTTCATAAATTTAAAATTTATTCGCTTTTTTGCCGCTGTTCAGCACAAAAGAAAGCAAAGCGCTATCCACGGTGCTATTCCTCAATGAACTTGAGAGCGTCCGCCTGGAGCTTATAAAGCTCGAAGTATTTTCCTTTCTGGCGGATGAGCTGATCGTGGGTTCCGAGCTCCTTAAGCTCACCGTTTTCTATAACGCAGAGCATATCGGCATCACGTAGAGTTGAAAGTCTGTGAGCAATGGATATAATCGTTCTGCCATCCTTAAGGGCATCTATCGCCACCTGAATCTTTCGCTCGGTGCGGGTATCCATGGAAGCAGTTGCTTCATCGAGAATGAGTATATCCGGATCCTGAATAATTGCTCTGGCTATGGATATTCTCTGCCGCTCGCCTCCTGAAAGCGATACACCTCCGGAACCGATTTTAGTGTTATATCCGTCCGGCAGCTTGGTTATAAATTCATGAGCGTTGGCTGATTTTGCCGCCTCTATAACCTCTTCAATTGTAGCATCTGGCTTGGCATATCGGATATTGTCTGCAATTGTGCCGATAAACAGGTAAGTTTCCTGCGAAACTATTCCTATGTTACGCCGCAAATCCTCGGTAGCTATCTTTTTTATCGGAACGCCATCTATGGTTATTTCGCCGGAGGTGACGTCATAAAGCCTTGCCATAAGATTTATTATGGTTGACTTTCCGGCGCCGGTACGTCCTACGATTCCGAACATCTGGCCGGATTTAACTTTGAAGGAGAGATTTTTAAGAATCTGATGGCCTGCCTCGTATTCAAAGAACACATTTTTAAACTCTATATCGCCCTTCATGTTTGCCATTCTTATCGGAGAAATTTGTTTTTTAATTGTATTGCCGTTTTCATCGGTTTCATCTACAAACTCCGGCTCAGCCTCGCGGACGGTAGGCTTAGCGTCTAAAATCTCGAACATGCGTGAGGCAGCGTCGATACATCTCGCCCAGCGGTCGCCTATCCACATAAAGAAATCTATAGGGTCGTAAATCATGCCGGTATAGGAAAGAAGAACCTGCAAAGCGCCATATGTAAACACCTTTCCGCCGAATTCGTGGTGAATCATTACCAGGTAGCAGCCCACGCAGAACAGACCAATGCTTATCAGCTGATAGAAGCCCCACAGAAACGGAACGGTTGACGTGATCCTGTTGTTAATGCGCGTATTGACGTCATAAGCGTCTCTGTTCTTCTTTTGATAGCGGGCAATTTCCTTTCGTTCCTTTGCAAACGACTTGACGACACGCTGGCCGTTCATAACGTCGGAAAGCACAGAGTTAAGGCTGCGCATTGCAACGTCAAGCTTGCGGTAGAGTTTTCTTTCTGACTTATAAAGGTAATTATCAACGAACAGCACCGCAAAGATTATAACCATGATTACTATTGTAAGAAGCGGGCTTATAAACATCATTATGGCGGCAACGCCGACAAGCTTTATGATATTTGCAACACCATACGGTACGATATCGACAAAGAAGCCGTAAACATTGTTGGAATCTCGGTCGACACGGGACATGAGCGAACCGGTCTGCTTGCTGGTGAAGAACTGAAGCGAAAGGTGGCTCATGGCGGCATAAATCTTTGTTCTTAACTGATGAGTTACCTGCGGAACAACCTTGGCAGTTATAATCCCCGAAACAAGGCCGGTTATCTTACTGAGAATGTTGGTCAATATCATCAGCATTACAACAAGAAGCACCTGGCCGTAGAATTTGCCGTCCGACTTAAGAACATCGTCATAGAGCATCTTTGAACCGAACCATGGCGAAATTACCGCAAGAACATTCGACATAAGAATGGTGAGCATGATAAGAATTACCGCCCATTTAAAATTGCGGAACATTCCCATAAGCTTTGTGAATATCGAACGCTTATCCAGACATCTTGGGCAGATAGGCCTGTTGGGATTAGGGTAAGGCTGATGGCAGGTGGGGCATATGGTCTGAAGAGAATCAAGCTGACTATCGTCAATCTCCTCATGTCGATGAGTCTGATTCAGCCTTTCACAGAAGCGTTCAAACTTTTCGCAGTAGCCGATCGAAAATCTTGCTATCTGAATATTGTTCCTGTCATGCTCGTAGCTTTGACCGAACCAGCCGAAGCTCATACCCATATCTTCGGTATCTGCATTTACCTGCTCGCTTTCGGGCTTAAGCTGTTCCTCAACCTCTCCTTCACGGAGCATGGCAATAATCAAGCGGGCAGAATTCTGATTTCGGTCAACAAAAATGTTTTTTATTTCGGATATTTCATACTCCGAATAATCCACAACCCTATAGCTGACCATTTCGCGCACGGGTGCGGTTTTGAAAAAGCTCTTTACCACAGGGATATCCCGGGCCTTTTCCTGAAGCTTTTCTTTTCCGGAGACCTGCCTATATTCTTCATATCCGCTTATTACATAAAGAGTATCCGAGGTGAAAGCAACATAAACGTCGTAATACTTTCCCTCGCCGTCCAGATCGGCCTTGACGCAATACAAAAGCCGGTCGGCAATAACTCCGCGCTTTGCAAGCTCATTTTCAACAAGCTTCGGAAGCGCGTCAAAATACTTCATAATATCATTCCTTTCCGGATGGTAATAATCCTGAGCATCCCCGGCGCTCAGAATGACCGCAAAAATCGATGTGACAGCAGGGCCGAATAAAGCGCCTTCAAATGGGGGCTTTACATAAAAATACCTCCGACGCTTTGGCGGCATCAGAGGGCTGCTGAATAACTGTTTGAAAGGTGGGATAATCGCGCACAGCTGATGCTATTAATTATTGACATATTCAAAGCTTTAGCCTTACGCATCCATCTCACTCCTTTCTTTTATTAACAAGGCGTGTTCATTATATACCCCTTTTTCGGTATTGTCAATAGGTTTTAGCAAATTTTTTAACTAATTAATCGCAGTTATTTATAATAATTTTTTGTGCATATTTTTGTGCAATTCGCGATGTTTGATAAAAAATTGTAAAGGTCACTCCCCTTACTTAACTTTTTCAAGGTTTAAGTTTAACATTTTCACAACTAAAGTAAGGCGGCAATGCATTTTTTAAGCATTGCCGCCAAAGAAAAATTATCCGTGATATAAGTTTTTAGTTTGATAAACTGGCTCGCAGGTTACGTTTACTCCGAGCTTCGCAAAAGTCTTCATGTCTACCGAAGAAAGGATTACGCTTGAATGCACTTCACTGCCCTTAAGCTTTCTAAGCTGAGCAAGCGCAAGCTTTGCGGTTGGATTGGTTGCTGCGCATATACTAAGCGCAAGCAAAACCTCATCGGTATGAAGCCTTGGATTCTCATTTCCCAAATGCTCCACCTTCAGCTTTTGTATCGGCTCTATAACAACAGGAGAAATCAGCATTATATCGTCGGCAATTCCCGCAAGCTCTTTAAGCGAGTTAAGCAAAAGCGCTGCCGAAGCGCCCAATAGCTCGCCCGTTCTTCCGGTAAGAATCTTTCCGTTTGGAAGTTCTATTGCAGCAGCGGTATTTCCAGTCTCCTCCGCCTTTTTCAAAGCAGGCTCTACTACTTTGCGTTCATTGACGCTCAGCCCAGCCTTCTTCATCAAAAGCTCTATCTTCATCACTTCGCCCTCGCTCGCCTCGCCCTTTTTGCGGCGACAGAGTGTGGCATAGTATCTTCTGATTATTTCCTGACGTGACGCCTTGCAGCAAACATCATCATTGACAATGCAGAAGCCTGCCATGTTGACGCCCATATCGGTTGGAGATTTATACGGCGATTCGCCGAGAATCATATTAAACATTGCATTAAGTACCGGAAAGACCTCAATATCGCGGTTATAGTTGACCGTTGCTTTGCCATAGGCTTCAAGATGATAAGGGTCAATCATGTTGATATCGTTTAGATCTGCCGTGGCTGCTTCATATGCTGCATTGACCGGGTGATTCAGCGGAAGATTCCAAATCGGGAATGTTTCAAACTTGGCATATCCCGCCCTTATTCCCCTCTTATGATCGTGATATAGCTGTGAAAGGCAGGTGGCCATTTTCCCGCTGCCCGGGCCGGGAGCTGTTACAACTATAAGTTCACGCGATGTCTCGATATAATCGTTCTTACCATATCCATCATCGCTTATTACTCTGGCAAGATTAGAAGGATAGCCTTCGATTTCGTAGTGACGGTAAACCGTTATGCCCAAAGCCTCAAGCTTCCGCTCGAATGCCTGAGCTGCCGGCTGTTCTTTATACATTGAAAGAACAACACTTCCGACGTAAAGGCCATATGCGCGAAAGGCATCGATAAGTCTCAGAACGTCCATATCATATGTAATTCCGATATCTCCCCTGACCTTGTTCTGCTCTATATCGCCGGAGTTAATAACAACGACTATCTCAGCCTGATCCTTAAGCTGCAAAAGCATTTTTAGCTTTGAATCGGGTTGGAAGCCCGGAAGCACCCGCGAAGCGTGATAATCGTCAAACAGCTTGCCGCCGAATTCCAGATAAAGCTTGCCGCCGAATTTACTAATACGTTCCTTTATATGCTGAGACTGCATAGAAAGGTACTTATCATTATCAAAACCTATTTCAATCAACTTTAATTCCCCCGAAAAAATATTTGCAAATTCCAAAATATTATATCATTTTTCGTTAGAATGTGCAAGACGAAAGTAACACATAATTATCAGAGCAGTTTTATTGAATATGCACACTACCGGCCTCAAATATATTCGCTTATACCGGCAGTTTTAGGTTGACTAAAATCGAGTTATGTGATATAATAAATTAACCTTATTGCTTCAGCAAAGCAATTTACTTTGCCGACCGCGCCTGTTTTCGCTTGTAATGCACATATTTCTTAGGCCGTCAAGCATTGCAGGATAATCATATGGACATATTTGTTTAAGGAGATAGAAGTAAGAAATGAACGATGCAGAAAAGCAGTTTTCGGACACTGAAGATACTAAGTTAAAGCAGTTCTTAACTGGAAGCAGAATATATTCTATGCTTGCAGCCGCAATAGTAGCAGCCATAGTTTTTATTCCGACCTTTGCAACTATATTGGGAATTTATTCTAACGCCGCAAAGGCAAAGAACGTAAAGGAAATTTCAGAGCTGAACCTTGCCTCGGACCTTGACGGTCAGTATGTTACAGGAAGTGCGTACAAGTTTCTGGCTAAGCTTGGCTATATAGCCGAATCTGAAGCAGCGGCAACCGAATATTATTATCTTATGTATATTGACGCGCCTGACGGCACTCAGATTGCAACACTTGTAAGAGCCGACAAGCGCGGAGACGCGGACATTCAGGCAATTATCAGCGCTTACCTTTCCTATGTCCAAAATCCGGACGATGGTTATAAGGGCAACATAGTTAAAATCGAGGGCAAATTTAAAAAGCTTACCGACCAGGAAAACAGTATGCTTACACAGGCTATGAACACGCTCAGCCTTACCAACGATCCTGTTCTTGGTTATTCCTTAAGGATTAGTAATCTACCCACCGGGAAGGACACGGTTCCTTACTGGCTGGTTGCGTTCCCATTCGGCGTAGCAATGATCATATGCGCTGTCTTGTTTGTATACGGCCTTATCCTTGAAAATAAACGTGAAGAGGCAAACAGAAGCCCATATCCGTATCAAAACCGCAAAAAGAAATAATTTTTGCTATAATATGCAATCCGGCTTTTTTGACGGTCTGCCGCCGCATGAAAGCCGGATTGTTTTATTCAGGCATTTGCAGCCTGCAAAACCATCGGCTGTGCCTGAATCGAGGAAAGCGCGAGCTCTACCGTTCTTTCAAGCTGGGTAAAATCCGCAACCATAGAATAAGGCTTTAAAAGATAATCATCCTGTCTGTACGGAACAAAATAATAATTTCTCAATGCCTGAAGCGCGCCCAAGTTTTTTGCTGCCGCCGCAAGTGCGTCATTAGTTGATACAGCTATAACCACCGGACGGGAGTTTCTTATGTGACTTTTAACAGCCATCGTAACAGGAGTGTCGTTAATTCCATGTGCAAGCTTTGCAAGAGTATTTGATGTACACGGCGCAACAACAACAATATCGAACATCCTTTTGGGACCTATAGGCTCTGTGCCTTCTATCGTGTGAATGATATTCCTTCCCGAAATCTCAACCGCCTTTGAGCGGTTATCTTCAGCAGTTCCGAAGCGAGTGTCCAGTGAATAAGAATTAAATGACATTATCGGAGTGATATCATATTCACGTGCAGACAACCGTTCCATAGCTTCGAACGAAGACTTAAAGGTGCAGAAAGAACCGGTAAGGCAGTAGCCGACTCTTACCTTATCCACCCCAGTCACCGCCTTTTCTGAGCTGATTTATAACCGATTCCGCCATAAATCTTCCACAGGACTCTGGCGTATATTTTCCGGGCAGGCCTGCTCCCAGAACAACTTCCCTACCCACGCTTCCGGCAAGCGAAAAGTCAACACCGTATGGTTTAGAAGCAAGCTCGAGTATCCAGCAATCATCTCTCATGGACTCAAGTTCTTTTCTGCCGATTACATTCGCAGGCACAGTGTTTACAATGACATCTGCCACGCTCACAGATACAGAGCTAATAAAATCTGCACATTCAAATCCATTGGCTTTTATTTCTTCTCTGGCAGATTCCTTCCTTGCAGCCGCAGCTACCTCAGCGCCCATTGCCTTAAACAGACCGGCGCAGGCCTTTGCAACTCTTCCCCATCCGATGACAAGTATTTTCGAACCGCTCACCGCTTTCCGAGATCTTCCGACTATTATCTGGGCCGCGCCCTCGGCGGTAAGGAATGCGTTTTTATGTGTAAGCTCTTCATCGGAAAACCAGTCAAACACCGTCGCCCCGAGCGATTCAATCTCTTTAACAGCAGTGTTTGGAAGGCCGCCTGCAAAAATTATAGTTCCGCTTTTAATCAGCCCATATACATCGTGCAGCCTTATGCTTTTTGAGGCCAGCTGGCAGTTTATCAGGCCGTCCTTCAAGGTTACATACGGAAGGACTATTACATCGGGTTTATCGTCTGTAAGGCTTTTATCATCGTCCTCTTTTAGATACAGTGTTTGGACTTTTATACCGGGCTCAAGCGACAGTCTCCCGGCGCAATATATCTGGCGGGCATCCCCGCCTAAAACAAGTATTTTCATATTAACCCTGTCCTTATAGTAAATAGTTATTAAGCTTCATACAACAATATATGATGGATCGGGCAAAGATGACAATATGAATTCATGCAAAAAGCCGAGGCTTCAACAGCAGAAGCTTCGGCTTTTATTACAATTTATTTCGGCTTCGAGCCGAAAAACTCCGGCACATATCCCTTATCTGCAGCGGATCTTTCCTGCATGTATCCCTTAAAGCCCAGAGAAACCGCCAGATCGACCACAAAATTATATTCAAACGTAGATATTCTTCGGTTGATTTCTTTGTGCTCGCAAGCTTTGTACATGGGAACATACTGGCTCATAAGGCTTAACACGATATCATCCGGCTCAAAACTATCTCTCAGCGCATATAATAAGCTTTCGGAATCATGGCGAAGCGTCGGGAGCGCCAGATGGCGGACTATAACACCGCTTTTCATTATACCACGTTTATCATAGCAGGGCTTTCCCACCTGCAATTGCATGCGCTTTATTGCCGCGATTGCAGTTTCAAAATATCTGTTCGCGCCGGAGTACTTTTTCGCAAATTTATCATCAAAATACTTTAGGTCAGGCAGATATATATCAACGCTGCCGTTGAGCATATCTATTGCTTCAAGGTTTTCATATCCACCGCAGTTATACACAACAGGAATCTCAAGCTTCGGACGTGCGATATCAAGAGCGGCAACAATTCCCGGAAGAAACTGCGTTGGGCTGACAAGATTTATGTTGTTTGCTCCCTTATCCTGAAGCTTTAAAAATATATCCGCCAGCTCGTTTTCTGATACTTCGAAGCCCTTGTACTGCTGGGATATCTCATAATTCTGGCAGAAGCAGCACTGAAGGGTGCAGCCCGAAAAGAACACTGCGCCCGAGCCTTCTCTGCCGGATATGCATGGTTCCTCCCATATATGAAGATCGGCGCGGGCGATACGTATCTTATCCGACTGCCGGCATAATCCCACAGATACAGTTCTGTCAACACCGCATTTGCGTGGACAGAGCCTACAGCAATTATATTGGTTATTGCTCATATCGTCTCACAAGTGGCAGTAAATGCGAATCTATCCGAAAAACAATTTTCAGCCTGTTCACAAAGCTGCCTATCGTCAAACAAACCGTAAACGCAGGAGCCGCTTCCGGTCATCATCGATGCCTTGGCGCCGCAGCTCTTTATCTCCTGCTTTAAGCAGATGATTTTCCGGTCAGCAACGGCAGCTTCAAGGTCGTTAGAAAGATACCCATATATATCTTCGCCGCTCTGAATGGCAGATATCAGCCTTGCGGACATGTCCGCACTTCTGAGCTTTTTTTCATCAAAGCTTTTATAGGCAAGTGGCGTGGATATGCCGAAATCAGGCTTTACAAGCAGAATGCTGTGCTTAACGCCATAAGAAATTTGGGTGATTCTCTCTCCTATCCCCTCACACAGAGCCGTTCCGCCGATTATTAGAAAAGGGACATCCGCCCCAACTCTTGAGGCAATTGTGCAGAGCCGATCTGCGCTGAGCTTCTTGTCAAGAAGTATATTAAGGATTCGCAGAACAGCCGCACCATCCGCAGAGCCGCCGCCAAGTCCCGCCATGGAAGGTATCCGCTTTTCAATGCATATATCGACGCCGCAGTCAGATTTGCCAACAGCTTCCAAAAAAAGCTTTGCCGCTTTATAGCATATATTACGCTCATCGGTCGGTACTCCGGGCTCATCGCAGAAAATCCTTATCCCCGTCTGCTCTTTCAGAGTTATGGTGACCGTATCGAAAAGAGATATTGTCTGCATTACGGTTCTGAGCAAATGGTAGCCATTAGGCAGCATACCGGTAACATCCAAAGTAAGATTGATTTTAGCGTACGCCCTCTGAGAAAGACTAATCATTTTTATCAAGCTCCGACATAAATTCGCGAATTCTCTTAATAGCCTCCATAAGATGCTTGATGGAATATGCATACGAAACGCGCACATAGCCCTCTCCGCAGTCACCGAAGGCAGTTCCGGGAATTACCGCAACACGCTTGCCGTAAAGAAGCTTTTCGCAAAATTCATCACTTTTAAGGCCTGTTGACTTTATGCATGGGAAGACGTAAAATGCGCCCTCGGGAGTGAAGCAGTCAAGCCCCAGCTCGTTAAATGCATTGACAAGATAACGCCTGCGCATGTCGTATTCCGAGTTCATTCGTCTTACATCATCTTCGCATGTAGTCATGGCCTCTATCGCAGCATACTGACTGACGGTCGGTGCGGACATTATTCCATACTGATGTATTTTGAGGGCATGGCGGATGATTTCGTTCGGACCGCAGAGGTAGCCAAGTCTCCATCCTGTCATGGAAAACGCCTTTGAATAGCCGTTTACATATATGGTTCGCTCACGCATACCGTCAAGCGAAATAATTGAAAAATGCTCTCTTCCGTAGGTAAGTTCGGCGTATATTTCATCAGTAAGTACAGCAATATTTGTTCCCTTGAGTATTTCGGCAATAGGTACCAAATCCTCTCGGGTCATAATAGCCCCGGTGGGATTATTTGGAAACGGAAGAACCAAAAGCTTAGTCTTTGGGGTAATAGCGGCCATGAGAGCATCCGGCGTCAGTTTGAAATTATCCTCAGCCTTTGTCTCAATGATTACAGGGGTTCCGCCTGCAAGCCTTACTATAGGCTTATAGCAGACAAACGAAGGCTCGGGAATAATAACCTCGTCGCCGGGCTCTACTATGGTTCTCACAGTGAGATCTATAGCCTCAGATCCGCCGACGGTCACTATTATTTCCTTCGCAGGGTCATACTCAATGCCCGTTCTTGTAGCAGTGTATTCGGATATCGTCTTCCTAAGCTTTAGAAGGCCCGCATTTGCTGTATAAACGGTTTTTCCTCTTTCAAGTGCAAGTATAGCTGCGCGTCTTATCGGCCATGGCGTATAAAAATCAGGCTCGCCGATTCCTAAGGATATTACATCATCAAGCGTTGCGGCAATATCAAAATATTTGCGTATGCCAGAAGGCTTGATTTCGGAAGCGGTTTTGCCGAGAAGTGAATTATAGTCCATCATTTCAAGGTATTATTCCTTTCCGCGTTCATCCGGCGACTCTTCTACAAGCATGATTCCGTTTTCCTTGTATTTCTGAAGGAAGAAATGGGTTGATGTGGAAATAACGCCGTCAATGGTTGCAAGCCTTTGTGCAACAAACATTGAAACCTCCTTGATATTGCGGCACCTTACGGTAACAGCAAGGTCGTATCCTCCGGACATCAGCGATATGCTTTCAACCTCGTCATATTCGGCGATATGACGGGCAATTTCGTCATATCCTACCTGAGCCTTAGGCGTTACGGAAAGCTCTATGTAGGCAGTAATACTGTCTTTATCCGCCATTTCTTCATCAACAATAGCAGTATACCCTTTTATAACTCCGCTTTTTTCCAAAGCCTCTATTTCATTTGCAACGGCCGCTTCGGTTATGCCAAGCATTGTTGCAATATCATTGTTAGAAAGCCGAGCGTTTGATTTTAATAGCCGTATAAGCTGTTTCATAGTATCAATCCTTTATAAAGTATATTTCTTTACATTATAGCATTAAAGCGAATGCAAGTCAACGATTTTTTGTAGTTTTGCATAATTTTTCTGATGATAATTTGTCAAGTGTTACTATCAAGCGAAAACAGCTCGTCTGAAAGGTGTATCATTTGGTTCATATCAAGCTCTTCCGGTCTGGCAAATGGCTTGATTCCCGCGTGAATCATGACTGCTTCAAGCGTTTTCTTGTCAATTCCCAAAGAGCTGCTTACGCAGTTTAAAAGAGTCTTTCTTCTCTGCGAGAACATCCCTCGGACTAACCTGAAAAAGAAATCCTCGTCTTTAACCGTCGGCGTTTTGGAGCGAATGTCGAATCGGACTACGCAACTGTCTACATTAGGCGATGGCAAAAAGCTCCCCCTCGAGACGTTAAAAAGAATCTTTGCCTGTGAATAATAGCTGACAGCAACAGTAACCGCGCCGGCTTCGCGTGTTCCCAATGGCGCGCAAAGTCTTACTCCAGCCTCCTTTTGCACCATTGCGGTTATAGATTTTATCGGCAGGTGTGCCTGCAAAAGAGCCATAACGATAGGTGATGTTATATAATACGGAAGATTTGCACACACTGCAACATTCATGCCGTCAAACTCATCTGCAATCAGTTTTTTTAAATCAAGCTTCAGGATATCGGCGTTGATGATTTTTACGTTTTTATGTTCCGAAAGCGTTTCGCTCAAGACAGGTATAAGACGATCATCGATTTCGACTGCTACCACCTTATCCGCCCTCTTTGCAAGCTCGTTGGTCAGCACGCCGATTCCGGGGCCTATTTCAAGTATACCGAAGCCGGATGAAGCATTGCCCATCTCTGCTATTTTCGGGCAGACTGATGGGTTTATCAGAAAATTCTGACCAAGCTTTTTGGAAAAAGTGAAGCCGTGCCTTGAAAGAACATCCTTAACTACTCCGATATTAGATAAATTATCCATGTTGTTAATATTGTCTCCATAAGTTTTAATTGTATTATATCACCATTCGACGATTCAAGTCAATACGTATATTTTCGGGATGCTGCGTTAAGAATATTATAAAAGGAAGGTGCAAGCTATGTCAACACTTACCGATATTATTGTATCCCAGAATCTGAAATCATCCGACTTTGCAAAAGAGCTTTCGCCTAAGGAACTGCACGAAGTTTTGAAAAACCGACATTCCATCGGAAAGCGGGAGGATGAGCATAGGACAGACATAAAGGTGAAATAACAAAAAGTCCCTGAAATCGCTCGTTTCAGGGACTTTTTCATTTGCTTTGATTACTTAATCATGGAGGCAACTTCATCAGCGAAATTGTCAGCCTTCTTGATAATGCCTTCGCCTCTCTCATAGCGGACGAAATCAACAACCTTGATTGAGCCGCCGAGATCCTTAGCGCACTTCTCAACATACTTGCCGACAGCGAAATCGCCGTCCTTAACGAATTCCTGGTCAACAAGGCAGTTTTCGGAATAGTACTTTCCAATCTTGCCTTCTACAATCTTGTGTAGAACTGCTTCAGGCTTGCCCTTCATCTTGGGATCCTCGGCCATCTGAGAAAGCATGATTTCCTTTTCCTTGGCGAGAACGTCGGCGGGAACCTTGGTTCTGTCAAGATATGCAGGATTCATAGCGGCAATCTGCAATGCGCAGTCCTTACCGCAATCGTAAGCCTTGTCACCAAGGTCGGTATCGAGCTTAACCATAACGCCGATTCTGCCTTCGCCGTGAACATAGGAAATTAGAGCTCCTTCCATTCTTACGAATCTGCGAATCTGGATATTCTCTCTAATCTGGAGGAATAACTCCTGAAGCTCTTCCTCGACGGTCTTATCCGAGCCGCTTGCCTTGCAGGCCTTAAGAGCATCAACATCGGCAGGATTAGCCTCAATAATTGTCTTTGCAACAAGATTTACAAAGTTCTTGAACTGATCCGTATTTGCAACAAAGTCTGTTTCGGAGTTAACTTCAACGACTGCACCGACATTTCCTTCTACTACAGAAGTAACAATGCCTTCGGCGGCAACCCTTCCTGCTTTCTTAGCTTGGGTTGCAAGACCCTTTTCTCTTAAAATAACTATAGCCTTTTCAACGTCGCCCTCAGCCTCTACAAGAGCCTTTTTACAGTCCATCATACCAACGCCGGTTCTTTCGCGAAGCGAAGCAACGTCCTTAGCGGTAATGTTAGCCATATAATTACATTCCTTTCAAAAATCTTATTTATTGCACCAAGGGCAGGTTTTGCCCTGCCCTGTTATATTAAAATTACTCCTCGGCGGAAGCTTCCTCTGCTTTCTCAGCAGCTGCCTCTTCAGCAGCAGTTTCGCCCTGTCTGCCTTCGATGATAGCGTCAGCCATAGCGCCGGAGATGAGCTTTACTGCCCTTATAGCATCGTCATTGCCGGGGATAACATAGTCAACCTCGTCAGGATCGCAGTTGGTATCAACAATAGCAACTATCGGAATTCCGAGCTTCTTAGCTTCGGAAACTGCAATCTTTTCCCTCTTGGGGTCTACGATAAACAAAGCTGCGGGTAGCTTCTGCATGTTCTTAATACCGCCAAGATACTTTTCAAGCTTTTCAATTTCAAGAGAGAGTTGAGCAACTTCTTTCTTTGGAAGAAGGTCAAAGGTGCCGTCCTGCGCCATCTTGTGAAGCTGTTCAAGACGGGAAACTCTTGTCTGTATGGTCTTGAAATTCGTCATCATGCCGCCAAGCCATCTTGCGTTTACATAGTGAGCGTTAGCGCGCAGCGCTTCTTCCCTGATACTGTCGCCGGCCTGCTTTTTGGTACCTACGAACAGTACCTCTCCGCCCTCTTCGGAAATCTGCTTGATGAATGCATATGCTTCATCGAGCTTCTTAACAGTCTTCTGAAGGTCGATAATGTAAATGCCGTTTCTTTCTGTGAAGATGTACGGAGCCATCTTCGGGTTCCATCTTCTTGTCTGGTGACCGAAATGAACACCGGCTTCAAGAAGCTGTTTCATTGATACTACTGCCATTGTAGTAACCTCCTATGGTTTTTAAATTAATCCTCCGCGCCGGTTAGTTTGCTTTCACCCGAGTTGCCACGGGAACCACGGCAAAACCGCACGCGTGCGAATTGCGGTAATATTATAACACCATTGCTTTGAAATTGCAATAGTTTTTTAAAAATATTTGAATGATCTGCAAACATTCTTTCAGAATATGTATTCACGCTTTTAAACAGGCAAGGTAATATAAGTCGCGCTTTTTTCATAGTATTAATCAGTTATATATGATTTTGAAAGGAACGGTGCATCGACATGAATTATCCACCGGAGGGCTATATTATAAACGAAACAGAAAACACAACTGCCTTATCAGAGTTAGAAAGGCTGGAAGAGGCTATTAAAAGCGGAGCTATATCAGAAGCAAAAGCAGACATGTGCACATCAAGCCACGATCTTATTATTAATCTTCCCTGTATAAGAGCTATAATGCCGCGCGAGGAGGTATGTATAGGCATAAAGGAAGGAAAAACTAAGGATATTGCAGTTATATCACGGGTCGGAAAGCCTGTATGCTTTAAGGTTATAGGCTTTAAAAACATAAGCCGCGAACGCATGGCAGTAATTTCGCGGCGAGCCGCCCAGGAAAGCTGCATAAACGATTATCTTTCTCGGCTTAAATCAGGAGCTGTTATAGACGCAACCGTAACGCACATTGAGCAATTTGGCTGCTTTGTGGATATCGGAGCAGGCATTCCCTCTATGATTCCGATAGATGAGATATCCATTTCCCGAATAGCCTCTCCGTTCGACAGGTTTTCGGTCGGTGACAGAATCAAGGTTGTTTTCAAGGGCTTTGACGGTGACAAATTCTATATTAGCCATAAGGAGCTTTTGGGCACCTGGGAAGAGAATGCAGCTATGTTTTCGCCTGGAGAGACCGTCCGCGGGATCGTAAGAAGTGTTGAAAGCTACGGCGTATTCGTTGAACTTGCCCCGAACCTTGCCGGGCTTGCCGAACCCAATGGAAACGTCAAAGCGGGACAGACAGCGAGTGTATACATAAAATCTATAAATCCCGAAAAAATGAAAATCAAATTGATAATAGTTGACTGCTGCGATTCCCCCATGAAGATGAAAAACACCTATTTCATCACTGATGGAGTTATAGACAAATGGCGTTACTCGCCGGAAAGCTGTCACAAAGTGATAGAAAGCGTATTCTGAGTTAAAAGCTGTAATAATCACCTGATAGGGCTGCTTGATATTATTTTTTCTTGATTCTTGACCAATACTCCTTTGCATTCTGCTCGGATTTATTTGAGCCGTAGGTATAGTATATCCTATCCTTAAGATTGTCAGGCAGATACTGCTGTTCTACCCACGAATCCGGGTAGGTATGGGGATTTTTATAGCCCTGAGACTTGCCGAGCCTCTGCGCGCCGGCGTAGTGACCGTCTTGCAAATAAGAAGGGATATTTCCGCATTCGCCGTTTTGCACATCATCAAGGGCTGAATCTATCGCTGTTATAGCGCTGTTTGACTTGGGAGCTGTGGCAAGGAGGATAACTGCCTGTGCAAGCGGAATTCTTGCCTCGGGCAGTCCTAACTGCATTGCGCTGTCCACACAGGATTTAACTATAGTTATCGCGTTGGGGTATGCAAGCCCTATATCCTCAGCCGCTATAACAAGCAGCCTTCGCGAGAGGGAT
The DNA here is from genome assembly GCA_964541045.1 of uncultured Oscillospiraceae bacterium. Lineage (GTDB taxonomy): Bacteria > Bacillota > Clostridia > Oscillospirales > Ruminococcaceae > Faeciplasma. The sequence continues at coordinate 47,195 of CAZIOV010000006.1, read as the reverse complement.
ATTATATCCCCTGCCTCAATAAGTCTTGCGGCGTAGTGAAGAGCGGCGTTTTCGTCTGACCCTCTTATGGATTTCTGAAGAGCTGAGAGTATGTTGTAATGCTCATCGGAATCGCGGTCATAGCGCATATTGTTCCTTTGGGTGAGCAGTTTTACGTTTTCGAGTTTAACATTCAGGATTCCATCGGCACTGTCCGCCGAAAGAACGCACAGCTCTACTGTGTTGATGGACTTTCGCACATCTCCCCCGCACCCTCTTGCTATATGCTCTATTACCTCGCCTTCAAGCCGGAGCTTTTTGCCCAGCTCATCTGCACATATTTGAAAAGCCCTTTTTACCGCCGGGCATATCTCGTCTGCCGAGACGGGTAGAAACTCGAAAACGGTGGAGCGGCTTATTATAGCGTTGTAGACATAGAAATACGGGTTCTCGGTAGTCGAGGATATAAGGGTGATTCTGCCGTTTTCGATGTATTCCAAAAGCGATTGCTGCTGCTTTTTGTTCAGATACTGTATCTCGTCGAGATACAAAAGTATTCCGTTGTAGCCGAAAAGGGTGTCGGTCTGTGCGATTATGTCCTTGATGTCCTGGACGGAGGCCGAGGTGCCGTTCAGCTTATACATCTTCATATTGGTATTGTCGGCGATGATTCTTGCGACAGTTGTTTTGCCGATGCCGCTCGAACCGTAAAATATCATATTCGGAATTCTACCGCTCTCGATAATCCTTCTGAGCGGTTTATCCTTGCCCAGAAGATGACTCTGCCCTACTACATCGTCCAAAGTTCTGGGTCGTATTCTGTCAGCTAACGGTGATGGCAAATTATCACGTCCTTAGAGTTGATATGCTTATTATACCGCACTACAAAAAATAAATCAAGCTCCGCATGAAAACCGTTTGGCTCTTATGCGGAGCTTGAAGCTATTATCTCATGTAAAACTCTGCGCGATTACTGCGCCGCCATGCGTGAGACACCTGATAATCACTTTTTTACGCCCCACATGCAAAGCGGGGTTTTCTCCTTGGGGAGATAGAGTTTGCCGTCGGCAATCAGCTTTTCGAGGATGAATGCGGCAACATCCAGCCGATGGTTAATCTTTGCAATAGTTGCGCACTGCCCCTTTAGGGCGGCAGGAGCGGATTTTTCGAGGATTTTAGTCGCTCTGTCCGAGATATCTATCATGCAGTCGGCAATGCGGGCGGTTGCGGGCTCTAAAATCTCAAGTATATTGCTATAAACACCTTCCGTGAACACCGGGAAGTTTGCGGTCAGCCTGCCATTGTCGCTGAAAACAAATCTGTTTTCTATCAGCCATGGCAGGGTTGGATTATTCCTGTTTGTTTCATTTTCAAGTATGGCGTCCCATACGGCTTCCGCCTTTTTTGAAAAGTATGAATGGTCATACAGCTGACACGGCCCTATTACCTTGTAGTTTTCGGACGAAAACCACGCTGTTCCTGTATTGTTACTCGTATACATCGAAACTCCTCTGAAATGGGAATTCTTGAAATCGTTATCATATGCCCAAATCCAGCCACGACAACCGAGCGGAAGTTTTGGCTCTTCACCGTATGGAGAAAGATAATTTGACCTTCCGAATCCGTTTACAAAGGCTATGTTAAGTAAAGCGAACATCAGCCTGTTGTCGTCATAGTCGCTGCCTTTGAAATCAAGCTCTCTTACCTGCGGAAGAGTTTTGAGTACTGTATTATATATCTCCGCCGAAATCTCCCCATATATGGGTGCAGTTTCCTTTTCAAAGCTCTTTTCATATTCATCCGTCAGGATTACAAGGTTAGTCTGATATTTTTTGCCGACCTCTTTAAGCACTCCCGCAGCGACAAGTATTGCTATTTCGTCTTCAAGATACGGCATTGCAACGCCCAATTCCAGTGAAAGCTCCTCTGCGCTCACCGGCTTTTTGTATGCCGCGAGCAGTATGTTGCCGGGGAGCAAGCGGTCGCATAGGCTTGAATACCTGTTGTAATCGCCCCAGAAATCTATTCTTAAAACGCCCGGATTATAGCTCTTTTCGCCCAATTCTCTTGTCATACCTATTCCTTCTTTCAAAATTTTGCGTATTATAAACAGATGGTATTTAACCATCTCAACGCTGATTTTTTGCTCCTTGGAAATCTGCGAGCAGCTTTTGTTATCGACATAATACGCTATCAGGATATCTCTATGGGCTTTGGCGAGCAATGAAAGCTCACGCCTGAGAAGATATGTAGAGTCCTTTTCGTCCTCATGAATAATATATTCATGCTCCGGCGAATACACCGTCTGGTAACAGACCTTCTCCGAATCAAGCTCGCACTTGCGCTTCAAGTCCTCACGGCGGATGAATTTCCGAAAGGTATTTTCGGCGATTTTCCACGCAAACGCCCAGAACGCCTTGTCGTCCCTGAGATTTTTCGCCGAAGAGAGAATTTCAACGACGATTTCATGGGCGAGGTCGGTCGCCTTGTCCTTGTCGTAAAGCTTCTCATAGGCGTATCCGTAAAACGCCGCGAGATTATCCTGAATCAGTTTATTAACATCAATTTTTACCATAATGCCACCTTTTTTCTACAGGAGCCGCGAATGTTTGAAAGCTTTCATCTAAATAGTATCGAAAATTGAAATCGGTTAGCGTTTTTGAAATAATTTTTTTATTTTTGAGCATATATTATTATTTTAATTCCGGCAAAAGCCTTGAAAACAGCTCGGTGCAGTAATCGCTGAGTCTGCAAAAATCGGTTTTCAGACCGTCGAGCATTTCCCGGGATGTTTTTAATGCCAAGCTGTAATCCTCTTCGGAGATGTTCCCCCGAGCCAGAGCCTGCGTGAGCTCGTTCATGTCCAAAAGTGTTGTTTTTCCGTCAGGTTGTATTATGATGTCAAGCATGAGGTCATCAAAGCAAGAATTGCTGCCATCTACAATGTTCTGCTTTGTGATATCGATATAATACTGGAAGCATTCGCCGGCGGGATTGAACATCACCGTCAGCCACCAGTTTTTATTTTCAAACGCCAGCTGAAGCCAATAATAGCCGTCGTCGCAAATCATAATATCATGATCAACGCTGAAAACCGCCAGCGGCTTTGTGACCTTGATAATGTGCAAAAGCGAGGCTTCACCGCGCATATCGTCGTTTGAAATATCCATATATGCAGTCTCTCGGCGGAGGATTCTTTTCCAGTCGCTTCGAGACATGTATTTTCGCTCAATTTTGTTTGACATGTTATCACCTTATGTAATACTAATCTTAGTCTAAAATGATTCCGAAAGTCAGGCACAAAGCCGCAGTACGATGGGCTTTGCACCAGCTTTTATGACCATGCATGTTTTGAACGCTTTAGACGAGAATAAGTATAAAATCGTATATATTCAAAAAGGAACGCAAATAATTACGTTCCTTTTAGTATTCAAGCTTTTTTTCGTTCCTCATGCTTTTTAACTATTTCCGGCTCTGCGTTGTCGGTTACGCACTCGGGAGTTATTATAACCTTGACTATATCCTCGTCAGACGGAGCGTCGAACATCGGCTTTAACAGAATTCCTTCGATAATCGCGCGCAATCCTCTTGCCCCGGTTTTCTGTGATATAGCCTTTCTTGCTATTTCGTGCTTTGCCTCGTCGGTTATTTCTAACTCTATGCCATCGTAGTCGAACAGCTTTTTATACTGTTTTTCAAGTGAGTTCTTTGGCTGAGTGAGAATCGACACCAGTGCTTCCTCGTCAAGCCCCGAAAGAACGGTTATTACCGGAAGTCTGCCTATAAGCTCCGGGATTATGCCGTATTTAACTATATCCTGTGGGATAACCTTTTTAAGGACATTCTCTGAATCCTCTTTGTTCTTAAGCTTGCCGCCGAAGCCTATCTGTGAAGTATCCGTTCTGCGCCTAATGATGCTTTCAAGTCCGTCAAATGCACCGCCGCAGATAAATAGGATGTTCTTTGTGTCTATCTGGATAAACTCCTGATTGGGGTGCTTTCTTCCTCCCTGCGGGGGGACGTTTGAAACCGTACCCTCGACTATCTTCAAAAGCGCCTGCTGAACGCCCTCGCCGCTGACATCCCTTGTTATGGAAACGTTTTCAGACTTTCTTGCTATCTTATCGATTTCGTCGATATATATGATGCCGTGCTCTGCGGTTTCAACATCGTAGTCCGCAGCCTGAATCAGCCTCAGAAGGACGTTTTCTACATCATCTCCGACGTATCCGGCTTCGGTCAGCGTTGTAGCGTCCGCAATAGCGAATGGCACGTTAAGCGTTTTTGCAAGAGTCTGAGCAAGCAGGGTCTTGCCAACTCCGGTAGGACCCAAAAGAAGGACGTTTGACTTCTGAATCTCAACATCATCCTCTTCTTCGTTTGCCAGAAGCCTTTTATAATGATTGTAAACGGCTACCGAAAGGGTGAGTTTGGCTTCATCCTGTCCAATAACATATTGGTCAAGAACCCTTTTTATTTCAGCGGGCTTTGTAAGCGTTATTTCAGAATTCGGCTGACCCTTCGAGCTTTTTGCAAGACTTTTTTCTTCAAGAATATCATAGCAGAAAAGTACACATTCGTCACAGATGTGAACATCTCCTGCCGAAAACAGGCTTTTAACGCGATTTTCCGGCTTACCGCAGAAATCGCATCTTTTAATGCCGTCGTTTGAGGCCATTTATTTTACCTCCTTGCTTTATCAAATCAAAAGTGCCGCCGGACACGCCTCTGCCCGGCAAACACTTTAATGATATAAAAACTACTGCTTTTCAATTACCTTATCGATAAGACCGTATGCAACGGCTTCCTCGGCGGTCATATAATTATCTCTTTCGGTGTCGCGCTGAATTTCCTCAATCGTTCTTCCGGTGTTCTGCGCAAGGATTCTGTTTAGCTTTTCCCTTATTTTAACGAGATGGTCGGAATGAATCTTGATATCTGTGCACTGACCCGAAAGCCCTCCGCCTATAAGCGGCTGATGAATTAAAATTTCGCTGTTAGGCAGAGCTATGCGCTTGCCCTTTGCTCCGCCGGCAAGCAGGAACGAACCCATAGAAGCCGCCATACCCACACAAATGGTAGAAACATCGCACTTGACGTACTGCATGGTATCATAAATTGCAAAGCCTGCGGTTATTGAACCTCCGGGGCTGTTGATGTAAAGATATATATCCTTTTCGGAATCCTGGCTTTCCAAAAACAGAAGCTGAGCAACCACTATGCTTGCGGTAGCGTCATTAACCTCGTCGGATAAAACTATAATTCTGTCGTTAAGCAGTCTGGAAAAGATGTCATAGAATCTTTCGCCATGGCTTGTTTGCTCTATTACGTTCGGTACTAATGCCATATTGCTCCTCCTTAAAAACTGTAAGCAAAACAAATTACTCAATAACTGCGCTGTCCTTAATAAGATCTACAGCCTTGCCCACTGCAACATCAAGCTTGATATCCTCAGTATGGATATACTGCTTAACGGTTTCAACAGGCATATTATAATGCTCGCCGATATGGGCAAACTCCTGCTCGATTTCATCCTCTGCAGGCTCGATAGCCTCAATCTCAACTACCTTTTCAAGAGCAAGACGAAGCTTAACCTGCTTTTCGGCCTGCTCGCGGTAGGTGGTTTTTAAAGAATCCATAGTCATGCCGGTAAATTGGAGATACGTATCCAGTTTAATTCCCTGCTGAGCCAGACGCTGAGAAAGGTCTTCAATCATATCGTTTACCTTATTCTCATACATAACCTCGGGAATTTCGCCCTCTAACTTATTGATAACAGCGTCGAGAATAGCGGTTTCAACCTCGTTGTCAGCCTGCTTTTCGGCATCCTCTTCGAGATGCTTTCTTACGTCTGCTCTTAATTCTTCAACAGTGTTAAAATCGGAAGTGTCCTTAACGAAATCGTCATCAAGCTCGGGAAGCTCGGTGGTCGTGATTTCATGAAGCTTGACTTTGAAGATTGCAGGCGCACCTGCAAGCTCCTTAGCCTGATAATCATCCGGGAAGGTTACGTTGATATCGAACTCGTCGCCAACGTTATGACCAACAACCTGATCCTCAAAGCCGGGGATAAACTGGCCGCTTCCAAGCTTAAGCGTGAACTTCTCTGCCTTGCCGCCGTCGAACGCAACGCCGTCCTTGAAGCCCTCAAAGTCAATGACAACATCGTCTCCGTTTTCTGCGGCTCTGTCATCGACACTTATAGTTCTCGAATTCTTTTCGAGCATATGGCCTATTTCATGCTCAACAGCCTCGTCTGTAACAGCATTGACTGTTTTCTTTACGTTTATACCCTTGTAATCCTTGATATCAACAACAGGCTTGGTGGTGCATGTCGCCTTGAACTTGACGCCGGCTGCCTTAGAGACCTCGGTGACTTCTACATCGGGCGCAGCAACAAGGGTAAACTCGGCCTCCTTGACAGCTTCCTCGACAGCCGGACCGTAGACATCGTTTACAGCGTCTTCAAAGAAAACTTCCTCGCCGTATTCCTTTTCAATTATCTTTCTGGGAGCCTTGCCCGGACGGAAACCGTTGATTGTGATCTTTGCCTTGTTCTTAAGATAGGACCTCTGCAACGCCTCTTCAAAAGCCTCTGCCGAAACCTCTATCTCCAATTCGTATTTGTTTGTTTCTACCTGATTTTTGGATTTCAACATATTACGTCCTCCTGTATTTAATGATATTAATACACAATAATTAAGTATAGCACACCAAAAAATATTTTTCTATAGAAAAACTATAATTTGGCATTTTGCACAATTTCAGTTATGTTAAGTGGCTTGAACTGTAAATAATCACTTGATACCAAGTGGAAATCTATGCCATATCTTGTCCCGTTGACGGCCAATCCGCAGGACGAACCATGCAGATGACCGTAAAAGCAATGTTTTATATTGTATTTGAGCAAAACATCTAAAATTTCCGGATTAGTCACATTTGCAAATACCGGCGGGTAATGCAGAAACACCACCGGGCGAAGGTTGTCCGACAGAGCGGATTCTATAGATCTTTCCAGTCTCATAGTCTCGCGGTGTATAACCTTTGCATCGCACGGCTCGCCGCCGTCGTTTACCCATCCCCTTGTGCCGCAGATGCCGATATCTCCGTAGCTATAATAGTTGTTATGAAGAATGCTTATGCTTTCAATGCCGTTATCTGCAAAAAATTTATCCGCCTTGGTTTTAGTAGTCCACCAGTAGTCGTGATTTCCTTTTAATATGATTTTTCTGCCATTGAGCTTATCAATGAACTTAAAATCCGCAAGAGCGTTTTCAAGGTCCATTGCCCAGGAAATATCACCGGGGATGACAACGGTATCTTCAGGTAAAGTCATATTCTGCCAATTGCTTTCAAGGCGTTCCACATAGTTGTCCCATCCGCCGAAAATATCCATAGGCTTATCAGCTGAAAGCGAAAGATGCAGATCTGCTATGACAAATAAAGACATCAAAATGCCTCCTGCGAATATATTTTGATTTGCCGTCAATAATATTTATACTTAGAATAAGCATTATGCTTAATTAAGCATTCAGCTTAGAAATAAGTACTTCAAATCTATCGCTAAAATAAGAAAGGAACTAACTATTATGGAACACGATAAGATTTACGGCATTAAGTGCGATGTTTCAAACTGCGTTTTTAACAGAGATTCAAAGGAATGCGTTGCCGGCAAGATAGATGTTTGCTGCTGCGGATGTTCAAATCCAAACTGCTCTGCTCAGACAGAATGCAAAACCTTTAAGCCAAGAAGCTGCTGATCCGCGATCTGCACGCCGAATCAGAAAGCTTTATTTGGAAGGAGCCGGTTATATGCCGGCTCCTATTTTATTTTTAGGAATCCGAAAACAGCGTTCTGCATTTCTTCCTTACCGACTGTATCCTTAAATCTTATTTCCTTTGACTTTAAGGATGCAAGTGCGTTGGGAACAGTCATTCCGCTTGCCTTTTCCAAAGCTTTGGTAAGAGCAAACTCATCAGCATTTACCGGAAGCCTGCCCAAAGCTTCGAGAACGGATGCGGAGAACTTATAAGGACTTGCGGTGGAAGCTATTACAGTCTTCGTTTTGTCGCCGGTTCTTCGAGCGTAATCCTCGTAAACCTTCTGCGCAACTGCGGTGTGAGTGTCCATCGTGTAGGAATATTTTTCATATACCGATTTGATTGCCGCCTTAGTTTCATCATCCGAGCAGAAGCCGCATGCAAAGTCTTCCTTAAGAGATGCCTTGATAGAGTCTGTGACCTCGAACCTTCCGCAGGACGAAAGCTCGGAGTAAATCTTTTTAATATACTCATCCTCCCCGCCGGAAAGGATATAAAGAAGTCTTTCAAGATTCGAGGATATAAGTATATCCATGGATGGTGAAATGGTTGTATAAAACCTTCTGTTTCTGTCATAAATGCCGGTGTTTATGAAATCGGTGAGGACATTGTTTGAATTGGATGCGCAGATAAGCTTGTTTATCGGGATTCCCATCTTCTTGGCATAGTATGCAGCAAGAATATTGCCGAAGTTTCCTGTGGGAACGCAGACATTTATCTTTTCATTCTCGGAAATCTCACCGTTTTTAAGAAGCTCCGTATAAGACGATACGTAATAGATTATTTGCGGGGCAAGTCTGCCCCAGTTTATGGAATTCGCACTTGAAAACATCATTCCGTTTTTGCCGAGAACTGAGTTTACATCCGGGTCCGTAAATATCTTCTTAACGCCGGTCTGAGCGTCGTCGAAGTTGCCTTTTATTGCACAGACCGAAACATTGTTGCCTTCCTGAGTAGTCATCTGAAGCTTCTGCATAGCGCTTACGCCGTCAGCGGGATAGAATACAAGTATCTCTGTTCCGGGAACGTCCTTAAAGCCCTCTAATGCAGCCTTACCGGTGTCGCCGGAGGTTGCAACCAAAATTACGACCTTTTTATCTATTCCAAGCTTCTTGACCGACACGGCAAGAAGATAAGGAAGTACCTGCAAGGCCATGTCTTTGAAAGCACAGGTTGGCCCGTGCCAAAGCTCAAGCATATATCTGCCGTCGAACAAGTGAGCAAGTTCCATTATATTTTCGCTGTCAAAATTGCGGGTGTTATATGCCCCATCAACGCAGTATTTTATTTCAGCCTCCGAAAAATCGGTTAAAAACTTTGAAAATACAAATACAGCTCTTTCAGGATAGCTCATTTTGCAAAGAGACTTTATATCATCAGCAGTAATGCTTGGTATGCTTTCCGGAATGAAGAGTCCCCCATCCTCCGATATTCCCTGAGCTATTGCCTGAGCAGACATAACCTTAAGGTTTTTGTTTCGTGTGCTTTGATAGTACATTATAAAATCATCCTTTCGGTGAAGATTATCGTAAAATGTATTAAGTAGATTCTGTAAAAGCGCTTTGTATATATTTGAATCCTGTTACTAATCCGTTGCTGATTTCAACTATAGCCGCATCGTAAACCGCGCTGATATCAATATCGTTTCGGCTTATATATTCATGTGCGGCTTTTATAATGCGCGATATCTTTGTCTTGGTCAATGCCTCCTCGCCGCTTGAAAGAGGGTCTTTCTTCCGGGATTTAACTTCTACAAAATGAATAAGGTTTCCTTTTTTCGCAATTATATCAATCTCACCGCCGCGGATGGTAAAATTGCGTTCCAAAACATCGCAGCCCTTTCTTTCAAGAAACCGAGCAGTAAACTCTTCACCGATATCGCCTATTTCTCTCGAAGTCATGTTATTTCTCACTTAGATTTTTCAAAAAGCTAGGCCTGTGAACCTCGCTTATGCCGTATTTTTTTATCATTTCGTAATGAAGCTTTGTGCCGTAGCCCTTATGCTTTGCAAACTGATACTGAGGATATTGCTCATCAAGCTCAAGCATGTATCTGTCCCTTGCGACTTTGGCAAGAATTGAAGCCGCAGCTATAGACTGCGATAATGCATCCCCTTTTACAACAGTTCGGGTATCAAACAAAACCTCCGGCGCTTTATTGCCGTCTACAAGGACCATATCTATATCCTTTTGCAGGCCCTCCACAGCTCTTTTCATTGCAAGCATATCGGCATTCAGTATATTCAGTTCCTCAATTTCCCTGACCGAAGCGCTTGCTATACAGTAAGCTTCGGCTGTTTCGATTATTTCATCAAACAGCTTTTCACGCTTTTTCGGAGAGATCTTTTTAGAGTCGTTTATACCTTCGATACAAGAGCACGGCGGAAGTATTACTGCTGCAGCATAGACATCGCCCGCCAAAGGCCCTCTTCCCGCCTCGTCAACTCCGCATATCACCGGAAAACTTGTTCTTATTTCACTGTCAAATTCAGCTAAAGTCATAGATTATCACTCGTTTTCAATTTTGTGACTTGCGAATCAATATCACGGAAGCTCAAGCGAAATTCTGCCAAGCTTGCCCGAGCGGAACTCATCCATAAGAATAATAGCCGCCCTTTCGGTATTGATTTCACCGCCGGATATTAAAAATCCCCTTTTTCTGCCTATTGCTTCAAGAATCTCATAAGAAGTCATATCTTCTGATATATCAACATTATATCTTTGCTTTATAGCAAAGCTGTTTATGCTTCGGAGCCTTGTTATAAATTCGCAGGCAAGCGATTCCATATCCATAATATCGTCTTTAACGGCGCCGGTAAATGCAAGTGACAACCCGACGTCCTTATCATCAAATTTTGGCCAGAGCACGCCAGGCATATCCAGAAGCTCGATATCATTTGAAACAGAAACCCATTGTTTACCTCTGGTAACGCCCGGCCTGTCCTCAACCTTTGTGCGCTTTGAGCCGGCAAGCCTGTTAATAAGCGAGGACTTACCGACATTTGGTATCCCTACTATCATAAGCCTGATAGAGCGCCCAGTCATGCCCCTTTCGGCCCATCTGCTTATACTTTCCCTGAGCACATTCTTAGTGAGCGGCAGAATTTTTGAAACATTCTTTCCGCTTCGGCAGTCTGTAGCAATTGCGGGAATCCCCGCGCTGTTATTGCTTTCTATCCACCGCGCTGTGACCGCATCATCGGCGGCATCGCATTTGTTGAGCACTACTATTCTCGGCTTTCTTCCGACAAGAGAATCCATTTCCGGGTTTCTGCTTGAGCGCGGTATCCTTGCGTCCGTTACCTCGACAACCGCGTCAACAAGCTTCAGGTTCTCCGCCATCATACGGCGTGTTTTGGCCATATGTCCGGGGAACCACTGTATTGTTAGTCCTGAATCTATTATAATCAATCCTTTACTTGAAAAATCTTATTTTATTCAGAGGGTAAACTCTCATTATTGCCTTGCCAAGTATATCATCCCGTGAAATAAGGCCGACATCCGGGTGGCGCGAATCCTTGGAGCCCTGACGATTGTCTCCCATGCAGAAATAATAGCCTTCGTCAACTACTATCGGATAATTAAACGCAAGCTCATCGTTAAGCGTGAGATTTTTGATGTATGGCTCATCAAGCGGCTCGCCATCCACATAAACAGTGCCGGTGGAAAAATCAATATTAACTTCCTGACCGCCGACTGCTATAATTCTTTTCACAATGACCTCGTTCAAGCCTTTACAGTTTGCGGCAACGATGTCTCCCTGCTTAGGGGTATACATAAAGCTCCACAAAAGAAGAAAGTCCTTATCTGCAAGAGTGTCGGTCATGGAGCTGCCATGCACTATTGCGGTCTTCGCAACGTATGTGAATATAAGAACGATAATAACGATAACCAAAACAAATGATTTCATCAGGTCAAGAAAATCATCTATAAATGGCTTCTTTTCCTTTTTCTCTTTATTCTGCTCTGCAACTGTTTTATCTACCGCACTGTCAGCGGAAACGTTTTTCTCTTCGCCCATGCTTATATCTTACTCCTTATGATAAATTATAATTATGAAATTCAATATATTGTACCAAATTTTTTCTTGAAATGCAATAGGTTTTGAAAAGAAAAAAGAGAAGCCGCGAAAACAGCTTCTCTTATTGCCAATCTCGGCCTGTAACAGATTACCAGCGGTGTCAGGGTGAAATCAGCAGTAAACTCAATTTACTTGATAGCGTCCTTAGTCTTAGCGGCCTTACCAACTCTTTCTCTGAGGTAGTAGAGCTTAGCGCGTCTAACCTTGGCAAGTCTTACGACCTCAACCTTCTCCACAACGGGAGAATGCAGAGGGAAGACTCTTTCAACTGCACAGCCATGAGCAATTCTGCGGACAGTGAAAGTTTCACTTACGCCGCCGTGCTTCTTGGCAATAACAGTGCCCTCAAAGACCTGGATTCTCGACTTGTCGCCTTCCTGAATTCTTACATGTACCCTGACGGTATCACCAACAGCGAATTCGGGAACTTCCTTTTTTAAACTTGAGTTTGCAATGATTTTTAAAGCGTCCACTTTAAAACTCCTCCTATTTCTTTCAGACATTCATGCGCTTCTATCGGCCATGTTGTATATATCATCATAATATTGCGAATGAAACTATACATGCCGCTTAACAAAGCCAGAGGACTATCCGCTTTAATGCTAATTCTTACGAACAGGCACTAATCCCCATCATGCTCGGAGAACATAACGGAACTCAAATGCCTTAATATTATATCACAAATTCAGGTGGGTTTCAATAGTGCATTATGTAAAAATATCGCCATTCATTGAAAGTATTCTTGTGCGTTTTATACATGTTTTATCAAATTCAAAGCCACAGTAGCTCTCAAAAGCATTCGTCAGCGAGACTATGTTCAGCGAGTGATTTATGCCGGCTGGGAGCCGGAAGCTAAGGCATGCACAGTCAGCAGTCGTGTGCTTATTCAAAAGCTTTATGTCGGGCTTTATATCTACGGTAACCGTAGTTTTTCGCATGTTCACTTTACAGCGCTTTTCGATATATATGCCGTCCTGTCCAAAAAACTCATCATAAAGCTTTAATAATTCCTCCGGACTTTTTTGGGAATATATGTCGACCTCGTATTCGCATGCCCCGATTTCCGTGTGCTTATTCTGCGGCTCATACAGCTTTATTATTTCAAGACCTTCCGGCAGGACGCCGTTCAGCCTATTCTTAATATCCTCATAATCAGGCTCTCCGGCGGATATGTCTATTCCAAAATCCATAAGCTCGCATTCACTCGACACTCCCAAAGAAAGAGGCAATGCAAACATAAGATATATATGCGGGTTGTAGCCCTTTGTAAACCACACCGGCAGCTTTGCACGCTTAAAGGTGCGCTGCATCAACCTCATAAGATCAAGGTGAGATATGTATATTGCCCTTCCGGTCTTTTTAAAGACCGCGCGAACGTCATAATAATCCTTTACCACAGTATGTTCCTCCGCATTCCTTTTTAACTCCGCAGCCGGAGCATTTTTCACGGCAATTCGGAGTAGTGATTGCCATATGCGCCTTTTTATTTTCGGATATCAAAAACTTCTTTGAGATATAATAATCAAGGTGCGACCACGGGTTAATCTCTTCAAAGCTTCGTTCGCGGCAAGCATAGAATTCCGGCTCAAGGCCGCATTCGGCAAAGGCTTCAAGCCATCTGTCAAACTTAAAATGCTCCTCCCAGCTGTCAAAGGTGCAGCCTTTTTTCCATGCACTGTAGATAACCTCTCCAATGCGCCTGTCGCCGCGAGCAAGAGCAGCTTCAAGAATGCTTACGTTGTAATCGTGATAAGAAAGGCGGATGTGCTTGGATTTAAAGCTTGATGTAAGAATATCCTGCCTGCGCTTAACCTCTTCGCGGGTTATCTGCGGTTCAAATTCAAACGGAGTAAACGGCTTGGGAACAAATGTTGCGCAGGATACGGATATGCTCAAAAACTTGCCTTTCACCCCCCTGTTTATATCATAAAACAGGTCGGAAATTTTTCTTACAAGAGCAACTATTCCCCGAATATCCTCGTCAGTCTCGGTCGGCAGACCCATCATGAAATAAAGCTTGACCGTCTGATACCCGCTGATAAAAGCTATTTTACAGGTAGAAAGTATCTCATCCTCAGTGATGTTTTTATTTATTACGTCGCGCAGGCGCTGAGTTCCCGCTTCAGCGGCAAAAGTAAGTCCGGTTTTTCTTACGCGATTGATTTTTTCCAAAATTTCCTTGCTGAAATTGTCCACCCTCAGGGACGGCAGCGACAGGCTAACCTTTTCGGATTCAGTATAATCGACAAGCTTGGATAAAAGCTCCTCAATCTCCGGATGGTCGCTTGTTGAAAGCGAGGACAGCGAAACCTCCTCATAGCCGGTCTGCTCGCACAAGGCTTTAGTTTCCTTTGCAATGGTATCTACGCTTTTTTCTCTGAAAGGCCTGTAAATGTATCCGGCTTGACAGAACCTACAGCCGCGTATGCAACCTCTAAGAACCTCAACAACCGCTCTGTCGTGAACGATATCGGTAAAAGGAACAACGAAGTAATCGGGGTAATATACCTTGTCAAAGTCCTTTATGATTCTTTTCCTGATAGGCATGGGAGCGTCGCCGTCAGATGTTATGCTTTTTACCGTGCCGTCGGGGTTGTATTCAACATTATAAAATGCGGGGACGTATATTCCCTCGATATGGCAGGCGGCGCGCAGGAATTCGGCTTTTGTCTTGCCCCGGTGCTTCATGTCGTTATACAAATCCATAAGCTCAAGGTTGACTTCCTCTCCTTCGCCGAGTATAAATAAATCAAAAAAGGGCGCAAGCGGCTCCGGGTTGCAAACGCATGGTCCTCCTGCTACGACAATAGGGTCGGATTCGGTTCTATCAGCCGCCTTAACTTCCAATCCGGCAAGGTCGAGCATATTCAAAACGTTTGTATAGCTAAGTTCATACTGCATAGTGAAGCCTATAAAGTCAAAATCCTTTACAGGATCGAGGCTTTCAAGAGCATACAACGGAATATCGTTTTCGCGCATCAGCTTTTCAAAGTCCTTCTCCGGTGCAAACACGCGCTCGCACCAGAAATTCTCTCTGGCGTTCTTAAGACCGTAAAGAATCTTCATTCCCAAGTGGCTCATTCCGACCTCATATGTATCGGGAAAGCAGAAAGCAAAGCGGACGTCTACCTTTGTTTTATCTTTAACAACGCTTCCTACCTCACCGCCGATATACCTTGAAGGCTTCATAGAGCAAAGCGCAAGCTTTTCGATTTTGTCCTTTAAATCCATTTTAATACCTCGTTTTTCGTCCTTTATATTAAAATTCTTATCATCCATCCAGCAAATCGGAAAGGATAATAAATGCAAGAGTAATTATAGCAGAGACAGAGAGCGTCTCCATCGACACAAATATCCCGAATAAGGCGAGCGCGGCTATGATACAAACAGATACCGCCGAAAGAGCCGCCCTCAAGCGGTTATTATTCGGCATAAGAATAAATAGAACCTGTCCCCCATCGAAATAGGAAACCGGCATAAGGTTCAGAATGAGAAGGTACAGATTTACAATGCAGAAAAGAGTATTCCCCACATAATAAAATACAACGGCCAATATGAGATTCGCCGCGCACCCTGCGCAGTAAATTACGAGCTGTCTGCACTTATCAAGCTCTGAAATTCCCACGCCGCATATTTTTATTCCGCCGCCGTAGAGCCTTATTTCGGAAACATCCGCGGAAAGAATCCACATACAGGCAAGATGAGCAAGCTCGTGAATAATGCAGAATGCAAGGCAATGCAGAGTAAGCATATCACCGCCGGCAGTGTTTGCGGCGATAAGAAACAAAAATCCGAACGTGACGCTCAGCTTTGTACCGAAAATATCAATAGTAAACATACACAATTATATTTTCGGCACTGAAACAATATTACTACAAGCCCTTCGGTTAGAATTTAATCGGATTTAACTACGGAAAGCTCTATCCAAGACGGCTTGAAGCCGCACCTTAAGGCGGTTTTTACAGAACGGATATTTGACCATGCCGCGCAGTAAAAGGGGATCCTTCCCGCATCAATGATATTATTTGCAAGCTGAGAAGTCAGCGCGCTGGCAACTCCCCTGCGCCGATATTCCGGCAGAACGTCAATGCCTATCTGATACATATTCTCACAGTCGGCGGAGCAGGCCGCCATGCCGATTAGTGCGCCGTTATCGTACGCTCCAACGCCCATAACATCAAGCTGCGGGCGTTTATCGCATAAAGCGTTGCTCCACTGAGGCTGATAAAGCCCATTAAAATCATCACGAGTAAGGCGTTTTGTTTTATACGGACACGCTATGTCGGGAATTTCTTCGGGATCGGGGAGAAAATACTGCCCCATATATTTTACAATATATCCAAGCGGACGGATAGCATCGTTAAGCTCGAAAACGGCAGGAGTTTCAAAACAACAATACCATTCTCTGCATCCGACATAATCACGAATCACAGCTATGAGCTCGCTGTTCGCCGAGGCAACAACATTATTTCCATACGAAACAAAATTGCAGGCAAACGGCTGATTATAGTACTTTCTTATTCGTGAATCCGGCTTAGAAGCCGTAACTTTATTCTCATACGAGAAAAAGTCTCCTTCACAGCAGTTCATTTCTATTGCAGACTGTCTTACTGCGACGGCAAGCATATCTTTATATGTCATTTGCTCCCCCTGAATATATGTAAATCTATAGCTCTTTACACAGCATTTGATTACCGGCAGACATCCTTAAAAGCGCAGTGGTGCAGACAATCATAAGCACAGGGAAAATTACTGCGCAGGCAAGACCTGCCTTCAGATTATCCGAGCAGGCGCCGGAAACCATACCTACAATAGTCGGACCGCTTGAGCATCCCATATCGCCCGCAAGTGCCAAAAGAGCAAACATTGCAGTACCGCCCTTAGGGAGCTTAGATGAAGCTATGCTGAACACTCCGGGCCACATTATTCCGACCGAAAGACCGCACAGAGCGCAGCCTATCAGCGAAATAACCGATATCGGAGAAAGTACTGTAATTAAATAAGCAGTAATACACAGCCCCGAGCTGAATATTATAAAGGATGCAAGATTGATTTTTTCCGAAAACTTTGCATAGAACACTCTGGCAAGACCCATCAGCGCCGAAAAGAAGCATGGCCCTGCAAGGTCTCCCACTGCCTTTGACACTTTCAGCCCGTTTTCAGCGAATGCTGATGCCCACTGGCTCATCGAAAGCTCGCTTGCTCCGGCGCAGAGCATCAGCACTGCAAATACCCAAAACAGCTTAGTTTTGCAAAGCTCATTTATCTTCATTCCTTCGCCTTCTTCTGTCAGCGAAGCTATTGGAACACGTGTTAAGCAAACTGCATTTACAGTAGGTATCAGCGCCCACAGGCAGGCTAAAATACGCCAATGTTCCCTTCCGAATGCCGCAAAGAAGCATGTGGACAAAAGTATAACACCGACCGAACCCCAGCAGTAGAAGGAATGCAAAAGGCTCATGGCAGACGCCTTATCGTCACTCGGACACGCCTCAACTATCGGACTGATAAGAACCTCGATAAGACCGCCGCCTACAGCGTAAAAAATGACCGATACCAGCAAACCGACATAGGCGTTCGGCAATGCATTCGGGAGAAAAGCCATGCCCAAAAGTCCCAAGGCCGAGAAGACATGTGCGGCAACTATCGATATTCTATATCCTATTTTATCCACAAATTTCGAGCTTAACAAATCAATAATCAGCTGCGTGGAAAAATTCAGTGTTGTTATCAGAGTTATCTGTGAAAAGGATATGCCGAACTCCTCATGAAACGTAACAAAGAGCAAGGGTGCAAAAATGTTTACTATTGCCTGAGTTATGTAGCCGATATACGAACAGTATATGGTCGATTTATAGCTTTTCATAAAGTCTGACATGTCAAAGATTAGTCTCAAATTTTGTTATATTATTCCTCTTGCCGCAGACAACGACCGTGTCGCCGGTTACGACAGGCGTATCCGGCCCGATATCTGTGGTGACAACATCATCATGCTTTATGGCTATCAGATTAAGGCCGTATTTATTTCTGAATCCGAATTTCAGCACAGTCATACCGTCCGGGATCTGAGGCATCTCTATTTCCGTTATGTCTACCTCCCCGCTCACGGTTATATACTCCATTATTTTAGAAGATGTAAGCTTTTTTGAGAGGATAAGCGCACGATCCCTTTCCGGGTAAACCACCTCTGCACCGAGCTTTTCGAGCACGGCCCCGTGTTCAAGGCTTGAAGCCTTTGCTATTACCTTCTTAACGCCAAGCTCTATCACAGTCAGAGTAGTTAATATACTTGTGTCTATCGCCTCACCGATGCAGATTATTACGGTGTCGCAGTTGTTAATGCCGCAATCCATAAGAATCTCCTTACTAAGCCCGGCAACAGTAAATGCGTTATCGGTAAACGCAAGAGCAGCCTTCGTTCTGTCGGGATCTCTGTCCAAAGCAACAATCTCTGCACCGTTTTCCGAAAGACTTTGAGCAAGTGCAAAGCCAAAGCGCCCCAGCCCAATTATTCCGTATGTTATATTGCTGTTCTTTCTTGATTTCTTCATATGATAAAATGCCCCTCCTCATCCTATTGAAATATTCTCTTCTGCCCTGCTCACGGTCGGAGGCGGGCTTACCGCCAAAAGCGTTACCGCCGTCAGTGGGCCAATCCTTCCTATAAACATGGTAAGAATCAGAACAAGCTTTCCTGCTGCAGATATTCCCGCGGTTATACCTGTTGTAAGTCCTACAGTTCCGAATGCCGAAACAGCTTCGAAGAGCAGCGGCAGAAACTCGATATCCGGTTCTGTCAAGCAAAGAAGATATGTTGAAATAAGGCATATGATTATGGACGTTACAAAAATCAAAAACGCTTTGAAAACAGTTTCCTGCTTAAATTTGCGCTTAAATGCCCCCATATCCTTATTTGTTATGATGGATATAACCGAGCTTATAAGCACAAAGAATGTAGTTGTTTTAACTCCGCCGCCGGTCGAACCCGGGGAAGCGCCTATAAACATTAAAATTATAACAATAAATATACCGGCCGTCGAAAATTCACCGATAGAAAAGGTCGAAAATCCCGCAGTTCTTGTTGAAACACTTGTAAAGAAAGCTCCCAGCCAAGTTATTCCCTCAGAAAGCTTTATAAGAAGAGTTCCTGCAGCTATTAAACCCAGCGAGGTTGTTAGAGCAACCTTTGTGTTCAGCGTGAGACTGCGGAACGATTTTTTGGATATTATCTCTTTAATGGCAAAAAAGCCAATTCCTCCGAGTATTATCAGCAGTGCCGTTATTATATTCATAAACGGATCATGAGTATATGGCGAAAGACCTTTTCCGCCGCCTATGATATCGAATCCGGCATTGTTGAACGAAGCTATTGAATGGAACACACTGAGCCATACCGCCTGCCAGAAGCTGTAATCCTTTATAAAAACAAAAAAGCTGAGCACCGCTCCGACAGATTCTATACAGACGGTTGTCAGCAGTACCCATCTTACAAGGCCGGTTATACCGTCAAAGGAGCTGTAATTAAGGGCTTCCTTTACAAGGTATCTGTCGCGCATGTTTACCTTTCTTCCGGAGAGTGACATAATTCCTATGCCCAAGGATGCAATTCCCAGACCGCCGATTTGTATCAAAAGGGCGACAATGAACTGGCCGAGCAGATTAAACGTATCAGCAGTGTCGAAAACCACAAGGCCGGTGACGCAAACAGCGCTTGTCGATGTAAAAAGAGATTCAAGGTAGCTAACCTTTATACCTTCATTATGGGTTATGGGAAGATAGAGCAAAACCGAGCCGAGTAAAATGAGCCCGGCAAATCCAAGAGCTATAAATCGGCCCGCAGACATAAACTTGTGGGTGCGCTTGGATTTTCCCCTATATTTAACTCCCTTTACCGCTATAAAAGCAAGCACGCCAATAACTGCTACCGCCAATACTGCATAAAACGGCGCGGGAACAGAACCGCTAAGCAAAGACGATGACAGCAGCATATTACTTTTTATCTCCATACTTATTAAAGTGGTTCTTTATAGCTTGAAATGAAGCGTCGCTAATGTCATGTTCCATTTTGCAGGCATCTTCTGCGGCGGTTTCAGGATCAACCCCAAGCTTTGTTAAAAGCTCAGTGAGAACAGTATGCCGCTCATAAATCTTTTCGGCTATTTCCCTTCCGGCATCCGTAAGCTCCAAAAGGCCATCTTTATCCATTGTTATATACATGCCGCTTTTGAGTAACCCCACAGCTCGGCTTACACTGGGCTTAGAAAAGCCCATGTATTCTGCAACGTCCAAAGAACGAACGGCACCCAATTTATGTGAAAGTATATATATCGTTTCAAGATACATTTCACCAGACTCAGCCAAGTGCATTTATACTACCTCCGTTATAATAAAGAATGTTTTATACTTATTTTTTTCGTTTAAAAGTGTTCCAAAAGCAGGTGCAAACCCATCATATAGCGGCTTTGTGCCCGCTTTTCGGTTTCTCTTTAGACGAAATAATATACATATAATATAATAACATTTTTTTCTGATAATTGCAAGTAAAATATATCAATCGGTGAAATTTAATGTGATGGCTGAAAAATGCACAAATTTAAGTTAGTTAAAGCTAACTTTATTGACTGTACCTACAAATCATTCAACGACAGTGAAAAAACCGGTTGACAAATTCGAACTGTTGGTGTATTATTATGACGATGGTTAGCGAGAGCTAACTTTATATTTGACATGCTGTTAGCGTATGCTAACCTATTTAGGAGGGTAAAATATGATGCCGCTTGCACTTGCCGCCGTAGGAGAGGAAAACACTATAAAGAAGATAGGCGGTTCTCAGGAAGTCAGAAAGCACCTTGAAGATATGGGCTTTGTAGTCGGCACTACCGTTAAGGTTATCACCATGCTTGGCGGAAATGTCATCGTCAATGTAAAGGAATCACGAATTGCAATCAATTCGGATATGGCAAAAAAAATCATGGTATGATGGCGAGGCCGAATGGATTTACTCTGAACTCTTTATCGCTAAAATAGATTAAATTATGGGAGGAAATAATATGACTTTGAAGGAAGCAAAAATCGGAAGCCGCGTTAGGGTTCTTAAGCTTCGCGGCGAAGGCGCTGTTAAGCGCAGAATAATGGACATGGGCATCACAAGGGGGGTTGAAATCACTGTGAGAAAGGTAGCTCCGCTCGGAGATCCTGTTGAAATAACTGTAAGGGGCTACGAGCTTTCGCTGCGCAAGGCTGACGCCGAAATGATAGACGTTGAGCTTTGCTGATCGATTATTTTTTTGAAGATAAGTTAGCCTTTGCTAACGAGAAAGGAGAAAATATATATGGCTGAACAATCCATAAGAATTGCCCTCGCCGGCAACCCGAACTGCGGTAAAACAACGCTGTTCAACGCGCTCACAGGCTCCAATCAGTTTGTGGGAAACTGGCCCGGTGTTACTGTTGAAAAGAAGGAGGGCAAGCTTAAAAAGCACAACGGCGTAATCGTTACCGACCTTCCGGGAATCTATTCCCTTTCCCCCTACACCTTAGAAGAGGTTGTTGCAAGAAATTATCTAAGCAACGAGCGCCCTGACGTTATACTTAACATAATCGATGGAACTAATCTTGAAAGAAACTTGTATCTGACTACTCAGCTTACCGAGCTTGGAATACCGGTTGTTATAGCCGTCAACATGATGGACATTGTTGAAAAGAACGGCGACAAAATAAACACCGAAGAGCTTTCACGCCAGCTTGGATGCAGAGTTACGAAGATATCCGCGCTTAAAGGAACCGGCATTATGGAAGCGGCAGAGGCGGCGATTTCCGCAGCAAAGGCTGATAAGACGATTCCCATGCACACATTCAGCGGAACGGTTGAACACGCTCTGGCTCACATTGAAGAGGCGGCAATACACGACCTTCCGGAGGAGCAGCAGAGATGGTATGCAATTAAAATATTCGAGCGCGACGATAAGGTTTTACAGACGCTGAATCTTGATAAGAGCATTCTTTCCCATATAGAAAAGGATATTACAGAGGCAGAAAAAGAGCTTGACGATGATTCAGAGAGCATCATAACAAATGAAAGATACGTTTACATAGCTGATGTTATAAAGGCCTGCTACAAAAAGAAATCCCAGGGAGAACTATCAACATCGGATAAAATCGATAAGATTGTTACAAACCGTTGGCTTGGCCTACCGATATTTGCGCTGATAATGTTCTGCGTTTACTATTTATCCATGGTAACTGTCGGCGCTTCCGCAACGGACTGGGCTAACGACGGACTGTTTGGCGATGGATGGCATTTATTAGGCATTGGTTCATCGCAGTATGAAGAGGCAGCAGAAGCATACGGCGATTCGGATGCAATCATATCGGCGTTTGTTAATGAATACGGCAATAATGAAATAGCGGACGCTATTGATACGGAGTCGGAGGAATACAGCGAAGAGGCAGCCTCTGCCGCCCTTGCAGAGCTTGTTTCACTCACACCTGACAATGCAAGCGTTACCTACGAGCTTGAAGATGAAGAAACACTTGCAGTTGAAGAGGTTCCCGGCACCACAAAGGCCGACCTTGAGGATGCAGTTTCGCAGTATCTCAACACAGAATACAAAGAAGCATACGGCGCTCCCGACACATCAGCCTACGGAGTATGGGTACCGGGTATACCGGTTCTTATAGGAAGCGGTCTTGAAGCTATCGGTGCGGCTGACTGGCTTCAGGGATTGATTCTTGACGGTATTGTTGCCGGCGTCGGCGCGGTTTTGGGCTTTGTTCCTCAGATGCTGGTTCTGTTTTTACTGCTCGCCTTCCTTGAGGCTTGCGGATATATGTCAAGAATCGCGTTTGTATTGGACAGAGTATTCCGCAAATTCGGGCTTTCCGGTAAATCCTTTATTCCGATGCTCATTGGCACCGGCTGCGGAATTCCCGGAATCATGGCATCAAGAACAATCGAAAACGAGCGTGACAGGCGCATGACTATTATGACAACAACCTTTATCCCCTGCGGCGCCAAGGTTCCGTTCATAGCAATGATTGCCGGAGCTATTTTCGGCGGCTCGGCTTGGGTAGCAACAAGCGCATATTTTGTAGGTATGGCGGCAATAATAGTATCGGGAATCATGCTTAAAAAGACAAAGATGTTTGCCGGCGAGCCTGCGCCGTTTGTTATGGAGCTTCCCGCTTACCATCTTCCTACAGCTTCAAACGTTCTGCGTTCAATGTGGGAGCGTGGATGGTCGTTCATCAAGAAGGCCGGAACAATAATACTGCTTTCAACAATATTTGTCTGGTTCACAACCTACTTCGGCTTTACCTCGGAAGGCTTCAGAATGCTTGCCGAAGACGAGCTTGACAAATCCATCCTTGCCGTAATCGGCAGTGCAATAGCCTGGATATTCGCGCCTTTGGGCTGGGGAAGCTGGCAGGCTGCAGTTGCTTCTATCACGGGACTTGTTGCAAAGGAAAACATCGTCGGAACAATGGGTATTCTTTACGGAGCATCCGGAAACGTATATCAGGTTCTTGGCGAAACCTTCACACGCGTAAGCGGCTACTCGTTCCTGGTATTCAACCTTCTATGCGCACCCTGCTTTGCAGCAATCGGCGCTATACGCCGCGAAATGAACAGTGCGAAATGGACATGGTTTGCAATCGGATATCAGTGCCTGTTTGCCTATGCCATTGCTCTTATGATAAACCAGTTCGGCGGACTGTTTACGGGAAATCTGAATATTATAGGACTTATCTGCTCAATAATCATTCTTGTTGGAATGATATACATGCTCT
The DNA here is from genome assembly GCA_964541045.1 of uncultured Oscillospiraceae bacterium. Lineage (GTDB taxonomy): Bacteria > Bacillota > Clostridia > Oscillospirales > Ruminococcaceae > Faeciplasma. Next base: position 23,524 of record CAZIOV010000006.1, on the reverse strand, counting down.
TCAAGCCATATAAGGAAGCAACTAAATTAACCATCAAGAAATAATCAAGGAGAATAAGCTATGGAATGGATTTCAACGGCTGTTGTCAGCTTGATACTTATTATAATTGCAGCACTTATTATCCGCCAGCTTATTAAAGATAAGAAAAACGGAAAGCATTCCTGCGGCGGAAACTGTGGCTGCTGCCCGATGAGCGGTTCCTGCCATCAAAATAATCAGCGCTAATAACCTCCTTTTTAAGAATTATATAACCGCGCCTGCTTTGGAATTATCCTCGGCAGGCGCGGTTATCATGTTTTATACATATATTCGTCCGTAAATGTACAGATCATGTTTGGTCATAAAATCGGGTGCAAAGTCCCATCGCCGGGCGCTTTGCGCCTGATTTTTTTCTTTCATCGGCCTTTGCCTGAAAAACAAAATTATTTGTGCTAAATCAACAAAACAGAAACGTAAGCAAGGAAAACAAAGCAAGAAAAGCCGAATCCGACTTATCATAGCGAATTGCAGCTCTGTAAAACCGCTTAAGCTTTTGGAAAAAGCATTCAGTAAGATGACGCTCCTTATATAGCCGCCAATCGCAAAACCGCTGTTCGGAAACATGCTACCTTGAAGGATATTGCTTTCGGATATATCGATTTTGCTTAACAGATCAACAGCATGGGCCGAATCAAAATCGTTTCCGCGATTGATGTTGTTACAGTATTATAAAAAAATCAACCTTCAAGTCAAGAGTATTTTAAATCGACTAAAGTATAAATAAAAATGTTCAATCATTGGCCATCTACTATTGCAATTAAGAAAAAATGGATATATAATATACTAAATTGAATACAAATTAAGAAAGAACGGAGATGTTTTCTATGAAAGTATTAATGATTAACGGAAGCCCGCATGCAAGCGGAAGCACATTTACAGCACTGAACGAGATGAAAAAAGTGTTTGAGGCTGAAGGAATCGAGGTCGAGCTGCTTCACATCGGAAACAAGGACATAAGAAGCTGCGTTGCCTGCAAATCCTGCTACAAAACCGGCAAGTGCGCTTTTAACGACATTGTGAACGAAGCTGCCAAGAAATTTGAGGAGTGCGACGGTTTGGTTGTAGGCTCTCCGGTATACTATGCTTCGGCAAATGCAACCTTAGTTGCTTTTCTGACAAGACTTTTCTACAGTACTCACTTTGACAAGACAATGAAGGTTGGCGCTGCTGTGTGCTCCGCCAGAAGAGGCGGTCTGACTGCAGCCTTCGACGAACTGAATAAGTTCTTTACAATAAGCGGAATGCCTGTTGCCTCAAGCCGGTATTGGAACGGGATCCACGGAAACAGTGCAGAAGAGGCCAAGAATGACCTTGAGGGGCTTCAGACGATGAGAACGCTTGCAAAAAACATGTCGTTCCTGATGAAGTCAATCGCATTAGGAAAGGAAAAATTCGGTCTGCCTGAAAAAGAGGAAACGGTAAGAACCAACTTCATTAGATAAGCAATTTGCTTTTGACAGAGCGAATAATTTCCGCTCTGTCATTTTTTATGAAGAAATGTAACAGAATTTTCACAATATCTTCATAGTATTTTCTGAAATTGGTGATATTATGTTTGTTTAATAAAAAATTATTTCAGAAGGAGAATTATCATGGCAAAAAAAGAATTTAAAACAGAATCAAAAAAACTGCTTGATATGATGATTAACTCCGTTTATACACACAAGGAAATATTCCTCAGAGAGTTAATATCAAACGCAAGCGACGCTTTGGACAAGCGTCATTTCCGTGCGCTTAACGATTCAAGCGCATCGCTTGAAAGCGGTGAGTATGAAATCTGGATTATTCCGGACAAGGAGAGAAAAACCCTTACTATAACAGACAACGGCTGCGGTATGGCGCACGACGAGCTTGAAAAAAACCTTGGCACTATTGCAAGGAGCGGATCCTATGACTTCAAGCAAAGCGAAGATGTCAAGGATAAGACAGACATTATCGGTCAGTTTGGCGTAGGCTTTTATTCGGCGTTTATGGTTTCAGACCTTATAACCGTTAAGTCAAAGGCCTGCGGAAGTGCGGAAGCCTGGCAGTGGCAGTCAGCCGGAGTGGATGGTTACACCGTTAAGCCTTGCGATAAAGCTGATGCAGGAACCGAAATAATCCTTCACCTGCGCGATGATAATGATGATGAGAAGTACAGCGAATATCTCGACGAATACAGAATCAGAGAGCTTGTAAGAAAGTATTCCGATTACATCCGTTATCCAATCAAGATGGAGGTTGAGGAGTCAAAGCTTAAAGAAGGCAGCAAGGACGAATATGAGACTGTTAAAACCGTTGCAACCCTTAACAGCATGATCCCGCTTTGGAAGCGCTCAGCATCTGAGATAACCGAAGAGGAATACAACAAGTTCTACCGCGAAAAATTCTATGATTATGAAGCTCCTTCTAAGGTACTTCATTTCTCCGTAGACGGCACTGCGGCGTTCGATGCGCTTTTGTTCATCCCGTCTCACGCCCCGTTCGACTACTATTCAAAGAATTACGAGAAGGGCTTACAGCTTTATTCGAGCGGAGTTCTTATTATGGACAAATGTTCAGACCTGCTTCCCGACTACTTCAGCTTTGTTCACGGAGTTATAGACAGTGCAAACCTGGCGCTAAACATCTCGCGCGAGACTCTTCAGCACGACCGCCAGCTTCAGGTAATTGCAAAAGCGGTTGAAAAGAGAATCAAGAACGAGCTAGCAAAGATGCTCGAAAACGACCGCGAGAAGTATGAGAAATTCTACTCTTCGCTCGGCTTGCAGCTTAAATTCGGTCTGTACTCTGACTACGGTATGCACAAGGACGTCCTTAAGGATTTAGTTATGTTCACATCTTCAAACGAGAAGAAGCTTGTAACTCTTAAGGAATACGTTGGTAGAATGAGAGAGGAACAGAAATCCATCTACTATGCCTGTGGTTCAAGCATAGAAGCATGCGCAATGCTTCCACAGACGGAGACCGTTGTTGACAAGGGATACGAAGTCCTTTATCTTAAGGATGATGTAGATGAATTTGCGCTTAAGGCTCTTAACGAATACGAGGGCAAGAGCTTTGTAAACGTTTCCGATCAGTCTCTGGATATATCCACTGAGGAAGAGAAGCAAAGCCTTAAGGCGGAAAACGAGTCCAGTGAGGCTATGCTCGGCTTTATGAAGGATTCACTGTCCGGCTCCGTAAGCGCTGTTAAGTTTACAAACACCCTTAAGGATCACCCGGTATGCCTTTCAAGCGAGGGCGGAATATCTCTCGAAATGGAAAAAGTGCTTAACACAATGCCGGATAACGACGGCAGCATAAAGGCTCAGACTGTGCTCGAAATCAACCTGAACCACCCGATAGCGCAGAGTCTTAAACAGCTTTATGAATCGGACAAGGATAAGCTTGCAAAGTATTCAAAGATACTTTACGCTCAGGCAAGGCTTATCGGCGGAATGGAAATTCAGAATCCCACTGAACTTTCAAATATGATTTGCGACTTGATGGTGTAAAAATCGGTTTTGCCCGATAAAACAGCTGTGCGGGAAGGTCGGAGCTTATCCGGCCTTCCTTTTTTCACAATAATTATTTATCTGTATTCTTTTGCGGAACTATTGTAGGAAATATGCTATTTTCATCTAAAAGTGTTCGGACAATGCATGATCTGAACTTTTCTGGACGAATATAATTATAACAACAGTTGAACATGGAGTACGCAAGGACAAGCTCGCCGTCGCAGCCTGACAGCGAAGCATCGTATATCTTATTTTGTGGATTTATTGACTGCACGTTTCTTGACAAGTTCAATATTTTGTTACTTTTCATCAAAAAAATTAACAATAAATAAATATATTTTTTGGGGAAAGTACTTGCAAATAATACCGAAATAGTGTAAAATAATATATGCAAAATACTGCTTGCCGATAGAAGGTCTTAATGTCTTTGTCCGCACAGTATAATTTACTATTGGAGGTTTTTTTAATGTCAGTAAAAGTTGCAATTAACGGATTCGGAAGAATCGGACGTCTTGCTTTCAGACAGATGTTCGGCGCAGAGGGTTACGAGATCGTTGCCATTAACGACCTTACCAAGCCTTCCATGCTCGCTCACCTTCTTAAGTACGATACCGCTCAGGGCGGATACTGCGGAAAGATCGGCGATAACGCTCACACTGTTTCCGCTGACGATGAGGCAGGCACTATCACTGTAGATGGCAAGGTTCTTAAGATTTATGCCGAGAAGGACGCTAAGAATCTTCCTTGGGGCGAAATCGGCGTTGACGTAGTTTTGGAGTGCACAGGCTTCTACTGCTCTAAGGAAAAGAGCCAGGCTCATATCGACGCCGGCGCTAAGAAGGTTGTTATTTCTGCTCCCGCAGGCAACGATCTTCCTACCATTGTTTTCAGCGTTAATGAGAATACTCTTACCAAGGATGATACCATTATCTCTGCTGCTTCCTGCACCACCAACTGCTTGGCTCCTATGGCTAAGGCTCTTAATGATTACGCTCCTATTCAGAGCGGCATCATGTCCACCATTCATGCTTACACCGGCGACCAGATGATTCTCGACGGTCCTCACCGCAAGGGCGACCTCAGAAGAGCAAGAGCAGGTGCTGCTAACATTGTTCCCAACTCCACCGGTGCTGCTAAAGCTATCGGTCTTGTTATCCCCGAGCTCAACGGCAAGCTTATCGGCTCCGCTCAGAGAGTTCCTGTTCCCACAGGTTCCACAACCATTCTTACCGCTGTTGTTAAGAAGGCTGATGTTACCAAGGAAGGCATCAACGCAGCTATGAAGGCTGCCTCTTCCGCTTCCTACGGCTACAATGAAGATCCTATCGTTTCTTCCGACGTTATCGGTATGAAGTACGGCTCGCTCTTTGACGCTACTCAGACCATGGTAACCAAGATTGCTGACGATCTTTATGAGGTTCAGGTTGTTGCTTGGTACGACAATGAGAATTCTTACACCAGCCAGATGGTAAGAACTATCAAGTACTTTGCAGAACTGTAATTAATCTTTCAGAACACAAAGCTTCCGGCGGTGGGGACAAGTTCCCTACCGCCTTTTTTGAAAAGATGTGTCTTTACGAAGCTTTTATTTATAGTGGGAAATGCCTCCGTCGGCAAAATGGCTGTCGGACAGGAGCTTATGAAGTTAACGACATTTTATCATAGATATTTGATTGCCTGCAGTCCTTGCAGAAAAAATCTGCCTCGTCAAGGGTTCGGAGCAGTATTTTGCAACGCAAAATCTCCGCTCCCGGCTTCGCCGCCCTTGACTCATCGGCCTTTCTCTGCTCTCGGACAATCATCCGGTTAAACCAAAGTATTGGCTAACCGCCAATATTCAACTCAAAGCTTTGTGATGGCTTTTTGTTGGTTGAAACATGACTCACGATTACTATTATACGAGGAGGTTGCATATGAGATTTGTTAATGACAACGGTGCACTTGTGTGCTACAACAACGGTGAAATGCTCAGAATTGAAGCTTGGGGCAAGGACTCGCTAAGGGTAAGGAGCACCATGCTTGGACAACTCACGGAAAACAGCCGGGCGCTGACCGAAGTGCCGGAAAAAACCGAGACATCAGTAAAGGTGGAGCTCGTAGACCATTGGGTCGGTAACGGCGATATTGATAAGCGGGAAATGGCAACTATAACCAACGGTAGAATCAAAGCTGTCGTAAATTTTGTCGGAATAATTTCGTTCTACAAAGATGATAAGCTCATTCTGCGTGAATATTTTCGCATGTATGACGGAACGATATCAAAGGGCAGTCGCTGCCTGAAGATAGTAAACCGTGAATGGAAAGGCATTATTGGCGGCACAGAGTATTCGCTGAACGTCAAGTTTGACCCTAACCCAGGAGAAAAGATATTCGGTATGGGGCAGTATCAGCACAACTGCCTCGACCTTAAGGGCTGCGTCTTAGAACTTGCCCAGCGCAACTCGCAGATATCTGTGCCGTTTGCGGTATCGTCTTTGGGCTATGGATTCCTGTGGAATAATCCCGCTGTCGGTCGAGCCACCTTTGGCAGCAACTATACCGAGTGGATAGCCAAATCGACTAAGGAGATGGATTATTACATAACCGTTGCCGACACCCCTAAGGCAATAATTGAAAACTACACTACGGCGACAGGACATGCCGATATGTTCCCGGAAGACCTTATGGGGCTGTGGCAGTGCAAGCTGAGATACAGAACGCAGGACGAAGTACTGACTGTTGCGCGGCAGTACCGGAAGGAAGGCATTAAAATCGACCAGATTGTAATAGATTTCTTCCACTGGACGGTTCAAGGCGATTGGAAATTCGACCGAAAATATTGGCCAGATCCCAAAGCCATGGTTGACGAGCTTCACAGCATGGGAATAAAGGTAATAGTTTCGGTTTGGCCTTCGGTTGACAGAAAGAGTGAGAATTTCTATCCAATGATGGAAAAGGGTCTGCTTATTAAAACCGAGCGCGGTGCCGCTCAGACTTATGACTATCAGGGCGACTGCGTAGAAATCGACCCATTCAACCCAGAAGCGCGCAAGTACATTTGGGATGTCTGCAAGAGGAACTACTATGACTTTGGCATAGACGCTTTTTGGCTGGACAACTCCGAGCCTGACTACGGTGTGTATGATTTTGAGAATTACAGATACTGTGCCGGCCCCGCGCTCGAAGTCAGCAATATGTATCCGCAGATGTACAGCCGAGCCTTCTATGATGAGATGATAAAGGAGGGCAAGCCTGTTGTTAATCTTTTGAGATGCGCATGGGCAGGCTCGCAGAAATATGGAAACGTTATATGGTCGGGCGATGTTCCGTCTACCTTTGAGGCGTTTGAGGATCAGCTGCAATGCGGCTTGAATATGGGTCTTGCCGGCATTCCATGGTGGACTACCGACATCGGCGGCTTCATGACCGACGATGTTAACGATCCGGATTTCAGGCAGCTTCTTATAAGATGGTATCAGTTTGCGGTATATTCGGCTGTACTTCGTATGCATGGCGACAGAGGTCCTTATAACATACCGGCGCTTGACAACAGAGATTGGGGCGGCGGATACCTGCACACCGGCCAGCCCAACGAGCTTTGGAGCTACGGCGAGGACAACTATAAAATCATGCGGCATTACTATGACGTTCGCATAGGTATGCATGACTACATCAAAGGACTGTATGAGGAAGCGCATACCAATGGCTCCCCTCTTATCCGCACAATGTTCTATGAATTCCCGGAGGACGCAAAGTGCTGGGAGCTTAAGGATCAGTATATGTTCGGAGACAGGTACCTTGTTGCACCGATACTTCATCTTAATCAGTTTGAAAGGGAGGTTTACCTTCCCGCAGGCGACTGGAAATTAACGTCAACCGGGGAACAGTATTGCGGAAATCAAACGGTTAAGGTCGCCGCTCCGATTGAATACATGCCAGTGTTTGAAAGAATGATATAGGTTATCTGTAATAAGCATACAATTCGGTTTAACGCTAACATCACTTAATATAATCCCTGCAAGTTCATTGGCGAGCTTGCAGGGATGTTTTATACTTATATTCGTCCGAAAATGTACAGAACATGCGTGCTCATAAAATCGGGTGAAAAATCCCATCGTATGGCGGTTTTGCTTCGGATTTTTTCTTTCATTTCAGGCGAAGCTTAGTATTACATAAGCTGCCATCATAACAATTCAATTGAAATAGAATCGGCAAGCAGTGGTCTTCCGCATTTTCAGAATACCCGTCATAAAACAGCAAGCTGCCCCATATAAATTACTATACTGCAAATAGGAGTGAGCTTATGACGGAAATATCAAGGACACAAGAGCGCCCTGTCATCTTAGGCGAATATATCATCGAGCATAAGGCAACCGTGAGACAGACTGCGCGAGAGTTCGGAATAAGCAAATCAACGGTACATAAAGATGTAAGCGAACGTTTAAAGACGGTTAAGCCATCGTTGTATAAAGAGGTAAAGGTAATATTAGACATCAACAAACGGGAACGGCATATCCGCGGAGGTGAGGCGACAAAGAGAAAGTACGAAATGGCGGCAATGAAATAGCATAGAATCCTGCCGCCGGAAAAAAGCGCATCCGACAGAGCAAATATATGCTCATCCGGGTGCGCTTTTTTCACTTAAAGCCTACGGCATTTTAATAATACTTCCATCCGAATAACCGAATCCACTGTAGTAATGCTCAAGAATTCTGATGAACAGCTTTTCGCCAATTCCGTCCAAATACATAATCTGACGAGGATCCGTAAAGCCGCCGATTGAGTCTCTGAAAGCAATTATAAGATCCGCTCTCTTTTCGCCGATTCCTTCTATCTCCATCAGGCTTTCCTTTTCGGCTGAATTCAGGACCGAAATATCAATCTCTTGAAAAGCTATAGAATTATATTTGCCGTAACATCCAATCTGATTGTAGTAATTATATGCGTTATTAAGTGCGAAAGCAAAGAAAAGGACGTATGCACCGCAAGATATAATCAAGCAAATGCGAGCAAGGACCGAAATCTTACCTGACGGCTTCTCTATGTGGTCATACTCGTACACTGCATTTTTACCAATATGGTCCTCTTTGGACATGCATTCAGGCACTGCTGCTTCACTCCCCTCTTTTTCGCGCCGCATTTTCTGAAATATTATAGCATTTTAACCTGCAACAAGTCAACGGCTTTTCAAGCTTTTGCGGCATAAAGCTTACTATTGAAATTATCGACGGAATCTGTTATACTTTATTTCAGTTATAATTTGCAGACGAAAAAGGAGCGCCTATTATGCAAAGAATCATATATAACGCTATCAGGGCGCTTTACCCGGAGAGATGCGGCTTCTGCGGAAGAATTATAAGCCCCGGCAACTGGATATGCGCAGAATGCGCCAATGAAATAGAGCTTATTGAATGCTCCGGCGAGCTTCCTCAAAAGCTATGCGGTTTAGAGTTTGACAAGGTATTCTATGCCGGAAGATACGGTAATCTGTCAAGGGATGGCATAATCCGCCTGAAAAGAAGTAAGGCGTTCAATGTTGCAAGATATTACTGCTCACAGCTGAGCAAAAGCATTGTTAAATCCGGCTGTGCGGACGATATTGACTGCATAGCTTATGTTCCCATGTCCAAGCGGAAGAAAGCAATTATCGGATATGATCAGGCTGAAATTATAGCAAGGCTGATTTCCGATTCGCTTGGAAAAGATATGCTTTACGATGCTATTTGCAGAAGCAGCACTCGGAAATCGCAGCACAGTCAGAAAAGCTATGAAGATAGAAGGTTGTTTGCAAGAAGCATATATAAGCCTCCGAAAAAGCAGCTTGAGCTAAACGGAAAAATCATACTGCTTTGCGATGATGTTATAACTTCCGGCAGTTCGCTTTCAAGCTGTGCTCACATACTTAAAATGCAGGGCGCAAAAGCTGTATATTGCGCGGCACTTGTAAGCGGAAAGTAAACTGACAGGTGGAAATAAAGGAGAATTCTTGCGGATGACAGAATAGAACTGCTTAAGCGATACTTTGGATATGACGAATTCAGAGCCGGACTGGAAAGCATAATAGGCCGTCGAAAGCTTGAAAAGTATGGCAAGGCATTTCTTGACGCTTTGACGGACAATTCACTGCAATATGATCCTCTCGCAGACTGATGAAAAGCCGCCGAAGAAGAAAAAAACGTTCGGAAAAGCCTCCGTTTTCACTTACCGAGGAACAGATTCAATCTTTGAAGCCCGATGAAAATCCCTGCAAGGCGAGCGAAATCACAGCTAAAATAAACTCGCTCATAGGCCTTGAGAATATGCGGGGCTTAAGGTAACAACCATAACTGTCCGGCTGGAGAATATAGGAGCTATGGAGCTTAAGGCTTTTCCCGACGGCGGTCGGCACAGGGTTCCGACTGATGACGTAAAAGACATAGGGCTGAGCACAGTTAAATGCACATGGCAAAGTGGATTATATTATTCGGTGCTGTACAGCAGTTCTGCTCAGCAGTTTATTTTTGATAATATCGGCGTTCTTGCCGAGCTGAACGACGAATAGGGCTTGCATCTCTCAGATTTGCTTTGACGCCGATCCTAATATGCTTCTTTATTTCCTGTCAAGCCGGAGGACAATTTACAGGTTATCCTAATTTCATTCACTGCACGTCATCAGCTAACATTTGAACAATACTTTTTTCAGCTTATGCGGGCTTCTCAAAGGGCGTAATACTAATCTCCGCCTAAAACGATACCGAAAAGCGGGCGCAAAACTACTATACGATGGGATTTTACACCCGATTTTATGAGCACGCATGCTCTGTACATTTCCAGACGAATATAAGTATAATTCAAGTAAAATACCGATATCAGCTTATGAGTTAGCATAATGTATTAATCAAAAATATTTTACCATTCTGCATTTTACAGCCCTTAATCTGCATTTCGGCAGCAATATTTCGCAAGTCGCGCATTCTTATATTTACTTTTGAGCCTGCCTATGCAATAATTATATAACAACTAAAGAATTCTGACTATAATTATTAACAGCATATTTAATTCCACGAAAAAGGAACGGTTATAAAATGAGAAAATCAAAAGTAATCGCAATATCAATTTCAGCGCTGATTGCTTTATATGCTCTTACAGCGTGCGCAACAAATTCAAAGAAAACCGATGCCGAGGAATCAGGCTCCCATCCGGAAGCCGGCATGCAGACAGCTGCAATGTCAGAGCGGGAAAGCGGATCTGAGACAGCTTCTGAAGCTGCGGATGATGAGGGCAGCGACGCTGAAGCCGAAATTGACTATCGGGAAATAGCGTATGAGCTTTTCGGAGCCATAGACTATATCGACCGCATTGGCGGAACTGCTCTTCCATATGACGAAACAGTTTCATATTCAGAGGGTGATGTTGTATTTTACAAAGTTGATAAAACGCAATTTTCAAGCGTTGCTGACATTAAGGAGTATATGGAATCACATCTGACTGCTGACATGATTTCCAAAAGATATTCAGCTATACTTGATTCGGAACCGCCATATTACATCGATCACGACGGTGAGCTGTATGTAAGACCGGCCCCAAAGGGCTGCGGCTTTGCCTACTATCAGGAAGATAACGAGCCCGTGATATCAGATAAAAGCGAAAGCAGCTTCACCGCTCAGATGAATTACGACGATTACGGTGGAACAGCAGTGCTTGAAATTTCCGCCGTGAAGGAAAATGATTTTTGGAAGATTGACGGAATCGGTTTTGAATAATACTTTTTCTGCTTGAAAGCGTATAGGGATGCTTAATAATTCTACGTAAAAGTGTTGCTATAAAATCGCCGCAAAACCGCCATAATACGGTTTTGCTGCAATTCAGCCGACCATGCATGTCCGGGAACTTTTTAGCTTGTTAACATAGAATTAGAATAAAACAAACCGGAGCGGATATTTTGAATCCGTTCCGGTTTTTCATTGTATAATACCACTTATTCAATTGCCTTCATAGCCTCTGCCATGTTGATGCCTTTTGTCTTAAAGGTAAGCGCAAGATCAACTATTATAGTGAAAATAAAGGTTATGCCAACCGCCATAACATAGCTAAGCGGATTGAGCCTGCATCCGAAGTACATCGAGCTTATCTTTATCTGCGCCATAACATAATTCAAAAGCGCTATTCCCATTGGAATTCCAACTATCGAAGCAATCGAAGTCAGAATTATATTCTCTCTGAAGACATATGAATTCTGCTCATTCTGATAGAAGCCCAAAACCTTTAGCGTTGCAATCTCCCGGGATCTTTCCGTAATGGTTATATTGGTGAGGTTGTATAAGACTATAAATGCCAGCGCCCCTGCGCAGACAAGCACTATCAGAACGATATAATCAAGGCTTGAAAGCATATTTCCTACGCGCGATCTCATATCGCTGTTAATAAACGCACCTGAAACATTTTTGCAGTTTAACAGCAGTGCCGTGGCGGAATGCACATCCGTGCCGGCCTTAAACCTCACAAAAGCTGTATTTATTCCGGCACTGCTGCCGACGGCCTCGGCATAGGTATCGGCATTTATGTAAACATAATCATAAATATAATTGTCGAATATCCCGCTTACCTTAGCTTTTATGACGTTATAATCAGAATCCCTCAGAATAATTTCGTCCCCCGTTTTGACGCCGAATTCCCTTGCCAAGCGGTAGTTAATAACTGCCTCGCCTTTCTCCGGCCAGGCAATGCTTTCATCGCCGCTGTGAAGGTCGATAAATCCATCAGGCTGTTCGGAAAAAACATTCAGGTTTACAGAGGCAGGCGCGTTGTCTGAAGTCTCGGTAAGAAAATCAAGCTTCTGTGTGTTAAGGAACAGAATATCCTCTGCGACTTCATCCGACGATTTTTCAAAATCCACCATGTCATCCTCGCCGGCGTCATCTACAAAGCTCACCTCAGCGTCGTATACGGTAATTTCATCATACTGATAATCTACGATAGGCTTAATGGAATCACTTATTCCGAATCCGGTTAGCAAAAGAGCTGTGCATCCGCCAATTCCAATTATCATCATTATCATTCGCTTTTTATATCGCAGGATGTTTCTGATTGAAACCTTATGCAGGAATCTAACATGCTTCCATATAAAGTCCACCCGCTCTATAAGTATCCTCTTTCCGGCAACAGGCGACTTGGGACGTATCAGTGAAGCGGCATTTTCCTGCAAATCGCGGCGGCAGACAAGCCATGTTGCTCCGAGAGAACACAGCAGATACATTCCCGCACAGACCGCAAACAATCCCCAGTCGAGAACAAGCTCTATGGGCCTGTTTATGGCATACATTATCTTATATACCTGCCAAAGCGCCATCGGCATAAGCTTGGAACCTACAAGAAAGCCAAGAATGCAGCCGACCGCCGAGGCACTGCCGGCATAAATGAGGAATTGAGATATAATAGCGCCATCGCTGTAACCAAGCGCTTTTAAAACGCCGTTTTCAGTTCTCTTTTCGCTCACCATTCTTGTCATGGTGGTTATGCATACCAGCGCCGCAACAAGGAAGAAGAACAATGGAAACACCTTTGCAACACCGGAAACTATTGCAGTATCATTTTCCAGGCTTGCATAACCTATATTTGTAGAGCGATCGAGCGAGTATACGGAGGCCGGTTTCAGATCGGCAATCTCGCCCTGAGCTTCTTCTATATCAAGCCGAGCCTGTTCAATCTTTTCAAGGCCGTCATCGTATTCGCGCTGAGCGTCAGCCAGCTCATTTTCTGTATCGACAAAGCCTTGCTCAGCCTCGGCACGGGCGGCTTCATATTCAGCCAGCTTTTCAGCATATGTCTGTTCGGCTTCATTCAGCTCTTTCTCGGAATCGTCAAGCTGAGCCTTAATTTCGGGCATCTCGCCTATGGGGTCAGCTTTGATTCTATCAAGCTCCTTTTGTGAGGCTTCAATCGCTTCCCGGGCAGCATTAAGTTTAGCTTCTGCCTCAGTCAGCTGATTCTCGGTATCTTCTTTGGCGGCTTCAAGAGCAGCGCGACTGCTATCAAGCTCCGCCTGAGCTGATTCGAGCTGAGACTCTGTTTTGGCGTATTCCTCCTGCGCTAAGCTGTAAGCCGTCTCGTATTGCGCAAGATTACTGTTGTACTCGGCTTCTGCGGCATCAAGAGCATTTCCCGCCGCCTGAAGTTTCATAATATCCAAGGGCGAAGGTGTGCTTATAGACGTCTTGGAAGCTTCAAGGTTCTTTCTCATTTCATCAAGCTCTGATTTTGCACCTTCAAGCTGGCTTTTTGTTTCTTCAAGCTCTGAATCCGCAGATTTTCGCTCGTCAAGATACTCTTTCCAGGATGAATCAATATTTTCCTGAGCTTTATCAAGCTCCCGCTGACTTTCCGAAAGCTTGGCCAACGCTTCCGATTTCTGCAGGTCAAGCTCCTTCAAGCCGTTTTCATACTCTTCTCTGCCGTTTTTAAGCTCAGCCTCATATTCTTCAAGCGCAGAGGCTATTTCGGGTATTTCGCTGACAGGGTCTTTTCTGGCAGCGTTAAGCTTTTCCCATGAATCATCCAACTCGGTACGGGCTTTATCGAGCTCGTCTTTTGCATCCGCAAGCTCCAATTCTATTCTTGATTTTTCACTGTTATAGGTTTGCCATCCGTCTTCTATTTCAGCCTTAGCATCACTCAACTCTATTGACTTTTCGCTCAGTTCGTTCCGAGCATCTTCTATTTCATTCATTCCGTCGGTAAGAAGGCTGTTATACCGTAAATCGGCACGCTCGCGAAGAAGCTCCTCAGCGGAGCTTTTCAGGGACTCAGACTGTGCCTTGTATTCATCCGAATATATCTCCTCTCTATTGGGCATTGTAAGATATATTTCGGTGTAGTAATCGGTGCTGAAGCCCTCCGGCATAAGATATATATATCCGGACACGGAACCGTTGCCAAGCGATGTAGATCCTCTTTCAAAATTTATATATTCGGATGAATTTACAAGGCCTACAACCGTGTATTCGTCGTAAGCAAATATATCAAAGGTATCGTCAGAATTATCGTCCGAAAGCACTATCTTATCGCCGAGCACGCTTCCGACAGAATGAAGATTGTCCAGAACACATTCTTCGGGCCTTTGCGGCATTCTTCCGGATACAAGGTCAACACCGTTTGCACCGTCAAGAAGCGTGTGAGCGTGCAGAACAGAATCCGAGCCGCCGCTTGTGACATAAATAAAATCAGCGCTGACCGAGCCGAACGCCTTGTCAACTCCTTCGAGCTGTGAAAAGGCTTCAACATCTTCATCGGTAAGGCCAAGCGTACTTATCAGGCGAACATCGTATAGATTCAGCTCGTTCAGGTAATCATCAGCAGTTCTTTTCATAGCGCTCTCACTCACCCGGAGGCCTGAGAAAAATCCGACTCCCAAGGCAATTATGGCGAGGATGGCAAGATATCTTCCGAAAGACTTTTTAATCGTTCGTAAAACAGATTTAAACAGCATCGCTAATCTCCTTGAATGCAGTAATTACCACTCAATATCCTCAATCGGAACAACGTTATCGTTTCTGCGCTGGCTGACCACAGTTCCGTTTTTTACCTTTATGACTCTGTCCGCCATGGCGGTAAGTGCCGAATTGTGGGTGATGATTATAACGGTCATCCCACTTTGACGGCAGGTATCCTGCAAAAGCTTAAGAACCTGTTTGCCGGTTACATAATCAAGTGCTCCGGTTGGTTCATCGCAGAGCAAAAGCTTGGGATTCTTTGCCAGTGCCCTTGCTATAGAAACCCTTTGCTGCTCGCCGCCCGAAAGCTGGGCAGGAAAGTTCTTAGCTCGATCCTTTAGGCCTACATGCTCTATTACCTCTGCGGGATCCAACGGATTGCGACAGATCTGAGTCGCCATTTCAACGTTTTCGAGGGCTGTAAGATTCTGTATAAGATTATAAAACTGGAACACAAAACCAACATCGTATCTGCGGTATGATGTAAGCTGCCTTTTGGAAAATGCCGATATCTCCTCGCCGTCGATAATCACCTTGCCGCTTGTAAGACTGTCCATCCCGCCGAGTATATTTAAAAGAGTAGTTTTGCCTGCGCCGGACGGACCTACTATAACGCAAAGTTCGCCTTTTTCTATAGTAAAGCTTGCGCCTGAAAGGGCGTTTATCTTGACCTCACCCATATCGTAAACCTTGCTGACATTATCGAATTCTATAAAATGACTCACTGCATCTCAACTCCGTAAAGCAATATTTATCTAATAAATGATATCACTTTTTCCGACTTTTTTCAATGGAAAACATATGTGAAATGTGACAGTCAGGAGAAATTTTCTCCGAAAAATCCGGCTTGATATACAATTGATGTATACCAAGCCGAGGCTTTTTTTGAGTAATTATGTGCCACATGTCGCCGCCGTAAAGTCCGCATCGGGGTAAGTCCTCTCAGGGCTTATGACGTTATCGCACTCGGGGATATCCTTTAAATCATGCTTTAAGCGGAAATAGCGGCTGTCGGTGTAATCGGTTAAAAGTCTTTCGTCAAAGTCCCTGTCGTGAACAATTTTCATGCTGTCCGGCAGGGTTATGCCCTTATTCTTCCAATACGGGATTGACGGCAAACCGCAGAGGTCGCGCCTGTATTCCTCTATAGTCACCCAAGCTCACTCCTTATGGCGTTGACAAGCTTGCGGGTAAGAGCGCTTGTTCCGCAGTCCACCCGTTGCATTCCCATAAGTATTGTAAGACCTGATTCGGGGCAATTTGCGAAGTAGCAGCCCAGCCAGCCGTCCCAGCCGTATTCGCCCTTTTCTACAAAGTAGTGTGCCTGACCGGGGTCCACGCAATTTCTCATCAGGTTGCCGTAGCTGAAGCCAGAAAGGCCGCGCCAATGCTCGCTCAGCTCGCGCTGCTGCCAGGGCATAAGGCTTGGCGAGGTCATGTATTCCACCGCCCTGCGCGAAAGGATACGTCTGCCGTTAAGCTCACCGCCGTTTAGAAGCATGGTTGCAAACCTGGCATAATCATCTAAAGTGGTGCAAAGACCTGCTCCGCCCGATTCAAATGCCGGAGCAAAGTTCATAGCATAGTTTATTCCGAGATGGTTGCCGTTTTTGGGAGCTTCGACAACCTTCCAGTTGGCGTAATCGGTCATGTATATTTTAGTCAGCCTGTGCTGCTTGTCTGCCGATACCCAGAATCCGGTGTCTTCCATTCCGAGAGGCTCAAAAATCTCCTTTTGCAAAAACTCTCCGAAGCGCATTCCCGATACTTGCTCAACCACAGCTCCCAATACGTCCGCAGAAGCTCCATACATAAACTTGTCTCCAGGGTTAAAGCAAAGGTCGCACCCGCCTATTCTTTGAGAAAATTCTGCCGTGGTTACGGGATTATCGGTATACATCCTGCGGTTGATATCTGAAAATATTTCTGCCGACTGCGCAGATGCACCGTCTCCGCCGGGATAAGGTATACCGGAGGTCATGTTCATCAAATCCTTAACAGTTATTTCCTGCTCAGTCTTTACCCGCTTGCCGTCCACAATCATGTGTGCCGGCTTGAATCCGGGCATGAACCACGCTAAGCAGTTGGAAAGATCGAGCTGTCCCCTGTCTACAAGAATCATCACTGCTGCGGCAGTTATCGGCTTGGACATCGAGTAAAGCCTGACTATTGTATCTCGGCTGAACGGAACCATATTTTCAAGGTCGCGGTAGCCGTATTCCTCATAGATAAGCTCCTTGCCGTTTTTAATTACAAGCAGGTTTGCGCCGGCGGTAAATTTGCGGTTGTCTATTTCTTCTTTGAAAATCTTCTGTAAGTCCATATTAATTACTCCCCTTGCTTATTTTGATGAGCTTATTATAATACTGTTTTAGCACGGTGTCAAACATATATTGATTTATTTTTTAAAATGGTATATAATAAAAAGAAAAAATGAATCTCATTATGCGGCCTGCCGATTTTACCTGCGGTCTGGCGTGATCGCCATGATATTATCGGCAAAGGTGCCGAAACGGCAATAATGGATATGAGAGCCTTTGACCGACATCTATCAGTATACTTATCGAATCACTGGATTTTATGGGATTTTACATGCTGAAAGAAGCTTTCGGATTCCAAGGTAAAATCTCATTTCCTATGAATATTCGACGCTGACGGTCCGCACCAGTGCCTGTACACGCATTGGACGCTGCTGTTCGGCGGCAGATATTACAGCCCCGAATTCGGAATTATTTACGGCGATATCCTCACGGAAAAATAACCTCTTTTTTTTTCTATATACAACACTGATGATTAAGGATTTACAATATGAAAACAGTTAACATCTACACAGACGGCGCATGTTCGGGCAATCCCGGCCCAGGCGGGTGGGCAGCTATACTTAAATACGGCAAAGCGGTAAAGGAACTTTCCGGCGGAGAGTTTTCCACCACCAACAACCGCATGGAACTTACAGCAGTAATCAAGGGCTTGGAAGCGCTCAAGGAAAACTGCCGCGTAGTTCTCACCACAGATTCAAAATACGTCTGCGATGCTATGGAAAAGGGCTGGGCATGGGGCTGGAAGAAAAAAGGCTGGAAGCGTTCAAACGGTGAGCCGGCATTAAACCCCGATTTGTGGGAAAGGCTTTTGTCGCTGTCGCAGAAACACAAAATCGAATTTGTATGGGTAAAGGGACACGCCGGCCACCCGGAAAACGAGCGGTGCGACACTCTTGCTGTAAGTGAATATAAAAAGCTGATGAAATGAATGAAATCAAGTGGTTTTCACTATAATTTCATCAGTTAGCACTTGACAACTCGCTAACTTAGTACTACAATAAGCTTGAATGTTTATCTTTTATACGTTCATAATTTGATATTCAAACGCGATATTATAGGAGCAGCGGTATGAAATTTTTGTATTCACTTTCGGTCGCTCAGCTGCTACTGTTTTAATGTATGAAATAGCGTCAGGCACCCTTGAAGCCCGGCAATTGCGTCGTTAGTATTATTTGACGTGCTTGCTTTATCTGCGGTCATTGCCAAGAAGAAAAGCAGAATTTTTGCTGCGTGGAATTATAATTGCTTCTCTGATCGCCGGAAATACGGCTGCAATCTTTGCTTTTCGTGATAGTCTGCATTTCAGCTTGTTTTCGTGCATCTGTATTTTTGCTGCGGCGGCAAATGTTTATAACATAGTCCGCACAAAGAGCTCTCAGCCAACACTGATGTTCGGAATCGGGAATCCGCTATAGCCTAACATGTCCCAAGGTTTGAAATAATACGCATAGTTTTTATTCGGTATTGTCGGCTGCTTTTATGCCCATAGAGCTATATCTTTGCTTTTTATTCTCAACCCGGCTTGTATTGACCGTTCTGATACTTCTTTGCATTGCCGTCCCTGTTATTTCGCTTTGTTATTCAATCACAATAGGCAGAAAGTATGAAAAGGAGGAATCCGGCGGATAAATAAGCTAATCATATTAATTCGGCATAAGTGTGAAACAAATATATACATGAAAGGAAGTTGATATATATGGAGAAACGCTTTGTTTACGCTGACAATGCGGCTACCACAAGAGTTTCCGAGGCTGCCCTCGCCGCAGCCATGCCATACTACCGCGAATGCTACGGCAATGCTTCAAGCATTTATTCGCTTGGAATGAACGCCGCACGAGCTGTAGTAAAAGCAAGGCAGCAGGTGGCCGACGCTATCGGAGCTAAATCCAGCGAAATCTATTTCACATCAGGAGGTTCCGAGTCGGACAACTGGGCAATTAAATGCGCGGCAGATGTTGGAGCATCCAAAGGTAAAAAGCACATAATAACATCAAACTTTGAACATCACGCTGTTTTGCACACATGTGAATACCTGGCAAAGAAGGGCTTTGAAATCACCTATTTAAAGGTTGACGAGAACGGCCTTATCAACCCGGACGACGTTAGAAACGCCATACGCGAGGATACCTGCCTTGTAACCATTATGTTTGCAAACAACGAAATCGGAACCATCCAGCCCATCGCCGAAATCGGCGCTATATGCAAGGAAAAGAAGGTTCTTTTCCACACAGACGCCGTTCAGGCCATCGGAAACGTTCCGATAAACGTTCATGAGATGAACATTGACCTTTTGTCTCTTTCGGGTCACAAAATTCATGCTCCAAAAGGCATAGGCGCGATGTACATGCGCAACGGCATAAACCTGCCCAATCTTATTCACGGCGGCGCGCAGGAAAGAAACAAGCGCGCAGGAACTGAAAACGTTCCGTCTATAGCGGCTTTAGGAGTTGCCATCACCGACGCTGTTAAGGACATTCCCGCAAAGGCGGAATCCGTCAGCGCAAAAAGAGACAGACTTATTGCAGAGTTGTTAAAGATAAAGGAATCAAGGCTGAATGGCGATGCAAGCAAACGCCTTCCGGGAAACGTAAACATATCCTTCCGAGGAATCGAGGGCGAAAGCCTGCTTTTGTCGCTTGACCTTGCGGGTATATCCGCTTCCTCCGGCTCTGCCTGCACTTCCGGCTCACTTGACCCTTCGCATGTTCTTCTGGCAATAGGTCTTCCGCATGCCACAGCGCACGGCTCACTCCGGCTTACCATCAACGAGGAAACAACCGACGAAGACGTTGATTACATCATCGAAACCGTTCCCAAGGTAGTTGCTAAGCTGAGAGCTATGAGCCCGCTTTGGGAGAGAATCTGCATAGAAGAACACATTGAGCCGTAATAAGCATCTAACCTATTGCAATGAACCCTGTTCTATATATTAAAGAAAGGCTGATATAAATGATTTACTCTGAGAAAGTTATGGATCACTTTGCCAATCCGAGAAACGTTGGTGAAATCGAAAATGCCGACGGCATAGGTGAAGTCGGAAACGCCAAATGCGGCGACATAATGAAAATGTATCTTAAGATTGACGATGGAATTATTTCAGACGTCAAGTTCAAAACCTTCGGCTGCGGCGCCGCAGTTGCTACAAGCTCAATGGCGACCGAGCTTATAAAGGGCAAGCCAATTGAAGAGGCTTTAAAGCTTACGAACAAGGCTGTTATAGAGGCCTTGGACGGTCTTCCGGCAGCAAAGCTTCACTGCTCCGTTCTTGCCGAGCAGGCTATAAAGGCTGCGCTCGCCGATTATTACCAAAGGCAGGGCGTTGACCCAACTCCTATCATAGGAGAGTTTTCCAAGGAATGCCAAGCCTGCGGAATTGATTGACAAAAAGTCAGAGCCGGAAAAACAATTTTCCGGCTCTACTCTATTCTGTCTGATATTTTGATTTCGGTTCCAACGAAATACTTTTTTAGTATCTCCGTATAGTCAGCTCCCCTTTTCGCCATTTCGTTTGCTCCGTATTGAGATAGCCCGACAAGATGGCCTACGCCGCTTACAGCAAAAGTAAAATTATCAAATTCTTCGGAATACCCGAATGTGAATCTTGGCGACGGAAGATTCAGCAGCTTTGCAAACTCCGCTCCGTTTACGGAGTACTTTCCATCAAGCAAAAGCGATTTTACATAGCCCGTTTCGCTTGACTCGCTCACGGTTATCCAGCTTTCGCATGGTCCTAAAAGAGTAATGGCTTCTTCGGACAAGGCGAGGCGGGCAAATATTTCATCTTTAGAATACACAGCCTCTGTTATATATTCGGAATCATACTCGCTTTTAACAGACGAAAGATACGGAACGTCCTCGCCAAGAACTGTCTCTGCGCTTTCGGTCACTCCCCCGCAGGAAAAGCAGTACGCCGGAACTATCGGCTTACCGTCATAAGTAAGAAACTCGCCTTGACAGCTGCCGACAGCGGCTTTCACCTTTTCTCTGTAATCCGGCTGCTTTTCACTGTATAGCTCATCGGCCTCTTCGCTCCACATAAGGCGGGTATATTTCTCACTGTCAGTGCTTATATCGCAGCCATATATATCTGAATCCCGGGATTTTATTGCTTTTAGCCGCTTGCCAAGAATATATGTGTACATAAGAACCGTCTGAGCCTTAAGAAGCTCCGGTTCTGCCGTAGGCGAAATCGAGCCGAGCACGGCGGCGCAAAGATAATCTTCAACAGGGACGCTTATGGTGTCTTTATTCACTTCATCATATATATAAACCGTGTCGATATACCTATAATTCATGTTTTCGCCGGGCACAGCCATTGCTGCTGCGGATTCGGTTATTCCGGGTAAGGAGCTGAAATCAGTCTCTCCTTTTGCAGACAGCACGGCCGGAATCAACGGTATGATAATTAGAGCTGCGGCTACTATTATCAGACCCTTGGTGAAATTCTTCATATACTGTACGCCCCCTTTTGACTTCTAAGGGGAATTATACAGGCTTGCACAGCACTAATATGTCGAAAGCACGCATGGAAAGCATATTGCGTGCCTTTAATCTTTATTGTGCAATGAATATAATTTTTTCGGTGATCGGCATTTTTTTCGGATTAGCCATTGATTTTTTCATCAGGATGTTGTATAATAATTTCACGCCTCCTTAGTTAAATGGATATAACGGATCCTCCTAAGAGAACATGGAGCGAACACTTTTTGGGGATGACCCCTACTCAAAATTTCATATACGTCTGCGTAGCTCAGTTGGATAGAGCGACCGCCTCCTAAGCGGTAGGTCGGGTGTTCGAGTCACCTCGCGGACGCCAGAAGGAAACGCCGAAAGTCCGCATAAATAAAGGGCTTTCGGCTTTCTGTATAATATGGGAAACGTATGGCTCACCGTTTTTTGCTAATCGATTTGCCCTCCTGCTAATCAAAAAATAAGCGTTTTTACGATTTTACCGATACGCAATCCATAACAGTTCGATTTCATTCCTGCTAAGAAAATTAGCAGGATTTTTTTGTGTTCTGCTACCATTTTCCGGCTGAGAAGTACCAGCGACGCGGAGAAAGGGATCAGAGGAGATGATACACTACTCGGCGGGGTGCATTTTTCTGTTCAAAATCGGGATGCGGCTGCCATTTCAGGTACAGCCGCTCTTATACATATCGCTCTTATACATATATTTATGATAAAGTTCCCTTTTACATACGAAATTTCGAAGGAAGAAAACAGGTCTATCTTCATTCGCTATAATAAGAGTATACATTAAATAAATAACAAGGAGACTTTTATCATGAAAACCATCGAATTAAACGTAAAATCTGTAGAATATATGACTTATCTGCGTGAGGCGGAAAAGACCGGGGCAACCCGCGCCCAGTACTTTCGGGATATCCAGGGCTTTCTTGCCTGGGTTGGGCAGGAAAGCGGTGAGAACGCCGAAGTGAAAAAGGAGCAGGTCATCTGCTACAAGGAGTATCTACAGGAGGAGTACCGCCCTGCCACGGTGAACACCAAGCTGGCGGCGCTGAACAGCTTTTTCGCCTATCTTGGCCGCCTGGAACTGCGGGTCAAGCCCCTGAAGATCCAGCGCAAGGTCTACGCCGGGAAGTCGGAGGAGCTGACCTATGAAGATTATCAGAATTTGGTGGAGACAGCGGAAAAGAACGGTGACACTCGCCTTTCTCTCATCATCCAGAGTATCTGCGCCACCGGCATCCGGGTGTCCGAGCTGCGGTTCATCACCGTGGAAGCGGTACAGCGTGGCGAAGCGCTCATCCAGCTCAAGGGAAAGAGCCGCACGGTGCTGCTTCCCGGCAAGCTGAGAATTGCCCTGCGCAAATTTGAAAAGAAGCACCATATCAAGAGCGGTTCCATCTTTGTTACCAAAGCCGGCAAGCCCCTGAATCGCTCCAACATTTGGCGGATGATGAAGAATCTCTGCGCGAAAGCGGACGTAGACCCCAAAAAGGTATTCCCACACAACCTGCGGCACCTGTTTGCCCGCCGGTTCTATGATTTTACCCATGACATAGCCAAGTTAGCTGATGTGCTGGGGCATTCCTGCATTGAAACGACCCGCATCTATATTGTTACAACCTGCTCGGCCCACCGAAAAACGCTGGATTCCTTGGGGCTTGTATTGGTTTAGCCTGACATAAAAAAGCAGCCTTACAGCTGTCTGACCCGGAATAAATATTTTGTAGTTTTATAGTTTAGGGCATACCTGCTCTAAACTATACTC
>CAZIOV010000005.1:31338-76237 GCA_964541045.1 uncultured Oscillospiraceae bacterium | reverse complement strand
AACGCTAGCCTGTCACGCTAGAGGTCGTCGGTTCGAGCCCGATCCGGGTCGCCAATCGATGCGGATTTAGCTCATCCGGTAGAGCGCCACCTTCCCAAGGTGGAGGTAGCGAGTTCGAGCCTCGTAATCCGCTCCATAATATGGTGTCATAGCCAAGTGGTAAGGCGTGGGACTGCAACTCCCTGACCCCCAGTTCAAATCTGGGTGACACCTCCAGAAATCGGTGAATCTCGCAAGGGATTTACCGATTTTATTTTTTATCCACTTGGCAAGCCATCACCAAATATGCTATATAAAATACGTGAAGGGGAAGCCACCCATTGAAAAAACGTTATTCACAAAACTTGCAAGTTAATAACAAGGGGAGATATCCATCGCAAAAAACATCAGCGTTGTTGACGAGCAGGGCAACGAATATGAAGCGACCTGCCCTAAAAGGACTAAAGGTCTTGTAAAATCCGGCAGGGCGCGCTTCATTTCTGAAAATAGAATATGCCTTGCGAGCCCTCCGGCAAAATTATCGGAGGTTAATATAATGGAAAATATTAATAATACAGCAAATACGCAAGAAGTCAAAGAGGAAGCAGCCATCGTCAAGGAAGCTCCGGCAGCCGAAAAGCCGGCATCTTCAAAATATACGCTCGACTATGCACTCCGGCAGCTTGAAATGGTTTGCGAAGAAGAAAAAGCCTTCACGGTGGATATTCTTAAAAGAATCAGCGAGGTTACGGTTAACGGTGGCAACGAATTTGCCGGCGATATCTGCGCGCAGTCAAAGGGAATGGCGCTTGAAGCCTTGGCAAATCAGCACTGGCAGACCAGCCGCAAGCTGATAGACTTCTATCTCGAAATGGTAAATGAGCTTAAGCCGCCCAAGGAGCCCAAGACAAACAGAACGGAATTTCTCGATTTTGTAAAGGATTGTACCGCTGCGGCGGGACCCGGTAGCGCGCTCCCCGATTTCGAGAAAATCTGGAATACCATGTTCCGCTAATAACATATTTTTGCTCCGTCCTTCGGGACGGAGCATTTTATATCTCTGCATGATAAAAGCCTGCCCGAAACCACGATTATAGGCTCCGGGCAGGTTTCAATTATTTATGCTATATTAATGATATCACACCTGACTGTTATGATCAAGGAAGTCCATAACATCGTCAACAGTTGTGAACGCCAGCGAGGTGCAGGTGTCTGCACAGCCGTAGTAGATGCAGATTCTGCCGGTGTCAGCGTCAACAAGGTTTGCGCATGGGAATACAACAGCGTCGGTATCGCCGATAAGCTCGTAATCCTTCTGAGGGCTTACAAGGTAAGAAGCACCGCGCCTTAATACCTTCCAAGGCTGATCCTTGTCTAAAAGTGCAGCAGAGAAGCTGTAAACATAGCCGTTGCATGAGGTAAGAACGCCGTGGTAGAAGATAAGCCAGCCGCGGTCGGTCTCTATCGGGATAGGTCCTGCACCCATCTTGGTGGACTCCCAGCCCTTAGAGGGACCCATAACGTGTCTGTGCTCGCCCCAGAAGGTAAGGTCGGGTGAAGCACTTATGTACATATCGCCGAAGGGCGTATGACCGGAGTCAGACGGGCGGCTCATCATCATGTACTTGCCGCCAATCTTTCTGGGGAACATAACGCCGTTTCTGTTGAACGGCAGGAATGCGTTTTCAAGCTGATGGAAGGTTACAAAATCGTAGGTGTAGGCAATTCCTATGGTGGGCTTCCAGCCGTAGGCGTTGCACCATGTTACAACGTACCTGTCTTCAAGCTTGCAAACTCTTGGGTCGTAGCCGTATTCCCACTTTCCAACCTCAGGAATGTCGCACTCAAAGTGGATTCTTTCTTCGTTGATATCCCAGTTGATGCCGTCCTTCGAGAAGCCGGCGTGGATTTCCATGTTTCTTTCTCTGTCATCGACTCTGAAAACGCCGGCGAACTTATAGTCGCCCTTTTCAAAGGGAACAACCGAGCTGTTGAATATGGAGTTTGAAGGCTCTCTATAGCCGTTGGCCTTCTTAACCATTATGTGGTCTCTTTCGATTATAGGGTTTGCGGAGTAGCGCCAAACAACATCGCGGCAACCCTCGGGCTTATCCTGCCAGGGAATATTTGGCAATGATGTGCCGTTGATTACTTTTACATTTGCCATATTAACACGTCACCTTTCATTATGTCTTTATTCTTCGTTTAATATTTTACTAAACCATTATAAGTATAGCATATTGGCCTAACGATTTCAATAGCATTTTTTTATTAGCTGAAAATATTCTAATATAATATTATTATATCCAAGGATATTCTGTTCTGAATAAACCATAATATCTTTGCACCGAAGGGCAAATGCCGCAAAAATCAGATTTTTTTCGACAAATACTTTACTAATTTATTTATTGGTGGTATAATCAGTAAGGCTAATCAGAAAGTGAGATGATTATATGAGCGAACCGAACCGCATTATCAATCTGAGCAATCTTAGCGATGATGACATTTACTTTATAAGAAAAAACGCCATGGAGTCGGTCATCCTTTGCCAGAAGCTTATTATAAATTATGAAAAAAGCGAAAGATATGATAATGTTGAGATAGTGGAGCAGATAATCAAAGACAATTTCAGGGTACTTGCCGCTATTGCCAACGCTTCGGAATATAGCATGCTCGATAATTACTTGCCTAAAGAATTCAGCCTTAAGCAATTCTTTGATGATTTTGTCAATATCTGCAGTTCTGCACTAAGGGGAACCGGAATAAGCATTACCTGCGATTGCAGCCCTGAAATTGTTGTGTATGCAGACCCTGATAGGCTTTTAGCCTGTCTTTTGGCGTTGGTGGTGAATTCGGCCCAGAATGTCGATAAGGATATCGGTGAAATCCGGCTGAAAGCATCAAAGCTGATGGACTCTGTCTCGATAGCGATCATAGATAATGGCTACGGTATGGACAGCAATCTGATTCCAAAGCTTCTTGATTACAACACTAATAAGGGTGGGCTTGCGGTTGTGGGCAAGTTCTGCAAAATAGTCGGCTCCCAACTTATAACTGATACCATTCCTGACGGAGGATTTATGGCATCTTTCAGACTGCCCACTGTGAAGAACAATGGCTTTTCGAGTTCAAAGCCTATGTTCCCGATAACAACGTTTTCTCCGTTCAATATATATCTTTCAAAAATATCCGAAGCTGTTATACAGTTTATATGAAATTCGCAAAATGTCCGTAGTGCTTTTTATCAGCACGGCGGGCATTTATGCTTATTTTGCGTTAAAAGCGCCTATGAAATCTCTGCAAAGCCCTTTTGCCTAAGCAACCCAAATACTATTTAACCGCAGAATCAGTATTGGTACTCGTATTCTCCGTTTTCGAATTTTTTAAGATAAATCTTTCTTGCGATAACATAGCTTAAAACGCAGATTACAAGCATAAGCGCAGCGCCCAAAAGAGCATAGATCTCAACGTCGTCGCCGGTCAGACCGGAAAGCCAGTAGCTCGTGAAATAAAGCTCTTTCATCAGCGATGCGGTTTTTGTGTCTTTAATATATCCTATAACAACCGCAGGAACGTAATATATTGCCGCAGTTATTATCATGGTGGCGGTAACATGAATGGGGTTGTATCTTCCATAGGCAGTGTGGCGCTTAGCATCGTCGGCGAACAGGACAATAAGGAGACATATTGGTATAAAAAACGAAATTAGGCTCAGTGTTTCCGGATTGTCATAAAGTGCAAGCTTTGGAATGAGCGTTCCGAACACGCCGAGGATGGCGGTTTTGCCGATAATATTGCCAAAAATATTAATAAGCCAGAAAAGCCCGAACCTTGCAAGGGAATACAGCATATCTCTTAGAGGATCTCTTTCCATAAAACAGCACCTTCGCTTTCATAATATAGTTTTTATATGACAGGCTTCTGCTCGATATCCCGGTTCATCCTTCACCGGTTATTAATAATATTATCCAACTTTTAAACCGTATTGTCAAGACATATTTTTTACTTATATTCGTCCGGAAATGTACAGACCATGTTTGATCGTAAAATCGGGTGCAAAATCCCATCGTATAGCGGTTTTGTACCCGATTTTCGCTTTCATTTCAGGCAAGGACTAGTATTATACTTATTTCTTGACAAAAAATGCGGGGAAGCTCCGCAAAAACGAGCTTCCCCGCAGAACTATCCGGGTGCTTTATCAGCAGCCGCAGCTGTTGTTGCTGCAATTGCCGCTGCAGCCACAGCTGTTGCATCCGCATCCGCTGCCATTGCCGGCGAAGAGGATGATAAGAATAAGGATGATTATCCACCAGTAGCATCCGCCAAAGCATGAGTTCATAATAATTATCTCCTTCAAATGTAGTTTTAAAGCATTGGTTTGCTTTATACTACAGTTTATGTGGAAACGAAAAATGTGTTACATCCTCTTTGGTATCTGTCAAGCAAAACCGAAATAGAATATTATATGCGCTGCCGGATATTGTGGCGCGGTGTGAATATATGTGCTGAACTCTGCCAAGAATCAGCAGTAGCAATATATTTTAAGGATGGTATACCTATGCTTGATTTTGATAAGACCTACGGCTGCTCAAATTTCACTGAAAATTCGCTTGAATCCGTAAGATTCGCGCTGGAGTCGGCTTCGGAATTCGGCCACACATATGTTGGAACGGAGCACATTCTTTTGGGACTTGTTCATGATGACAGCTCTGCCGCTATGGAGATACTCCGCCGATTCTCCGTCAGCTATTCCGGGGTTTATGCCCGCATATGCGAAACAATAGGCAGGGGAGAGAAGACATCGCTGACCACCGCTATGTTCACTCCTGCCGCCAAGCGATGCATAAGACTCGCTAAGAAAACCGCCTGTGATGTTTCTAAGACCAAGGTAGGCACCGAGCACATTCTGTATGCTCTCTTAAACCAGCAGAACTCAACCGCAAGGGGAATACTGTATGATCTGAACTGCAACATCTCCAAGCTTTATGATGGCTGTGCAGAGGCTGTTGACAAAAGCTCAATTGCGGCCGGACGTCAGGATAGTCAGAAATTCGCCAACCTCGAAAAATACGGCTGCGACATGGTTAAAACGGCAGCAGTGCAGGGCTATGATCCCTGTATCATGAGGGACAAGGAGCTTGAGCGCCTTATAGGAATACTTCTCAGAAGGCAGAAAAACAATCCATGCCTTATAGGCGAAGCTGGCGTAGGCAAGACTGCGATAGTTGAGGCCTTTGCTTCGAAAATCGCTTCAGGAAACGTCCCTGCGGCGCTAAGGGGGATAAGGCTTTATTCTGTAAGCCTTACTCAGCTTTTGGCCGGCGCCAAGTACCGCGGAGACTTTGAGGAACGTCTCAAAGCCTGCATCGATGAGGCTTCAAGGTCAAAGGACGTTGTTTTGTTCATCGATGAGATTCATATGCTTATGGGCGCCGGGGCCGCAGAGGGCGCAATAGACGCTGCGAATATCTTAAAGCCCATGCTTTCAAGGGGCGAAATCCGTGTTATAGGCGCAACAACGTTTGACGAATACAGAAAAACCATAGAAAAAGATAAAGCGCTCGAACGCAGATTCTCGCCGGTAACCGTTGACGAACCGAGCGAGGAAACGGCTGTAGCCATGCTTCTGGGATTAAAGAAGAAGTATGAGTCGCACCACGGCGTAATCATCGGCGATTCTGCGGTCAGAGAGGCTGTTTCGCTTTCAATCAGGCTTCTGACTTCCCGCCGCCTTCCCGATAAAGCTATAGATGTTTTGGATGAAGCGTGCTCCAGGGTGAAGCTGAGAAATTACAACGAATCTGCGCGTCAGCCAAAGCTATCTCACAGCTTTTCAAACTATGTCAGCGGGGCTATATCTAAGGAAAGCTATTTTTCCGAGCTTTCAAAGGAGGCCTACCGCGAAAGCATTATCCCGGAGGTCGGTATGGAGGATATACTTGCAGCCGTTTCCGTTCAGTCGTCAATTCCGCAGAACGCAGGAATAATATCGGATATACCGGCCATAGAAAGAGCGCTCGGCCTTAGTGTTATAGGCCAGCAGGAGGCTATAACAGCGCTCATGTCTGCCCTGAAGCGTTCCGGCTCCGGCCTCCGCGACCCTAACCGTCCTATAGCTTCCCTGATTTTCTCCGGGCCGAGCGGGGTGGGAAAGACTTCTCTTGCGCAGGAGCTTGCCCGTCAGGTCTTCGGCACGGATGACGCTCTTATAAGATTTGATATGTCTGAGTTTTCTGAAAAACACTCGGTTTCAAGGCTTATCGGCTCGCCTCCTGGATATGTCGGCTGCGACGAAGGAGGAGAACTTACTGAAAGCGTCCGCAAAATGCCATACTCGGCAGTCCTTTTCGACGAGCTTGAAAAGGCTCATGCCGGGGTAAGGGCTATACTATTGCAGCTCCTTGACAACGGATGCCTTACCGACAGCTCCGGCAGGAAGGTATCGTTTAAGAATACTATAATTATTATAACCACTAACGTCTCGGCAAAAGAGAATAATTCCTGCGGCTTCGGGGCACAAAGCGAATCAACCGCTCCGCGTAATGCGCTTTCAAAGGTGTTTTCCCGTGAGCTTGTCAACCGTATCGACGCCGTCTGTCCATTCTCGCGGCTGTCCCCGCCGGTATGCGTAAAAATCGCGCAAAAGTACCTTGACGAGCTGAAAAAACGTGCTTTTGCCGCGGGAACAGTTTTGTCGTATGACGAAGGAGTTGCCGCCAAAATAGCCGAATGCGCAGGATCGACAAGTTACGGTGCGCGTGAAATCAGGCGCGAAGTAGTCCGCCAAATAGAAGACCCCCTCGCCGACGCCATGATAAACGGTTCAAAGCAGGTTCGCATTACCGCAGGCAGCAAGGGGATCATGTTAAGTTCTCAGCAGGATGTCCGGCAGAGTGAGCATTGCACTATTGCAGATATCAAGACTTAAATTGCTTCAAAGGCCTGTTTCAGGCTTGAAACACCTACAATCTCGATGCCTGGGTGGGGGCGGAGCGCTTTCAGAGAGTGGCTGGGAACTATGCATTTTTTAAACCCAAGCCGTTGCGCTTCCTGAATTCGCTGTTCAAGGTGAGAAGCGCTCCTTATCTCACCTCCTAGGCCAACCTCGCCGAAGGCAATAACACCATCATCAATAGGCTTGTCCTTCAGCGAAGAATAAAGCGCCATTGCAACCGGCAGGTCGGCAGCAGGCTCGTTAATCCGAAGCCCGCCGACAACGTTGACGTAAACGTCAAGATTTCCGAAATAGAAGCCCGTTCTTTTCTCCATAACGGCAAGAATCAGCCACAGTCTGTTGTAGTCAAACCCTGTCGCAACTCTTCTCGGAGCCTGCATACTGCTTTTAGTAACAAGAGCCTGAAGCTCTGCCAATATCGGTCTGGAGCCTTCCATTGCGCAGGCAACGCAGCAGCCCGAAACGCCTGATGGCCTTCCCGAAAGAAGCGCCTGTGAAGGGTTCGGAACCTCACGCAGTCCTTCATCGCTCATTTCAAACACGCCTATTTCGTTGGTAGAGCCAAAGCGGTTCTTTGCAGCTCTCAGCATTCTGTAGGAAAGATTTCTTTCCCCCTCAAAGTACAAAACGGCGTCCACAATGTGTTCCATAACCTTGGGGCCGGCAATTGCCCCGTCCTTGTTTACATGCCCGACGATGAAGAAAGGAATTTCCTCGCTTTTTGCGGTTCTCATAAACTTTCCGGTGCATTCGCGCACCTGGGTTATTGACCCGGACGTAGAGTTGATTTCGTGAATCGACATGGTTTGAATCGAATCTATTATAACTATATCCGGCTTGTTCTGAACTATTGTTTCGCAGATGGAAGAGGCGTCCGACTCTGCCAGAAGATAAAGATTCTCACTGTCAACGCCAAGTCTTTGCGCCCGAAGTTTAATCTGCCTTACCGATTCTTCCCCCGAAACGTAAAGAATGTCCAGGTTTCTGCCGAGATATTGGCATATTTGTAATAAAAGAGTTGACTTACCTATGCCAGGTTCTCCACCCAATAGAACTATCGAGCCTTTGACCAGCCCGCCGCCAAGTACCCTGTCAAGCTCGGATATTCCGGTCTTATACCTTATCTCATCCCCTGAAACGTCTGCATCCGCAAGATGAACTATTTTATCCGCAAGGTCTGTCCCTGAGCGGTTTTTGGATATTGTCGCCTTTGTCTGCGGCAGAATCTCTATTTCCTCAAGAGTGTTCCACGCTCCGCAGGACGGACATCTGCCGTTCCATTTCGGAGTTTCAGCTCCGCATTCGCGGCATACATACGCGCTTTTTGTTTTTGGCATATTGATTTCCTTTCTTGTTTAAACATCCTTATGTAAACACCTGAAGCCGCTTATATGTTCGACGGCAGGCTGAAAACGTATTCGCATATTCCGCTGAAAAGCGAAAAAGCCATCATGCTCTGATACTCCTCCGATTCCAGCTTATCAGCCTCTGCCTGGTTCGACAGGAATCCGCACTCCGCCATCACCGCAGGGCACTGCGCAAAGTGCAGAAGATATATTTCGTCTCCCACCGGCTTGGTTTCTCGCCGGTTTTCAGGCTGCAAGTTATTGACTATCGAGTGCTGCAAAATGCCTGCCAGCCGCTCGCTTTCCGCGCTTCCTTCCGGGTAAAACATCTGAGCGCCGTAATATTTGGGATCGGTGAACTGGTTCTGATGAACAGACACAAATATCGCGTTGGAAACCGAATTGATTATCTTCAGCCTGTTTTCCATGTCAGATTTTTTTTGCTTGCCAAGCCCGGTAATTCCAATATCATGAATCGATTTGTCGCTGTCGCGTGTGACTATTGTGTCAAAGCCTGCGGCGCGAAGCATATCGCGGAGCTTCAACATGATGCTGAGGTTTATGTCCTTTTCCTCGGTACCGTTTATGCTTACGCATCCGCTGTCTATCCCGCCGTGGCCGGCGTCTAATATTATTACCGGAAGAGCTCCGTCTGTATCCACCGGAATCGCCTTAAGCGGTTCATTGTAGGTGGAAATGAATCCGAATACCAATAGATATGCGCACAAAAGA
Source organism: uncultured Oscillospiraceae bacterium (assembly GCA_964541045.1). Taxonomy (GTDB): domain Bacteria; phylum Bacillota; class Clostridia; order Oscillospirales; family Ruminococcaceae; genus Faeciplasma. Next base: position 67,225 of record CAZIOV010000005.1, on the reverse strand, counting down.
ACAATAAGTGCACCGATGCGGTTTGCCCAAAGCTTTTTTAACATAAGAAAACCTCCGAAATCTGTTGCGGAAGGCGCCGCCTTTGCCATCGCCTTCCTTTTGTACAAACTTATGAGGTTGTCTTATGTTTTAGAATAAAATTATTTTATTTTCCGTAAAGAACCTTTTCCTTTACGTCTATGTGTCTGTATCCGATAACGAACGATATATAGCATGTGAAAAGGAATACCAAAGGCAGCACCGTTGCAATAGCCATGGTTCCCCAAGAAAGCTGCTCTATCGGCACCGGCACGGATTGTACAACTTCGTTTATTTTTTCGACTGTGTTCGGTGCGAAAAGATATGTCCACGGAACAAAGTAGAAGGTAAGCGTTTTGTAATAAGGATAGAAGTCGAAGCCCAAAATGCCGAATTTCGACAGATAAAGCAGTATAACAAAGATATAATTGATAGCCGTTGGAACGGCCCCAAGTGCAAGGCCAAAATTTGAATTGTCGCCAAGTCCGTTTCTGCCGTCATATATGCACATCCTTTTTCCGAGCTTCCAAGCGAAATCGCCGTATATGCATATGCACGCTCCTACAGAGCAGATTCCGAAAGCAAAGCACATTATAACCCCGAACCTTTCATAGCAGGTCTGGAAGAAGAGTATGATAAAGCCCGACGCCAGCCAGCATACTATCAAAAACAGGGCAGATTTAATCAGCGAAGTGGATTTTTTCATTTTGCGTGTTCCTTTCTGTGTGGCAAGTTTTTAGCATCTTTATTATATAACACTTTTCTCAATAAAACAATATTTTTATGAAATTTCTTGGCGGGCGAATAGTTTTTACTCTGCGGGAGATAATATTCCAATGGAAATTCCTGAATTATGCATACTCAGAGCAGAAAGGATGGCACGTTATGTCAAAATCAAGAAAAGAAAAGGTAAAAATATACAGGCCCAAAAACGGAATAGACCCTGTGTTCAAAACAAACGTCATAGTCGATAATTTCACTGATGACAACGGAAGGGTGTATAACCGCTCAGAAGAGAACATTCTGCTTTCCAAGAAAGAAGTTGATGAAAATCATAAGTAGATCCTTGCAAACCTAGCCCTTATGTAGTATAATGAATTAGAGTAGCGATATTATGCTTTCCTGAATAATATGTATTAGCATAATTTTTCGGGGAGGAATCGCTTGTGACTAATAACTGGTGTTTTGAACTCGTAGCTTCGCTTATTCTTATTGTTACAACCCTTGTAGCTGTTTTGCTTATCAGCCTGGCAACAAGGCCGGCAAGGCGTCTTTCAAGCGGATGCAGGCCTGCTGCCGAGGCGGTTATATATTACGGCTCGCAGTGCGAATGCTTTGAGGCCGCAATGGAGAGCCTTTTAAAATCATCTGCGGCGAGAGCGTTCGATCTGCGCATTAAGGTTGTTGACACGGATAAAACAGCTGAATCGCAGAAGTTTCTTTCTGCGCTGAGGAATAAGCATAAATACGCGTTCGAGATAGAGTAAAAACGGAGGGCGGAAGCAACGGCAGATAAAAAAACAATTGATCCTGAAACGGTGCGCGGAACGGTCGATAGCGTTACCTACCGCAACGACGATAACGGCTTTGCGGTAATAGTTCTGGATTACAACGGTGACCCGTTGACGGTAGTCGGTAATCTTGGAAGCGTTGAAGAGGGAGAGGAGCTGGAGCTTACCGGGGTGTTTTCAAATCACCCAAAGTTCGGAAGGCAGTTTAAGGCTGCCGCCTGTTCCCGCTCGCTTCCCGCAACCGCCTCGGCTATACAGCGATACCTTGCCGGAGGGGTGATAAAGGGTATCGGTCCCGTAACCGCAAGGGCAATGGTTCAAAAATTCGGAGATAGCACCTTGGAAGTATTGGAAAACGACCCGCAAAGGCTGAGCGAGGTAGAAGGGATATCTGCAGCAAAGGCGGCGGTGTATTCCGAGGAATTCAAAAAGGTTATAGGCTTTCGGGCGGTTCTTACATACTTCACAAAATGCAATATTCCTGCTCTTTTCGGCATAAGGGCATGGCGGAAATACGGCGTAAAAGCCCTTGATTTGATTGATGAAAACCCTTATATCCTCTGCGGGACAAGCATAGAGCTTCCGTTTACAAAGGCGGAGGAAATAGCAAGGGAAAAGGGTACGCCGTCGGACAGCTATAACCGCCTCAGCGCGGGAATCAAATATATTCTTACCGAGAATTCATTTTCCGGCCACACCTGTCTGCCGATGGACAAGCTTCTCAGCGTTGCGAACGGCTTTCTTGGTGTTGACAGCGAAACGCTGTCCAAGGTGATATTTTCTGAGGTAGATGACGAAAATCTATATATTTACCGCAAGAACAACCGCCCCTATGTTATGCTCAGAAAATTCTTTGTCGCAGAGGATTATATATCCCGCAGGCTGTCCATAATGAAGGCTTTGGCGTATGATACTAAGATTAATTACGACGAGGTTATAAATATCGCCGAGGAAGAAAACAACATTGAGTATGAAAGCAAGCAGCGGCTTGCCATAAATACGGCTCTTTCAAAGGGATTTATGGTTCTTACCGGCGGGCCCGGAACAGGAAAAACAACAACGCTCAATGCAATAATTTCGCTTTTAGAGCAGCAGGGGGACAGAGTGCTTATCTGTGCTCCAACCGGCAGAGCTGCAAAGCGGATTTCCGACATTACCGGCTACGAAGCCAAAACCATTCACAGGCTTCTGGGCGTCAAGGGCGAAATAGGGGATTACATAGCTTTTGAGCACGACGAAAGCAACCCGCTCGACTGCGAAGCGGTCATTATCGATGAGATGTCTATGGTTGATACGCTTTTGTTCGAGTCGCTTCTGCGCGCGCTCAATATCAACTGCAAACTTATAATGGTCGGGGACAGTGACCAGCTCCCCTCTGTCGGTGCGGGAAACGTCCTGCATGATATAATCGCCAGCGGAACAGTACCGGTGATTGCTCTGACTGAAATTTTTCGTCAGGCACAGACGAGTGCGATAGTGACCAACGCCCACCGCATAGTCAAGGGCGAGATGCCCGACCTGAGCCGAAACTCAAGGGACTTTTTCTTTTTGCAGCGGCTTGACTTTGACTCTGCCATGGATCTGACGATAGATTTGTGCGTCAACCGTCTTCCTATGGCATACGGATATTCGCCAATAGAAAATATACAGGTTCTTTCGCCCACAAGAAAAGGCCCTTTGGGAACAGTCGAGCTGAACAAGCGCCTGCAGGCGGAGCTGAATCCGCCGCATCGTGACAAGCCGGAGATAAAGACATTGACGTATATCTTCCGCGTCGGCGATAAGGTTATGCAGGTAAAAAACGACTATGACATCGAATGGAAAAAGGGCGATGAAAAGGGAAGCGGAATATTTAACGGCGATATAGGTATAATTATAAAGCTTAACCGCTTTTTGGGAATAATGGAGATAGATTTTGAGGGCAGAATATGTTCCTATAGCACAGCAAATCTCGATAATCTGGAGCTTGCTTACGCCGCAACGGTCCATAAAAGTCAGGGCAGCGAATTTGACGCTGTTATAATTCCCGTCTTGGGTGGATACGATAAGCTGTATTTCAGAAATCTGTTGTATACCGGCGTGACCCGGGCAAAAAAGCTTTTGGTTATCGTTGGCTCGTCAAAACGCTTGGAATTTATGGTTAACAACAACCTCCGCACGAACCGCTATACCTGCCTTGTAAATATGCTCAGGGAGGATGGCTTCGGAGGAAAAGACGGCAGCAGTGAACAGCTAGAACTTGAACAAAGCGAGGTATAGCCCGGCTATTATTGGCAGCCTCTGCGAAAGGGGAGATAACAGTGTCCTTTATGGATTTGGGAATAGACCTGGGAACGGCAAATATCATAATAACGGCAAATGGGGCGGCAGTTCTGAACGAGCCGACTGTTATAGCCTTCAATAAGAACACCAGCACCGTAGCCGCTTTCGGCCTCGAGGCTTACAAAATGATAGGCAGGGTTCCTCCGAATATAGCGGTTATAAAGCCGCTGAAGGACGGCGTTATTTCAAATAACGATATGGCTCAGGAGCTTATAAGGCTATGTATCCTTAAGGTTATAGGCAAAAGGCTTATCAACCCTAGAATAGTTATGTGCGTTCCGTCCGAAATAACAGAGGTTGAACGGCGAGCAGTCGTTGAAAGCGCAGTCTCTGCCGGCGCAAGAACCGTGTATCTTATAGAAGAGCCTGTGGCTGCGCTTTTGGGGGCCGGAGCGGATATTTTAAAGCCATATGGAAATATGGTTGTTGACATCGGAGGGGGCACCACCGATGTCGCCGTCACTTCTTTGGGCGGAGTAGTGGCTTCAAACTCGGTAAAATGTGCAGGAAATGTTTTGGACACCGCTATTGTAAGATATTATTCCGAAAACTATAAGCTTCTTATAGGAGAGAGGTCGGCAGAAGAGCTGAAAATCAACTACGCCAACGTTATTGAGCCGTCGGCGGAAACTATCGGGCGGGTTAAGGGAAGAAGCCTGATAAACGGAATGCCGGGCTCAGCTCCGGTGAGCGAGTTTGACATCTGCCGCGCCATTCAGAATGATATCAATACCATAGTAGAGGCGGTAACGGCTGTGTTCGAGCACACCCCGCCTGAACTCATAGGCGATATATATGAAAGCGGGATTATCCTTACCGGCGGAGGCGCGCTAATAAAGGGCCTCGATACATATATTACCCGCGAAACCGGCATAAAGTGCCATTGCGCGCAGGATCCTATAGGCTGCGTGGCAAGGGGAACGCACCGTGCGTTCAGGATTCACGATCAGCTAAGAAACGGCTTTGAAAAGATATCTGTTTTTAAGAAGTGAACTAACAGGCAGCGTGTTTTCTCGCTGTCTGTTGCATATTTAAGGAAAAATATGCCAATCATCATATCTGAAAGGATATGATATCATGAAAAAAATAATTGTTTCATTTTCTATAGCTTTGGCAGTATGTCTGTCGGCAAGCCTGATCTGGGATATATCCGGCTTCGAAAGAATGACCGATAAGCTTATAAGACTTCATGTAGTTGCGGATTCTGACAGTGTGTATTCTCAGAAAATAAAGCTCAAGGTGAGGGATGAGGTCCTTGAGTACGTCAACGCCATTGCCGGCGGATGCTGTTCTAAGCAAGAGGCAGAAGAGGCTATTACCGAGCATATAGAAGATATAGAAAGAGTTTCGCTCAATACTCTTCTTGCAAACGGTTGTGACGCTGGGGTAAGTGTAAGCTATGAAAGGGCACTTGTGGACCGCCGCGAATATGAAGGCTTCACTCTGCCGCAGGGCATATATAGCGCGCTTTGCATAAGAATAGGGAGGGCGGAAGGGAAAAATTGGTGGTGCGTGTTGTATCCCTCGTTATGTACATCCTGCGCTGCAAATATTGAAGAGCTGGGCTGTTTTAGTAATGAAGAGCTTGTAGTAGTAAAAAATCCGGAAAAAATAAAATACAAGCTTGCGCTGCTTGAACTTTTCGAAAAGCTCCGTTCCAAGCTGAACGGACTGAATTGCCTTCACCGGTGATTGACTTAGCCGGAATAAAGGTGTAAAATATATAAAAACAGATTTGGAGAATCGGCTATGCTAAGACTTGTAACGGGCGGCTCGCCTGATGAAAAACTGAACATGTATTCCCGCGAGATAAGCGAGCTTATAAGCAGCGGTATGCAGGTGCTCTGCATAGTGCCTGATCAATTCTCGTTTGAGTTTGATAAGATACTGTATTCCGCACTTGGCGCCCGCGAATTTAATATGGTAAGCGTTAAAAGCTTCAAAAAGCTTTCAGAGGATCTGATTTCGGAATACGGTACAGACAAGGGAACTCTTGCCAGGCCGGAGGAACGAACGGCCGTAATATATCTTGCCCTCAAAAAAGTTAAATCCTCAAAAAAGCTCAGAATGCTTGCACGAACGCTTGAAAGACCGGCTTTCATCCCTGAAATTGAGAGCATAATCGATTCCATAATCCGCTCGCAGCTTTCGGTAGATGATTTAAGGATCTGCGCAGAGAAGCTCGGTGGAAGCCTTGGCTTGAAACTGGAAGATGTTGCGGATATATATGAAGCCTATAACGCCACCCTTTCAGAGCATTTCCTGCGTGACGAAAGCTCAATAGTGTCACTCGGCTCCTTACTTTGCGGAAAATCAGGTTATTTTGAGGATAAGTATGTTTATGTAGACAGGTTCGACAGCTATTCTCATGATGAGTTGGAGCTCCTGGCGGAGGCGGTGAGGACCGCACGCTCTGTTACAGTTTCTGTTACCATTCCCTCCGATTTCAAGCCATATGCAGCCTCACCATATACTGTTGCGCATATGACCCAGCAGAAGTTAGTGCTGCTGGCAACTCAAAGCAACAGCAGAATACTGTTTTCCGGCTGTCGTGAAGCTTTAAAGCCGCGCGGCCTTGAATATTTACAGGAAGTTTTGTCGGGCAGGGAAAAAAGAAGGATCTGCATAAACGACGGAAGCGTTAAAATAGTATCCGCTCCTGCAGTTTATGAGGAGGCGGATTTTGTAGCAGCGGAAATAAGGCGCCTTGTCATCGAGGAAGGCTGTGAATATAACGACATTGCGGTTGTAACCAGAGATATGTCGTGCTATCAGACGGCTCTTGAATCAGCCTTCGAGCGGTTCGACATTCCGTATTATATTGACTGCAAACAACGCGCGGCGGATATGTCGGTTATAATTTTTGCACTTGCGGCTGTTGAAGCTGCTTCGGCTCGCAGACCGTCCACCGAAAGGCTATTAAAGCTTATGCGCTCGCCGTTTTCCGGATATTCCGAGGAGGAAATCTCAATAATCGAGGATTACTGCGTACGCTGGAACGTTGAGGGCGAAATGTGGCTCTCGGATTTTACAGCTTCCGCGCAGGATGCTTCACTCGAGGCCGTGAATGAAATCAGAAACAGGCTTATCCGGCCGCTTGAAGCGCTTAAAGAGGAAAGCTCCCTGTCTGAGGCAAAAGCGGTTTGCACGGCTTTTAACAAATACATAGACAGCTGCGGTCTTGCAAAGAATGCGGCTCAGATAATAAATGATTTCACCGACCCGGATGATAAGCTTGAAGCTGCAAGAGCCTTCAAGCAGCTTTGGAATGCGCTCATGTCGGCGGTTGCGGCTGTGTACTCAACCGTTGGCAGCGCTCCGTTGAGCCTTAAGGAATTCGGAGATCTGTTAAGGCTGATGCTCTCCGCAGCTTCAATATCCAACCCACCGCAAAAGCTATCGTGTGTGAGGGTTTATGATGCGGCAAGGTCGGTAATATCCTCGCCCAAAACGGCATTTGTTATCGGCGTAAACGATACCAGATTCCCGCTTGACTCCAAAAAGACCGGAATTTTCAGCGGCAAGGATTCCGCTGCCATGGAGGCGGTTGGGGTAAATCTTGAAATGGGAGATCTTGAACGCATGAACTCGGAAAACTTTGATTGCTTCCGTGCGTTAACCTGTGCAGGTAAAAGGCTTTACATAACCTATTCAGAATCTGACCCCACTGGCAAGATTCTTAGGCCGTCAATTTACGTTAAAAAGCTGATTTCTATGTTAGGCATAAATCCTGTAAAGGCACATAGCTTGCCAAGTGAACTGTACTCTTCAACTCCGGCAGCAGCTTATTACAGGCTTGCGGTTGAAAGAAACGGAAGCCCCAGCGAGCTTGAGTCGATAAGGCGGGCCCTTATGCGGATACCGGAGTATTCATTGCGGCTTGAAAGGTCGCAAAAGGGCGAAACCGATGTGTTAAGGCAGCTTTCGCCGCAGGTGGCAAGGCGGCTGTTCGCACCCGGAGACATAAATATAACCGCCAGCAGGATTGACGTTTACAATAAATGCAATTTTGAATATTTTATATGCTATGGTCTTGGCATTAAAAAGATTTCCCCAATGGCAATAGACCCCGCTAACAGGGGAAACGTTATGCATTATGTTTTTCAGATGGCTTTGGAGCATTGGGGCACGGATTTTGAAAAAGCCTCCGATTCCGAGCTTGAGGCTGAAATATCCGAGCTTTTGGACCGCTATAAGCAGGAAGCCTTGGGCGGCGATTTCGGCAAGACCGCAGTTTTCAGGGCCGATTATGCCCGCCTTTCTAAGGCCTGCTTTGAAATTCTCGTGAACATAAGAGAGGAATATAAGGTTTCAAAGTTCCGCCCGGTTCATTATGAATACAACCTTTCTCGTCAGGACGGATCAAGCGTCCTTAGCGTTCCTGTCACCGGTGAACTTAAGATTAATATCCGTGGAATTGTTGACAGGGTGGATACATATACATCCCCGGATGGTGCTCGCTATATAAGAATAGTCGATTACAAAACAGGTCCCAAAGAACTGAAATTTGAGGATTTGTATAATGGTCTGAATCTTCAGATGCTTTTGTACATGGTCGCTCTGACCCAGGGCGGAGATTCCGACTTTAAAGGTTTTGCACCGGCTGGAATACTTTATATGAAGGCCGGATTTCTTGATTGCTCTGAAACGGCCGTTCCCGGGTATTCTCCGATTTCCGAGGATTCAACGGCGCGGCTGAGAAGGTGCGCTTCCCAGCTGAAGCGATCCGGGCTGCTTGTCGAGAACGACAGCTCAATTGAAGCTATGGATTCCGGCTTCACCGGCTTTTATGCCCCGGTTTCTAGGAATAAGGACGGCAGCTATTCAAAATATTCATCCCTGATATCCGAAAAAAGCTTTAAGCTGCTCGAGGATTTTGCTCTTAACAAGGTTCGCGAGTTCGGCGCCGGACTCATAATGGGCAAGATTTCTCCAATACCGTGCGGAAGGGATCCGAAGCATCTTGCATGCACATATTGCGATTATTCCTCCGTCTGTGACAGGCGAAAGTATAAATATAAGCTTATAAGCTTATCGGATGCCGATAAGCTCAGAAGCGAAATCAATGACCGGGAGGGAAGCGACAATGCCTGAATGGACAAGTGAACAGCTTGAAGCTATAGAAGCCTATGGCTGCCCGGTTATAGTTTCTGCCGCCGCAGGAAGCGGAAAAACTGCGGTTCTGATAGAGCGCACAATAAGGCTTCTTAGCGATGAAAGGCTTAAGATTCCCGCTGATTCGTTGCTTGCCGTGACATTTACGAACGACGCTGCCTCGCAGATGCGTCAGAAGCTTTCTTCTGCATTTGAAAACGCTGTGGAGCACTCGCCGGACAATGTGTGGCTGCAAAAGCAGCAGTCGCTGATAAGGCTTGCCGATATTTGCACTATAAATTCCTTCTGCTTTGATATGCTTAGAAATAACCTTTCCTCAACCGATTTTCAGAGCGGCATTAGAATAATGGAGGAAACCGAGTCCAAGATGACGACAGATCGCGCCCTTGAAGCTGTTATGGAAAGAGCTTTCGCTCAACGTCCTAAAGAAACTGAAGAGCTTGTTTCCTATTTCTGCCGCGAGAACGATTCTGAACTGCGTAAGATAGTTCTTCGGCTGTATAAATTTCTTCGCTCTCTTCCATTCAGAAAAATCTGGACGGATAGAGTGATAGCCTCACTCGGGGACGGCTCCGCCGCTGATGGGATTTTTACGGACTTATCCAAGCGAGCTGCCGGTGAGTGCATGGCTCTTAAAAGCATAGCCATGCGGCTCAGGGAATGCGCAGACGCCCTTAAATATCATTCTTCTGCCAAGGAGATTTTCTATAAGGACTGCGAATACGCGGACATTCTTGCAGACGCGCCGTCGAAAATGGATTATAATGCCTGCCGCGAGCTGTTTCAAGGCATTTCGTGGACCGACCTTAAAGGAGCAAGACAGACAAAGGCGGAAAAGCAAAGCTCCGGTGAGGAGGAAAGCGCTGCCTATGAAGCCGCAAAAAGCTGTGACTCCCGCCTTAAAAAGAAAGCGTTGGATATAGGTGAATGCTTCAAGTATTCGCGCTCAGACGTTCTTGCGGACTCACAGCTTGTAAAGGAATGCTTTTCCCGGCTTGTAAGACTTACTGACGAGCTTGAGGACGAGGTTATGGGCATAAAGCTCGAGCGCAATGCGGTTGATTTTGCCGATACCGAGCTTTTAACCGTCAAGCTGCTTGTCTCCTGTGACGGCGAAGGCAGGCTTACAAGGACTCCGCTCGCTGAAGAGATTATCCGCTCCCGCCGATACGGTATGATACTGATAGACGAGTTTCAGGACGTTAACAATCTTCAGGAGGTTATTTTCAAGGCAATTTCAAACAACAAGGATATGTCTGAAATAGGCTCGAACGTTTTCTGCGTGGGCGACGTAAAGCAGGCGATATACCGCTTCCGCCAGGCTAACCCCGCGATATTCATGAACACAAGGGCACAGGGTCAAAGCCCGGAAAGCCCCGTTCGCGAGATACTTCTTACCAGAAATTTCAGAAGCCGGGCAAGTGTGCTTGATTTCTCAAATTACATATTTTCATCATTGATGACCCGTGAGTTGGGCGAGGTAAGCTATGCCGGCCCCGAGGAGCTTGTTTTGGGCGCGGATTACACTGGAGAAAATGCCCCCTGCGAAATTATAGCTATAAATACCTCTGATGACGATGAAAACGGCGAAATTCCAGACGAGTTCAGCGCCATAGCAAGGAAAATCCGAAGAATGATAAATGACAGGACACCTGTGACCGATGACGGCGTTCAGCGCCCATGCAGGCCGGGCGATTTCTGCGTTCTTACGCGGAACAATGTCTCCTCTGATATGCTTGAGCAGGCCTTTTCTTCCGAAGGACTTAAGGTGCTTTCAAGCGGGCTTTCCGGCTATCTTGGCTCGCGGGAAATATCTCTTATGCTGAATCTTCTTGCAGTGACTGTCAGCCCAATGAGGGATATCGAGCTTGCCAGCGTAATGCTCAGCCCGATAATGGACTTTTCGGATGATGATATCTCAGAAGTAAAGCTTTGCAACCGCAAATCACGTCTTTATAAAAATATGCTTACACTGTCTCGGGATGAAAGCGCCGGCGCTCTGTGCAAAAAATGCCGTCGGGCAGTTGAGCTTATAAAAAGGCTAAGGATATATTCGGCACGGCTGCCGTTGACCCGGTTTATCAAGAAAGTATACGATATAACGGATATATTTGCCATGGCTGCAGCCTATGAGGACGCCAAGCAAAAGTGTGCAAACCTTTATCTTCTGCTTGAGTATGCAAAGAGCTACGAAGACTCCTCGAACGACGGCGTTGCAGGCTTTCTCCGCTATATAGAATATATAACTAGGAGCGGGGGAGATTTTGCCGAGGCTCTTATTGTAACCGAGTCGGAGGACGCCGTAAACGTTAAGACGATTCACAAGTCCAAGGGATTGGAATATCCTTTTGTGTTCGTATGCCAGCTTTCGAAAAAATTTAATAAGAGCGATATCAACTCAAAGCTTATGCTGAACTCTTATTATGGCGCTGGGCTTTGTTTCCTTGACTATAAGACCTTAACAAAGCACTCGACGATTTTCTGGGATTATATTGCAGAAAAGAACGTATCCGAGCTTTTGTCTGAGGAACTCAGGCTGCTGTATGTCGCCTGCACAAGGGCAAAAGAAAAGCTGTTTGTGGTTCTCAGCATAAATGATAACACCGCTCAGCGCGCCGCCGATTATGCTTCCGAAGTTACGGGGCATATAGTGCCGCCGTCGCTCACAAAACGGGCTGTTTGCGCCCAGGATTGGATGATAATGGCGCTTATGAAACATCCGCAGATGGATATCTTAAGAGAGCTTATGCCGAAGTCCGCCTACTGCGACCCGCCGGAGCTTTCACCCTTGATATGTGTGAGCCGCCCGCTGCCGCCGTCAGGATCGGCACTGACTGAGGATGAATCGCCCGAGCCGGTGGCGGATGATCAACTTATCGGCCGGGTCCTTAAAAGCTTTGCATATCATAATGATTCCGCTCTTTGCCAACGTGAAGCAAAGGTTTCGGTGTCAGAGCTTGTAAACGAAGATCCTCTTAGTTTCTTCCCGAAGGTTCCCAAACTCGACGATACCGTTGGCGAGCTTACCGCCGCGCAGAAAGGAACGGTTATGCACAGATTCATGCAGCTTGCGGATTATTCTTCCGCAGCTGCGGATCTTGATAACGAGATAACAAGGCTTGAATCGGCTGGGATATTTACAGCATCCGAGGCTTCGTCTGTCGACAGAAAAAGCCTTAAGGCGTTTTTTAACGGCGAAATATACAAAAGGATGCAAAAAAGTGTACAGGTAATGCGGGAAAAAAGCTTTATTGTCAGATTCAGCGATATTTCGCTCGGCAAAGAGCTGGAGCAGATGTATGCCGGAACCGACGGCATGCTTCAGGGTATAGCTGACTGCATATTTGAAGAGCCGGACGGATATGTTATCGTTGACTATAAAACCGACAGGGTGTCAAGGGTTGAAGAACTGAGCGAAAGATATTCTGCACAGCTTTCGCTTTATAAGGCGGCGTTTGATATTCTGCTTGACAAGCCGGTGAAGTCCTGCTATATCTATTCTTATACCCTTGCGCAGGGGATCGAGGTCGGGCTGACATGAGAAACCGAAAGTACATGGTGAAAAAATCCGCCGTTATTTGGTGCCTGATTGCCGTTGCTGTGCTGGTGTTGATTCAGGTGTGGCAGCTTTTTCCTCATGCCGGCAAGGATGACTATCTTCCCGGATGGGAGGAATACTATTCTGCCGGCTCCGCTCTTCTAAGCGGTGAGTGCTATGACGCCGCCGCAACATCCTTTAAGATAGCCATGGAGATAGACCCCTCACGCCCGGAAGCATATATTGGGGCGGCGCAGGCGTATATTTCGCTTGACGATGCGGAAAGGGCGAAAGTTATTCTTGAAAAGGGGTATGAGGAAACTCTGAGCGAGGATATAAGGCTTTTGCTTGAAAAGTGTAAATATCCTTAAATTGATTTTCAACGATATTTTTAGAAAATTTTTATTCTTGTATTGACAAACATTCCTGATGTGTTATTATAATTATGGTAGCTACGAGTGCGGTCCTATAGCCAGCTCCATAGTGCTGTATTACTTGTATTGCTACAAAGGACTAAGTATACCCAGCTATGTATTCTCACCTTACAGCATTCCGTGCCAGGGTATTATAGAATATTTGCTTAATAACAATTATATTGTCGGAAGATCATATGAGGATGAAGGAATGTCGGCGTACGACATGGTTTATGGCACTGTTTTCGGATATAAAGGCTTGAACAATTTTCTTACAGACATCGGTTCGTCTATAACGGGCAGCATAAAATGGCTTAACGGAAACAATTATAACCAACAGTCGATAGCGGACATCAGGCAGTCGATAGCGACAGATTATTCGGTCATTATATCTACATCGTCCAGCCCTGATGCTGGTCTTGTGAATGATCATTTCTATGTAGCCTATGGCTATATAGAGTATTTGACATTTACAAGATTTATTGTAAATGATGGATATGGAAATAACGGAATAGAGCTTAATGCACTAGCCAGAAATTTATATGATGCCGTACTTTTTTCATAAATCCAAGTAGGTGAGAATATGACAAAATCCGAACGCAGATGGCTGACCGTCCTTGTTGTAATAACGGTCATCGCTGCAATACCGATAATTGTCTTAAACATATTGATTTTGCGCGAGATGATAGGAAACAGATTTAACTTCGGAAGGCAGCGAAATCATGTGTGCTATGATATTTTTGAGAACTGCTCATACGACTTTGCTGCAAAGAGGGATGAAGCATTGACAACGCTCGGCGTAGAATTCGATCCTATGGCTGCGGAGGTGTAAAGCATGACTAAATCAGAGCGGAAGTGGCTGAAGATCCTCACGGTTTTGGTGGTTATATTGCTTATAGCTTCGTTCTTGCCGTTAGCATATATTTTTGGAGATAAAATCTACAATAGCATCGAAAAGTCCCGCAGGGATGAGGTACAAAGAAATGTTTTTTCCGACTGTGCATACATAGCTCAGGCGCATATGAACTGCTATGACGATGACCGTCAGATAGTCGATTATGCGAAGGTTGTCAACTGGCAGGACAGCTTTGTCGGATACTGTTTCTTCTTCGACAAGGGCGGCTATGTGCTTGTAACATCATATGATTACGCGATTCAGAAATTTAGCCTTGATGAGGACACCCCCTTCCCGGAGGATAGTGTGCCAGAATCGCTGGATCCGGCGGCGGTGCAGTTTGTGTATTCACTCCAGCCGACGACATTTGTATTGCCGGATGACGGCGACGAGAACACTCCAAGGCAATACCGCACCTATGAAGCGGGTGGGTGCTTCTGCATGGATGCTTCACAGCGGCAGGTATATTGCTTTGACTACCCCGTCATCAGCCTTGATGAAGGCTGCTTCAGCGGAAATTATATAGTGTACCCGGGAATAGGAACATCCTTTCCGGATGACGGCAAGTATTTTGCTGAGCTTGTCGAGCCGGATAAAGAATTTCGCGAACGAATGCTGAAGGTAGCGGAAAAGCAGCTTATAGAGACGGGGCATAACGACGAGGAATATAAGAACGAGCTGTATAGGAATATGGAGGAGCTTGCAGACTCAAAGAAGGACTCCGGACTGTTAAGGTATATGCTCGGTTCGCCGTGATAATCCGAAAAGAATAAAAAATTTCAAAAAACTATTGACAATCCTTCGGCGGTGGTGTATAATACCACTCGTAAAGAAAGCAGTAACGTTTACGTTCTCACCTCAAGCGCTTTAAGTGAAGAGGTCAATAGGGTTATTATCGTGGCGAGCATTGCTATGGCCGCGTTGTGATTTTATGAGCGTAAACATTGGTTTGCGCTCTTTTAATATTTTTTGGAGGTGTTGCGCCATTAGCAACTTAGCTCATCAGATCAATGAAGAAATTCGGGACGCACAGGTTCGTCTTATCGATTCCGATGGTTCTCAGCTCGGAATAGTTTCGTCGAAGGAAGCACTTCAGTTGGCGGTATCCAAGGATCTGGACCTTGTAAAAATAGCTCCGACGGCTAATCCGCCCGTCTGCAAGATAATGGATTACGGCAAGTACTGTTTCGAGCAGACGAAGAGAGAAAAGGAAGCCAGAAAGAACCAAAAGGTAGTTGAAATCAAGGAAGTAAGAATGACTTCGAAAATCGATTCAAACGATTTTAATACCAAGGCGAATCAGGCAATCAGGTTCTTGAAGGACGGCAACAAGGTAAAGGTTTCAATAAGACTTCAGTTCCGCAAGGGCGTTGCGCTTCATTCCGAACTGAGTGATAAGCTGCTTGAAGAGTTCAAGCAGGTGATTGCTGAATACGGCGTATTTGATAATCACAGCAAGGTTGAGGGCAGAAACATAGTTTTAATGGTTTCTCCCAAGCCGTCCAAATAATATCGTAATAAATTAAGGAGGATAAACTAATGGCAAAGATCAAGGTAAAGACTCACTCCGGAACAAAGAAGCGCTTCTCGCTTACCGGAACCGGCAAGGTCAAGTTCCAGCACGCTTATAAGAGACATCGTCTTGTTTCCAAGGATCACAAGGCAAAGAGAATCGCAAGAGGAACCGCCTACGCTTCAAGCGCAAATATCGAAGCACTCAGAAAAACTATCCCTTACAAATAAATCGCGGGTTGTAAGGACTTACAGAATTAAATAACGGAGGTAATTAATTATGGCTCGTGTTAAGGGAGCAATGATGACTCGCAAGAGAAGAAACAAAACTCTTAAGCTCGCAAAGGGCTACTGGGGTTCAAAGAGCAAGCACTTCAAGATGGCTAAGCAGGCTGTTATGAAGTCCGGCAACTATGCTTATATCGGAAGAAAGCAGAAAAAGCGCGAATTCCGTCAGCTTTGGATTGCAAGAATTTCCGCCGCCGCAAAGGCAAACGGAATGAACTATTCCACCCTGATGAACGGTCTTAAAAAAGCTGGAGTCACGCTGAACAGAAAGATGCTTTCCGAAATCGCTATCAGCGATCCCGCCGGCTTTACCGCAATCACCGAGAAAGCAAAGGCAGCTCTTAACTGACGAAACTAAAACACGCTCTCAACCGGGCGTGTTTTATTAATATTTTAACGGTGAATAGCTATGAATGAAATAACAAGCAGGGAAAACACATTAATCAAGGAATATATATCGCTCAGAGACAAGAAAAGGAGTCGTTCGGAGCATAAAAGGTTTGTCATAGAGGGTGCAAGAATAGCTGCTGACGCCGCTTCAGAAGGCGTGGAGATTGTTTACGGTTTTGTCACCGATGAGGCCGCTGTGAAATATTCCGAAGCCGTGGATAAGCTTGCTTCGGCTCTTGGTGAAAGGCTTTATAAGATTCCGGCGGCGCTTGCGGATAAGCTTAGCGACACAAAAGGCTCGCAGGGGATATTCCTCTGCGCAAAGACTCTTGACAAAAATCCTATGCCTGATAAAATAAAAGACAGCGCAAAGTTTTTGATTCTCGCCGGCCTGCAGGACCCCGGAAATGTCGGAACCATAATAAGGGCAGCCGATGCCGTGGGCTTGGCGGGCGTGTATCTCTGTGGCTGTTGCGATATATATAACCCCAAAACCGTTCGTTCGACCATGGGCTCGATGTTTCGTGTGCCGTTTGAGTGCGGCAAAAGCTTTGAAGAAGTTATCGGCCTGATGAGAGGCAGGGGAGTTGCAACCTATGCTTCTGTCATAGACCAAAACGCTCAAAGCCTTAGGGAGACAGAATTTGAGCCTTCCTGCGCGGTAGTCATAGGAAACGAGGGCTCTGGGCTTTCACAAGGAGAGATATCAGCCTGCGATAAGTGCATAACTATTAAAATGAAGGGAAATATCAACTCCCTCAATGCCGCCTCAGCGGCCGGAATATTCCTTTGGGAGCTGACAAAGAATTGAAACATGGATTCAGATTTGATTTACTGGCTCTGGCTGACTATAGCGTTCGGCCCGGCGAATCCCAGCAAGTGGAACAAATTATCGCATTACGGAAGCGTTAAAGAGGCTTATGAGGATATAAGCCGCGGCAACATGAACTCCGTTATGCCGCAGGACCTGAGAAGTGTCAAAAGCGCACGGATAGAGCAGGCTGTAAAGCTTATTGAATATTGCAGGAATAAGCACATAAATATATACTGCTTCGGAGACGATAAATTTCCTAAAAAACTCAAGGAAATCTACAATCCGCCGTCGGTTTTGTTTGCTGTGGGAAATATAGGAATAATCAACGAATCTGTAGTTCTGACCTGTGTTGGCTCTCGCAATCCGAGTGAGTATTATGTAGGGGTTACCCGGCGCATAAGCGCAGAGCTTGCTGATTCGGGAATAGTAATAGCAAGCGGAAACGCCGTCGGACTTGACACAGTCTCGCTTGAGTCTGCCGTTAAAGCTGGCGGCAAGGTGTGCTCGGTGATTCCGTGCGGGCTACTTTATGATTATCCGAAGGACAGCGCGGCGATAAAAAGAACTGTCGCCAGAAACGGAGTTGTCATAAGCGAATTTTTCCCGGACAACCAGCCGTCCTCACTGAGCTTTCAGGCAAGGAACAGAATTCTTTCCGGCATTTCAATGGGTACGCTGATAACGCAGGCTGGCGAAAGCAGCGGCACGCTTAGCACAGCTTCATTCGCACTCGAGCAGAACAGGGATATTTTTTGCATTCCCCCACATGATATTTTTAACAATGAATACTCCGGCGTTGCAAGCCTTATAAGAGACGGTGCGATATCGGTGTTTGATTCAAGCGATGTTCTGCGCGAATATTACACTGTTTATTCAGACAAACTGAACCGTAATTCCGCTGTTTTAAGGCAGAAAGTCTTTGAAAGTGTATTATCTGAAGAAAAGAATGAGCCGCCGGAAAAGTCCAAGCCGCCCAAACATGACGGCGATGAGAAACCAATCATGGCGGAAGTTAAAAATATCAATACGGATGGTATGTCCGATGAAAAGAAGAAAATAATAGAATTTATTTCCGGCAACGGCACTGTCCATTTTGACGATATAGCTTCATTGTCCGACTGGACGGAGGATATAGAAACCCTGCTGACAGAGCTGGAGCTTGGGGGCTTTATCAAGTCGGTTTCCGGAAACAGATATACAATATAGCGTTATAAGGAAGATTAGTTTAATGTCAGATCTTATTATTGTTGAGTCGCCCACAAAAATCCATACGGTAAAAAGAACTCTGGGCGACGGTTATAATGTAGTCGCCTGCATCGGTCACGTCCGTGACCTGCCAAAATCTAAGCTTGCGGTGGATGTTGAGCACGGCTTCGAGCCAACTTATGTGGATATAGCTGGCAAGGAAAACATCATAAAAGACATTAAAAGGCTTGCCAAAAAGTCTGAGCACGTGTATTTTGCAACCGACCCCGACCGCGAGGGAGAGGCTATTTCTTGGCATCTTGCAACGATTCTGGGCTTAGACCTGTCGCAGAAGAACCGCATAACCTTCAACGAGATAACCAAAACAGGCGTCGAGTCAGGTATAGCTGCGCCCAGATGTATAGATATGAACATAGTAAACGCCCAGCAGGCAAGGCGGATATTGGACAGAATTGTGGGTTATAAGCTTTCACCCTTTCTTTGGAAGAAGGTAAGAAAGGGCCTTTCTGCGGGCAGAGTTCAGTCTGTTGCGGTGAGAATGATAGTAGATAGAGAAAACGAGATAAACGGTTTTGTGCCGGTGGAATACTGGTCTGTCGAGGCCAAACTTACAGCGGCAAGCTCTAAAAAGATTTTTGTTGCAAAGCTTTACACGGTTGACGGTGAAAAGCCGGAGCTAAATAACAAGGCAAATGCAGATGCTATTCTTGAAAGACTTAACGGCGCACAGTTTGTGGTGTCGTCGGTCAGAAACGGCACAAGGACAAAAACCCCTGCTGCACCTTTCTCCACTCCTACACTGCTGCAGGAGGCTTCCTCGCGTCTTGGCTTCAACTCAAGAAAGACAATGAGCGTTGCACAGGAGCTTTACGAGGGAGTTGAGCTTCCCGATATAGGAGCGGTTGGTCTTATAACCTACATGAGGACCGATTCGCTCAGGATATCTGACGAGGCGAAGACTGCCGCCGCGCAATTTATTAGCAGCACCTACGGAGAAAACTATCTGCCGCCAAAGCCGAGAGTCTATAAGTCAAAAGATACCAATGTTCAGGATGCGCATGAAGCTATCCGCCCCACAATGGCCGATTTAACACCGGAAAAAGCCAGGGCTTCGCTTTCAAACGATCAGTATAAGCTTTATAAGCTGATATGGTCGCGCTTTATAGCCAGCCAGATGGCAGACTGCATCATGAACACAACCAACGCCGCTATAGAAGCGAACGGCTGCGTATTCAAGGCTTCCGGCTTCAGTATAAAGTTTGACGGATTTTCAGCATTGTATGAAGAGACCAGGGATGATTCCGAGAAAGCAAGCATGCTCCCGCCGATATCAAAGGGGGATATCCTCAATCTTAAATCGCTGGACGGCTTGCAGCACTTCACCCAGCCTCCGGCAAGATATACCGAAGCAACGCTTATAAAGGCGTTCAAGGAATACGGCATAGCCCGCCCTTCCACATATGCCTCAACCATAACCACAATTTTGCAGCGCTCCTATGTCGAAAGAGAGGGCAAACAGCTTAAGCCTACCTCGCTTGGCATTGTCACGACTGAGTTGATGAAGGATAACTTCAAAAAAATCGTAGATCTTAAATTCACTGCCGAGATGGAATCTCAGCTTGACGATATCGAGCTTGGCAAGTGCGACTGGAGAGATACTCTTGCCGACTTCTACAAGGATTTTGAAAAATCTTTGCAGCAGGCCGAGAAAAATTTGGAGGGTAAAAGGGTAAAGGTTCCGGACGAAAAGACGGATATAATCTGCGAGATGTGTGGCAAGCCGATGGTTATAAAGCTCGGCAAATACGGCAAATTCTTAGCCTGCTCCGGTTTCCCGGAGTGCCGCAACACAAAACGGCTTGTAACCGAAACTCCCGGAAAATGCCCGTATTGCGGAAAAACGGTCCTTCAAAAGAAAACCCAGAAGGGGAAAAAATATTTCGGCTGTGAGGATAATCCCAAGTGCGGTTTTATGACATGGGACACTCCGACGGAGGAAATCTGCCCTAAGTGCGGTTCGACCCTCTTCAAAAAGGGCGGCTCAAACGGCAAACTGATATGTTACAAGAAGGACTGCGGCTACGAAAAGGATTTGAGCTGATATGACAGTTAAGGTAATAGGCGCTGGCTTGGCCGGATGCGAAGCGGCATGGCAGCTTGCAAACGCCGGAATCAACGTCGAGCTTTGCGAGATGAAGCCGGAAAAGTTCACTCCCGCGCATAAATATAGGGGATACGCTGAGCTGGTATGCTCAAACTCTTTAAAGGCGGAAAGAATAGAGTCCGCAGCGGGGCTGTTAAAGGAAGAAATGCGCCGCTTAGGTTCGCTTACAATGCTTGCCGCAGAGGCTACAAAGGTCGCAGCGGGCGGGGCATTGGCGGTTGCAAGGGAGGATTTTTCGGATTTCGTCACCGAAAAAATCAACTCCCATCCCAACATTACCGTGATCAGCGGCGAGGTCACGGAAATTCCCAAAGGATATTTGATTATTGCCACAGGTCCCTTAACAAGCGAGCCGCTGTCAAAGAGCATACAAGAGCTTATCGGCACCGATTATCTCTATTTTCATGATGCTGCCGCGCCGATAGTCACTGCCGAAAGTCTTGATAATTCGCTTGTGTTCGGTGCTTCGCGGTACGGCAGAGGGGAAGCTGATTATCTCAACTGCCCGATGGATAAGGACGAGTATCTGCGATTTTATAACGAGCTTGTGACCGCCGAGACTGCGCCTCTTCATGAATTCGAGCTTGAGGTCTCGAAGGATTACAAAGTCTATGAGGGCTGCATGCCGATAGAAGCTCTTGCCCGGCGAGGAGAGAATACAATGCGCTTCGGCCCGTTAAAGCCGGTGGGTCTCACCGATCCCAGAACCGGCAGGCGGCCCTACGCGGTAGTCCAGCTGAGAAAAGAGAATAATGCGGGAACTCTTTATAACCTTGTCGGCTTCCAGACAAACCTTAAATTCGGAGAGCAGAAGCGGGTGTTCTCACTCATACCGGGCCTTGAAAACGCAGAGTTTGTGCGTTATGGAGTCATGCACCGCAATACATACCTCAACTCTCCCGGACTTTTGGACAGGCACTTCTGCTTAAAGAGAGATCCACGGATATATTTTGCAGGTCAGATGACCGGCGTTGAGGGATATATCGAGTCAGCCGCAAGCGGAATATATGCAGGACTGAGCCTTGCAAGGCGGCTTTTGGGACTCAGCGAGATAACCTTGCCGAATGACACCATGACGGGGGCTCTTGCCGAATATGTCGAAATCGGCTCGCCTTCGGGATTTCAGCCGATGGGAAGCAACATGGGAATTCTGCCCGAGCTGCCACAAAAAATCAGAAACAAGCAGGAAAAGTATTCGGCCCTTGCCAAAAGAGCGCTTATATCCCTTGACAGGGCAATTTTGAAAGGAAATTAAAATATGCGAATAATAGTTGACGCTTTCGGGGGAGACAACGCTCCCTTGGAAATAATCAAGGGCGCTGTGCAGGCTCATGCGGGCTTGGGAGTGGATATAACCCTTGCCGGGGACGAGGAAAGAATACGCTCCTGCGCACAGGAAAACGCCATCGATATATCCGGATTGGAGATAGTTGGTGCCTCACAGGTGATGGATGTTTGCTGTGAGCCGACTAAGATATTAAAGGAATATTCAGACAGCTCCATGGCAGTAGGATTAAAGCTTTTAAAGGAGGGCGTGGGAGACGCTTTTGTTTCCGCCGGATCGACTGGCGCTTTAGTAGTCGGCGCAACCTTTATAGTAAAACGCCTAAAGGGAATAAAACGTGCAGCTCTTGCAACCGTCATCCCAACAAAGCAAGATCCTTGCATGATTTTAGACGTCGGGGCAAACGCCGAATGTCGCCCCGAAATGCTTGCACAGTTCGGAATCATGGGTTCTGCGTATATGAACAAGCTCATGAAGGTGGACTCCCCAAAAGTTGCGCTTGCGAATATCGGAGCTGAGCCAACAAAGGGCAGGGAGCTCGAAACAGAAGCCTACAAGCAGCTGTCCGCCGCACCCATAAATTTTATAGGAAACATTGAGGGCAGGTATCTGCCGCTGGGTGAAGCCGATGTAGTCGTTGCAGACGGGTTCAGCGGAAATCTTATACTTAAAACTATTGAGGGGATGGGCAAGTTCTTTTCCTCAGAGCTTAAAGGGATGTTTAAAAGCGGTGTGGGTTCAAAGATAGGTGCACTGTTCCTTCTGAAAAAGATTAACGCATTCAAAAAGAAGATGGATTATACAGAATACGGCGGAGCGCCGCTTTTGGGCACGGCAAAGCCCGTTATAAAAGCTCACGGCTCATCGAACGCCAAGGCGATATATAATGCGGTTCGTCAGGCAAAGGAGTTTATAGAGGCGAACGTTATCGGCGAGATAACATCTGCTCTTGAAGAGCTTAATGCCTCAAGGCCTCAAGCGGAAGAAAGGTAAGGATATAGAGTGTATATAAGCGAAAGTCATATGGAAATGCTTGCGGAATTTGAGAAGCTTATAGACTATGAGTTTAAGAACAAAGAGCTTCTCTTTGAGGCTCTTACCCATTCTTCATACGCCAATGAATCCAAGCATCAGTATAAATCGAATGAAAGGCTTGAATTTCTGGGCGATTCGGTTTTGTCAATAGTTGTATCAGAGCATATTTTTGAGGAGTATACCGACCTGCCGGAGGGCGAATTGAGCAAAACCAGAGCCACCCTTGTCTGCGAAAAGAGCCTTGCAAACTTTGCCAAGGAAATAAACCTTGGAAAATATATAATTTTCGGCAAGGGAGAGCAGCTAAACGGCGGCAGTCAAAGACCTTCCATAGTTTCTGACGCTTTCGAGGCCGTCATTGCGGCAATCTACTTAGACGGCGGATTTGAAGCTGCAAAGCGCCACATAATGCGGTTTATGCCAAAGGATATAAGAAGTGCGGTTGTAAAGGCGTATGACGATTATAAGACTGTTTTGCAGGAAATAATTCAGAAAAACCCGGAAGAAGCAGTGGAATACAGGCTCGTTGCAGAGTCCGGCCCTGCGCACAACAAGCAGTTTACCGTTCAGGTAATGCTCAATTCCAACGTCATAGGAACGGGAATTGCAAGCTCCAAAAAGCACGCCGAGCAATTGGCGGCTAAAGAAGCGCTTGAGCTTATGGGAGCAATATAATGGGGCATGCGAATTTGTCAATATTTGTGCCGCATGTCGGATGCCCTCATAAATGCTCCTTCTGCAATCAGAACACCATAACTGGGCAGATGGATATTCCGCACGCCGAAGACGTTAAAGCGGTCTGCGAAAAGGCTGTTGCATCGGGGATAGATATTACACAGTCAGAAATAGCCTTTTTCGGAGGCAGCTTTACGGCTGTACCGCAATTTTACATGACTGAGCTTCTTGAAGCCGCAAAGCCGTATGTAAAAATGGGCTTTAAAGGGATAAGGTGCTCCACGCGACCGGATGCCATTTCCCCGAAAATACTGGATATATTAAAGAACTTTGGTGTAACTGCAATAGAGCTCGGTGCACAGTCGATGTGCGATGATGTTCTTGAATTGAACGAGCGGGGTCACACCGCCGCCGACGTTCAAGCCGCCGCAAGACTTGTAAAGCAATACGGATTTACACTTGGCTTACAGATGATGGTCGGACTTTATGGTTCGACGCCTGAAAAAGATATTGAAACCGCACAAAAGCTAATTGCCATTGAACCGGCCGAGGCAAGAATCTATCCGACAGTGGTGCTGAAAAATACAAGGCTTGGCGAGCTTTATCAGTCCGGAATATATAAAACCTATCCGTTCGATGAGGCTGTTAAGCTCTGCGCAGAGCTTTTGGAGATGTTTGCGCAGGCCAGGATAAGAGTGATAAAGCTGGGGCTTCATTCTTCAACCGATGTAGAGAGGGACATGTTGGGAGGAATATATCACCCCGCATTTCGTGAGCTTTGTGAGAGCTATATATACAGATTGCAGATGGAAAAGCTCATGAGTGATGAAAAGGAGTATGCCTTTACGGTACCATTTGCGGAGCTATCGAAGGCACTGGGCCAGCACAGGTCAAATATAGAGTATTTTAAGAAAAAAGGAATAAAGGTAAGCATCAAGCCGGACAAAAATCAGTTTAGTCCGCTTGAACTCATGCCAATATATCAAGACAATAATAAAGCGTGGTGAGAACAGTTGTATTTAAAATCCTTGGAGCTCCAGGGCTTCAAATCATTTCCCGATAAAATAGTTTTGGAATTCGGCAAGGGTCTTACTGCCGTTGTCGGCCCAAACGGAAGCGGAAAATCCAACATTGGCGATGCCGTGAAGTGGGTTTTGGGCGAGCAGTCTTCAAAAACCCTTCGCGGTGGCAAAATGGAGGACGTTATATTTGGCGGAACAGAAAAGAGAAAGCCGGTAAGCTTTGCCAGCGTCACTTTAAATATTTCAAACGAAGACCGCACCCTTAACGTCGAGGCAGATCAGGTAAGCGTTATGCGCAGGCTTTGGCGCAACGGCGACAGTGAATACTGCATAAACGGCGCACAGGTAAGGCTGAAAGACGTTTTGGAGCTTTTTATGGATACTGGTCTTGGAAAAGACGGATATTCTATAATCGGTCAGGGGAGAGTAGCGGATATAGTCAGCTCAAAGTCGTATGAGCGCCGCGAAATTTTTGAGGAGGCCGCAGGAATCTCGAAATTCCGCTATAAAAAGGAAGAATCCGAACGCAAGCTTGCGTCCGCTGAAGACAATATTCTGAGGTTGAAGGACATCCTTTCCGAGCTTGAGGGAAGGGTGGAACCGTTAAGGATTCAGTCAGAAAAGGCAAAAAAATATCTTGTGTTTGCCGAGGAGAGGAAGACGCTTGAGGTATCGGTCTGGGCGCACAAGCTCACTGAGATCAAAGACAGTTTGTCTGAGCTCGGCAACAAGCTGCTGATTCAGAACGGCGAATACGAGCTTCTTACAAACGAAATTGCAGCCGTAGAGGATGAATTAAATGAGCTTGCTCTGAAGCGCAGACAGTGTTCAGCTTCGGCGGAGGAATACAGGTCCAAGATAAACGAGCTTACTCAGTCCAACGCGACAGCTGCGGCAGATGTTGCTGTCTTTAAAAACAATATTAAACACTATGGTGAGCAGATAGAGGAACTGGAGAGCAAAATCGGCGAGCTGAACGCGTCCGAAGCCGAAATAAAGCAGAGTATAGAGGCTAAAAAGCGTGAAATAGCCGAGATTGATAACACCCGCGCCGACTATGAAAAGCAGATATCTGAGCTTGAAGAGAGGCTTAGACTTCTTACTGATGAGGGAAATAAGTATTCATTGGAATATTCCGGCTCGTCGGACAAGCTCAATACACTTTACATCCGCCGTTCCGAACTGAAATTCGTTCTGGAAAACTCGAAAAATGCCAGAGCGGACGCGGAAAAGTCAATAGAAGAAATAGATTCTCTTCTTGAAGACATGAAGCCGCAGATATCCGAGCATGAAAAACAAAAGCACGAAATAGAGGATGGCATAAAGGATATAGAAAAATCGATAGCAGGTGCAAACAACAAGCTTTCCGGCTACAGCATGCTTTACAGCAAAAAGTCGGAGCAGTTGAAGACGCTCAACGCCGAGTTTTCCGAGGCTGAACTTAACCTGCGGAACCTAAAATCCCGCCGTCAGATGCTTATAGATCTGGATAACAGCATGGAGGGCTATGCTGGCAGCGTTAAAAGCGTTATATCGGCTTCAAAGTCTTCGAGACTGCGCGGAGTCAGAGGAACAGTCGCTGGGCTTGTGTCTGTAGAGCCGCAGTACAGCGTTGCAATAGAAACCGCTTTAGGCGGAGCTTTGCAGAATATAGTAGTCGAGAATGAGGAATCCGCTAAAGCCGGGATCAGATTTTTAAAGGAGACTAACGGCGGCAGGGCGACATTTTTGCCGCTTACAAGTGTAAATGGCAACACCCTGCGCGAAAGCGGTCTTGATATGCAGGAGGGCTATGTTGCCATTGCAAGCGAGCTTGTGGGTTGTGATCCGGAATATAACGGAATCATAGCTTCACTTTTAGGCAGGATAGTTATAGCTGAGAACATAGACCTTGCAGCAAATATTGCCAAAAAATTCGGCTATAAGTTCAGAATCATCACTCTTGACGGACAAGTTATCAATGCCGGAGGTTCTTTCACAGGCGGAAGCACCTCGCGCTCAACCGGAATGCTGACCAGAAAGAACGAAATTGCGGCAATAGAGAATAGCGCCAAGCGGATAGAGACAAAGAATCAGATTCTTAAAGAAAAGCTTGCATCGCTTTCTGCAGAGGTTGAAAAGCTGAGCTATGATGTTGACGGTGAGCGCGAAGAAATAAAGGAAATGGAATCTGATAAAATCCGTTTTGAGGGCGAGCTTAGAAATACCGAACTGATGCTAAATCAGCTCTCTGCCCGCGAAAGCGAGCTTGAAAAGGCGATGAAGACAAGCCTATCCGCTATAGATGCATCCGACAAGGCTTATAAGGATGGCGAATCTCAGCTGTTAAGCGTAAATTCTGAGATAGAGGTTCTTGAAGAGCTTGTCAGTAAAGCCTCTCAGCGCTCAAATGAGTCAAGGCAGAAAAGAGAACAGCTTTCAAACGAACTTTCGGATAAGAAGCTTAAGCTTGTGGAGCTTGCCAAGGATTCACAGGCGGCACAGCTTGCAGTAAGCCAGTTTGACGGGGGTATAGATTCCGCAAGATCGTCAGTAGCTGAATATGCACGGAAAATCAATGAGCTTAACGCTCTGATTTCCGCTGAAAAAGAGAATATTTCAGATCGCGAGGAAGAGGTTAAAAATGCAGAACTTTCTATTCAGAGCCTGAATTCAAGGATAAAATCAGAACTTGATTCCTCGCTTGAATATGAGCGCAAAGAGAATCAGATAAGGCAGGTACAGCGCCAGAAGAGCGACCGCAAGGAGACTGTTTCGGCGGAGATATCCCGGCTGAACGAAAGAATAGATTCCACCAACCGTGAAAGTGAAAGCATAATAAGCCAGCTTTGGGAAGCCTATTCGATGACGGCTGCTCAGGCATACGAAAGTGCCGAGAAGCTTGAAGACGTTTCTGCGGCAAACAAGCGCCTTAACGAGCTTAAATCTAAAATAAGAGCTTTGGGAACGGTAAACACCGACGCGATAGACGAATACAAGGAAGTTTCGGAAAGATACAAATTCCTGAGCGGGCAGCTTTCGGACGTTACAAAATCGAAATCCGAGCTTGAACGCCTTATATCCGATCTTACCGGTAGCATGAGAGAGATTTTCAGTGACAGCTTTGCGAAGATAAACGAAAACTTCAAGCAGATATTCGTAGAGCTTTTCGGCGGCGGTAAGGCAGAGCTCAAGCTCACCGATCCGGATAACGTATTGGAATCGGGAATAGAAATAAACGTCGCGCCGCCCGGAAAGGTCATAAAAAATCTTTCGCTTTTGTCGGGAGGTGAGCAGTCGTTTGTGGCGATTGCAATATATTTCGCAATACTGAAGCTTCGCCCCTCTCCGTTTTGCATTCTCGACGAGATAGAAGCCGCGCTCGATGATATAAACGTCACCCGCTATGCTCAGTATCTTCGCAACTTTACCGACACCACGCAATTTATAGTTATAACCCATAGGCGCGGGACCATGGAGGAAGCTGACGTTCTTTACGGCGTTACAATGCAGGAAAAGGGCGTTTCGAAGCTGTTAAAAATGGACGTTTCGCAGGTGGTATTTTCGGATGAAAATTAGAATTAACCAAGAAAGGAATGTTACCCAATGGGATTTTTTGATAAGCTGAAAGCCGGACTTTCAAAGACCAAGTCGAGCTTTATGGGAGGGATGAACTCCCTGTTCTCCGGCTCGAAAAATATAGACGATGATTTTTATGACGAGCTTGAAGAGACGCTTATTATGTCCGACCTCGGCGGAAGAACCTCGGAGGAGATAGTCAAAAAGCTGCGAGCAAAAGTTAAAGAGGAAAAAATTACAGACACTGACGGCGTTAAGGCGGCAATCAAGGAGATAATCGTCGAGATGCTGGGCGAGGACGAACCTATCAATCTTTCAACAAAGCCGTCTGTTATACTTGTCATCGGCGTCAACGGCGCCGGCAAGACCACATCCATAGGAAAACTTGCCTATCAGCTTATAGGTGAGGGCAAGAAGGTACTTGTTGCGGCGGCGGATACCTTCCGCGCGGCGGCGATTGACCAGCTTCAGGTGTGGTGCGACCGCTCGGGCGCGGACATCATCAAGCATGGCGAAGGCTCCGATCCTGCGGCGGTAGTGTATGACGCTATGGACGCCGCCAAGGCAAGAAATGTAGATGTTGTTATAGTAGACACCGCCGGAAGGCTTCACACAAAGAAAAACCTTATGAGCGAGCTGGCAAAGATATCCAGAATTGTCCACAGCAAGGCGGGTGATTGCGCTTTGGAGGTTCTTATTGCCCTCGATGCAACCACCGGACAGAACGCCGTGAATCAGGCAAGGGAGTTCAATGAAGCCGCCGATATCACCGGCATAATTCTCACCAAGCTGGATTCAACGGCAAAGGGCGGAATAGTCATACCCATAGCCAACGAGCTCAAAGTACCGGTAAAGTTAATAACCGTCGGCGAGAAGATAGAGGATTTGCAGCCGTTTAATGCGCATGACTTTGTTGAAGCACTGTTTGAAAGAGACGAGGAGCAGTGAGAAAAATCAGTCTTGAGGAGTTTACCCGGTTGGTAAGATCTTGCGTATCGGCGGTGCATTTTGAGCTTTGCTGTCACGTCGTCGAATGGGATTAGGATTTATATTTCATGTATGCCGACAGCGCTGTGCTGTTTCAGTGATGGAGTATGACTATGAGGCGCATAGCGTTCGTATATCAATACATCAGACTCACCAGATGCGGATGTATATACCGTTGCGGAAAGCCGGCTTAATCGATATGCAGAGTATAAAAAATATATAAAATCCTTCAATGCGTGTATTTGTTTGGCTGTGACGGATAACAGCCCCGATGAACGGGAGAAATATCTGGCATACAGAAACTTCTCACGTTAGGGCGGGGCATATCCCGCCGACGAATGTGCGCTGTCGCTGACGGGGAGGATATTGACAAGGTAAAAGCGCTATGCTAACCGAGCATAAATGACGGCACAACTTTTGACAAAAGGCTTGCCAAAAGCTTTCACGGCGGCTTGAGTAATTATGTCGCCGACCAAGATGTAAGAGTTTACGGAATATACGAAAGCAAAGAATAGCGTGGAATCGCAAATTGCCGCTATTCCGAAACGCTCGGAGTATATATTATTCGGCAAAATATTTGTTTTAAAATATCAGCGCAATAAAGGCCTTGTAAAAGCTGCTCTTAGTGAGCATTCTGAGGTAAGATGGGCGTATCGGGTATGGAAGGATAATGTCGCTTCGATAGCTCTCGCCAAGTCAGCAGACTTTTCATATAAAGGCACTTCACTCTTTGCAGAAAGGAATGATATACCATGTCCGACATGATTTTAGCTTCAAACAACCCCCACAAGCTCCGCGAATTCCGCGAAATTTTGGAGCCGCTGGGCTGTCACGTTATCTCGCAGAAGGAAGCGGGAATCGACATCGATCCCGATGAAGCCGGCGAAACCTTCGAAGAAAATTCAGCAATTAAGGCGCACGCGGTATATGATATCGCGAAATGCGCGGTAATAGCGGACGACAGCGGACTTGAAGTGGACGCTTTAGGCGGTGAACCGGGCGTTCATTCCGCCAGATACGGCGGCACTCGGGACGATAAAATGCACAACGATTTAGTGCTAAAAAAATTAGAGGGCGTGCCGTATGAAAAGCGCACCGCAAGGTTTGTCTGCGCGATAACATATATCGATGAGAACGGCCGTGAAAGCAGTTTCACGGGGAAATTCGAGGGCAGAATCGGATATAAGGAGCTTGGCAAGAACGGCTTCGGCTACGACCCTATTTTTATGGTGGGGGATGTCAGCTCGGCGGAGCTTTCGCCCAATGAAAAGAACGCAGTAAGCCACCGCGGAAAGGCTCTGCGGATGCTGGCTGAAAATATCAAGGAAAGGAAATAACTACTATGCTTAATTCAAAGCAAAGAGCGCAATTAAAATCAATCGCCGCTGGGCTTGAACCGGCGTTTCAGATAGGCAAGGGCGGCATAAACGACGTCCAGGTTGCTCAGATTGACGATTATCTAAGAGTGCATGAAATAATTAAAATCAAGTGCCTTGACAATTCGGTGTATACTTCCCACGAGGCGGCAGAGGAAATTGCCTCACGAATCGGTGCAGAGGTTGTAATATCTATAGGCTCAAAGGCGGTTTTGTATAAGAGAAACCCGGCGAAGCCGGTTATCGAGCTTAAATAGGAAGGCGGCATATGGGCTTAAAAACAGTGATTTTCGGCGGTACATTTAACCCTGTTCATATGGGCCATGTCGCTATGATGAAAGCCGCAATAAAAAAACTAAAGCCTGACAAGCTTATTATGATGCCGGCGCATATTCCACCGCACAAGCAGGCTCATAACCTCGCTCCGGATTCTGCAAGGCTTGAAATGTGCCGCCTTGCCGCAAAGGAAATCCCCGGCGTGAGCGTAAGCGATTATGAGATCAAGGCAGGCGGAAAGAGCTATACCGTAAATACCCTTGAAAGCTATCATAGCACGCACCCCGATGAACAGCTCTGCTTTCTGATGGGCGGCGATATGCTTGAATCCCTTTTGGGATGGTTCAAGGCTGACAGAATCTTAGAGCTTTCAAGCCTAGCCTGTATTTCAAGAAGCAGAGAGGACAAGCTTAAAATCGCTCAGAGTGCAGAAAGAATCCGCTCGGCAGGAGGAAGGGTAGTTATAGTCGATTCCGACCCGGTGGATATTTCATCAACCGAAGCAAGAGCGAGGCTTATAGCCTTCGGCGACTCCTCAGGCTGCGTTCCCAAACCGGTTGAAAAGTATATTTTAAAAAATAAGCTTTATAATTTTGACAAATCGAAGTATAATAAATATACTGAATTTCTCAGCCAGAGGCTGTCGGAAAAAAGATTTACCCATTCGCTGAACGTTGCCAACGAATCGGTAATGCTGGCGTATCTCAACGGCTATGATATCGATAAGGCCTATTTTGCGGGCCTTATGCATGACTGCTGCAAGGAACTGCCAAGGGAGTCTCAGCTTGAGCTTTTAAAGCGCAGCCGTTATGAAGTCACCGAGGTTGAGCTTGAAGCGCCCAAAACCCACCACGGCATAGCGGCAGAAGTCTACCTGCGGGAGAATTTTGGTGTCGAAGACGAAGAGGTGCTTTCTGCCGTGCGGTATCACACCGTTGCAAGGGGCGGAATGGGCATGCTTGACAAAATAGTTTATATGGCGGACTTGACGTCGGCAGAGCGCGATTATTCCGACGTTTCGGTGATTCGCGCCGAAACGCGCAGAGATATCGATGAAGGCCTGTTAGAAGCGCTGAAATTCTCCATACGCGATTCTGTTTTGAAATCAAGGGCTATACCTCACCTGACATTTGAGGCTTATAACGACGCTGTTAAAGCAGTTTCATACAAAAAACAAGGCAGAATGTAGGAACTAAAGGATGTCACCGCCCTTATAAGGCATTTAATGAAGAAATCAAGCTACATTTCAAAGCTTAAGCTTGCGGTGCTTATATCCTGTATCATTTCAGGAACGGCAACCTATATCCTTTTGTCACTTGCGGCAAACGCCGGCAGAAAGCAGGCTTTGCTAAAAAGCGTTCAGTCAGATTATACACGCTACGCTTCTATGGGATATGGCTATGAAACCGTCTCGAACAAGAAAAATATAATCATCTCCGTTACTGATGGCGGGGAGCTTGCAAGGCTTCAGTTGTGGACCTTTGATGAGGATAAAAAGACGCTTGATATCCTTGAAATTCCGCCGCGGACCCTTTTGTGTGCAGATAATTTTGTGGGAACTGCTTTGGCTGCCCATAAATCAGGGGTATATCGCGACATTGTTTCACGGACATTAATGCTTGATGTATCGGCGTATTTTGAAATGGAGACCGAGGTGCTTTCACACATAGCTTCATCCTTCGGCGGAATTGAAATAAAGCTGTCCGAGCAGGTGAAAATCGGCGAAAATACCATTGCAAAGGGAAAGCGCACCGTTGCAGGAAGCATTGTAGGGATAATTGCTTCAGACGCGGAAGCGTATACCTGCGGAAACCAAGAACGGGCGGGCTTGTTTATTCAGATTACGGCATCGATAATCCGCTCTATGAACGACAGGGGAGCAGTGGAATGGTTTACTGCACTGATGGACATAATCACAAACGAAATTAAGGGAAATATGAGTGTTGCAAAGCTTATGGAGCTTGTAAACCTTTCAAACAAAATCAGCATTGAGGATGTTAATATAATGCTCCTTCCGGGTCAGGCATCTCAAAACGCTTATTATTTAGCTGAGACGGATAAAACTGCGGTGCTCCTAAACGAGCGCTTCAGAGTTAAAGGAAGCACCTTTGAAGCCGGCAAACTGGGCTTTAAGATTGCAGACGGCGTTGAGGATGAGCATCCATCAGACAAAACGAAAGTCAAAGAAATCTTAAAATAAAGTAAAATTTTTAATAAAGGACTGATATTATGACGCAGAAAGAAAAACTATCCGAAATCATCAGGGCTCTAGACTCCAAAAAAGCTGAAAACATCAAGGCTATAAAGATAGGCGATCTAACAATCATCGCAGACTATTTTGTAATAGCCAACGGAACGTCCACTACACATACCCGTGGCCTTGCCGACGAGGTTGAGTTTAAACTCGGCGAAAAGGGAGTAAAGCCGGACCATATTGAGGGCATCGACGGCGCAAGCTGGATAGCTATGGACTACGGCGACATTATTGTTCACGTATTCTATAAGGACACCCGCAGGGATTATGCCCTCGAAAAGCTGTGGAGCGACGGCGAAGCAGTTGACATCAGCGATTATATGTGATATACTACAATTTATTATTATATTTTTTGACATGGTAAACAAACGCAAATTTATTCACAAGGACTGATAGTATGAAATACAATTTTGAAGCAGTAGAAAGTAAATGGCAGAAGTATTGGGAAGATAACAAGACTTTTGAGGCAAAAATCGACTATGGCAAGAAGAAGTTTTACGGCTTGGTTGAGTTTCCTTACCCTTCGGGAGCGGGAATGCATGTTGGACACATAAAGGCCTATTCCGGTCTTGAGGTAATATCCCGCAAGAAGAGGCTTGAGGGATATAACGTCCTGTTCCCGATAGGCTTTGATGCTTTCGGCCTTCCTGCCGAGAACTATGCCATTAAAACCGGTATCCACCCCAGAATCTCGACCGATCACAACATCCGCCACTTCTCGGAGCAGCTTAAGAAGGTTGGCTTCTCCTTCGACTGGTCGCGCACTATCGACACTACGGACGAGGATTATTATAAGTGGACCCAGTGGATATTCCTTAAAATGTTCGAGCATGGTCTTGCTTTCAAGGACAAGACCCTTGTAAACTACTGCCCGAGCTGCAAGGTTGTTCTTTCCAATGAGGATTCGCAGGGCGGAAAGTGTGATATCTGTCACAGTCAGATTGTTCAGAAGTCGAAAGATGTTTGGTACCTGCGAATAACTGAATACTGCGACAGGCTTCTTGAAGGCCTGAAAGAAGTTGACTATCTGCCCAACATAAAGCTTCAGCAGGAAAACTGGATAGGCAAGTCAACCGGAGCGTTTGTAAACTTCACACTCAAGGGTATTGACGAAAAGCTAAGGATATACACTACCCGCCCGGACACTCTTTACGGAGTAACCTTTATGGTAATGGCGCCGGAGCATCCTATTATTGATGAACACAAAGATAAGATAGCCAATATGTCTGACGTTGAGGCTTACAGGGCTGAATGTGCCAAGAAGACCGAGTTTGAAAGGACCCAGCTTGTAAAGGATAAAACCGGCGTCAAGCTTGACGGCATATCTGCAATAAATCCTGTAAACGGCAAAGAGATACCCATTTACATATCCGATTATGTAATGATGGGTTACGGCACTGGCGCTATCATGGCTGTTCCCGCTCACGACCAGAGAGACTATGAATTTGCTAAAAAGTTCGGCATAGATATCATTCAGGTCATCAAGGGCGGAGATATAGAAAAGGAAGCCTACACAGGCGACGGCGAAATGATTAATTCCGATATTCTCAACGGCCTTACCAACAAGCGCGATTCCATCGAAAAGATGCTCTCCTTCCTTGAAAAAAACGGAATAGGAGAAAAGGGCGTTCAGTACAAGATGAAGGACTGGGCATTCAACCGCCAGCGCTACTGGGGCGAGCCTATTCCGATTGTTTATTGCGAGCATTGCGGAATGGTCGCAGTGCCGTATAACGAGCTGCCCTTAAAGCTGCCTGAGGTTGAAAACTTCGAGCCGGGTTCGGACGGCGAAAGTCCTCTTGCAAAGATTGATTCCTTTGTAAACTGCACCTGTCCCAAGTGCGGAGGGCCAGCAAAGCGTGAGACCGACACCATGCCTCAGTGGGCTGGCTCATCATGGTATTATTTAAGATACTGCGACCCGCACAACCCGGATAGCCTTGCATCCAAGGAAGCTTTGGAATACTGGATGCCGGTAGATTGGTATAACGGCGGCATGGAGCACGTCACCCGCCATATGATTTATTCGCGTTTCTGGCATAAGTTCCTTTTTGATATTGGAGCCGTCAACACCGATGAGCCTTATATGAAGCGCACCGCTCAGGGCTTGATTCTCGGCCCGGACGGCGACAAGATGAGTAAATCCAAAGGCAATGTTGTTGACCCCCTGGATGTTATAAACGAATACGGAGCTGATGTTTTAAGGGTTTATACCCTGTTCATGGGCGACTATGAAAAGGCTGCACCTTGGAGCGAATCGAGCGTTAAGGGCTGCAAGAGATTTTTGGACAGAGTATGGTCGCTTGCTGACATGCTTGTTGACGGCGAAAGCTACAGACCGGAGTTTTCTTCTAAGATGCACAAGCTTATAAAGAAGGTCACTTTGGACATTGACAGCATGAAGTTTAACACCGCAATCGCCGCAATGATGACGATACTCAATGATTTCTACGCCGCAGGTTCAATCAACCGCGCCGAACTCAGGGACTTCCTAATTATGCTTTACCCCTTTGCACCTCACATCACCGAGGAAATGTTTGAAAGCCTTGACTTCGGAGGATATATTCACGATGCAAAGTGGTGTTCTTACGATGAAGCGCAGTGCTCAGACGATGAAATCGAAATCGCAGTTCAGATAAACGGCAAGATAAAGGAAAGAGTTATGGTATCTGCGAGCGCAGAACAGGCCGAGATTCTTGAGCACGTTAAGTCACTTGATAAGATAGCCGCCGAGCTTGCCGGAAAGACTGTTGTCAAGGAGATTTACGTTAAGGGCAAGCTTTGTAATATAGTTGCCAAGTAAATCGGATTATAGTGCGGAATGACAGCTATAGCAAATTATTTATGAAATTTTTAAAATAACTATTGACATATGTAGAGATTTGGGTTATAATGCTATTTAGTTACATTGTCGCTAATGTAAAATCCTCTGCCCGTGCGGCAAAGGGAGGGAACAATAAATGGCAGAAGTACATGTCGGTAAAAATGAATCATTGGAGACAGCGCTCAAGCGTTTCAAGAGATCCTGTGCCAGAGACGGCGTTATCGCTGAAGTACGTAAAAGAGAGCATTACGAAAAGCCTTCGGTAAAGCGCAAAAAGAAGTCTGAAGCTGCTCGTAAGCGTAAATACTAAGCTTTTAAGCCTTGGTATAGTTCTGATGTAAAATTAAAAGAAAAGCGAGCAGTATTGTCTGTTCGCTTTTGTTTTTGGAGGTTATGTATTGACGGTTCG
>CAZIOV010000005.1:0-31238 GCA_964541045.1 uncultured Oscillospiraceae bacterium | reverse complement strand
GCGAGCAGTATTGTCTGTTCGCTTTTGTTTTTGGAGGTTATGTATTGACGGTTCGCAAGCTTATGCAGATATGCTTATATCGGCAGCATCTTACAAACAAGTCTGACCGTCATGAGATACTTCATGATTTGAATGTACTTCATGCGATGTTTATGTCAAACTCCGAACATTCGCTTAGGATTCGATGCAGTTGACCGTTTTCCCATGAGGATTTTGGCGATGAGGCACTTTGAGTCACTGTGCACATCTTCAATGAGTATGAGCTGCCGGCTTTCAAATACGGAAGGGATATTCACAGTAGCGAGGATTTTAAGGGCTACGGCATTTTCAGAGATGACACTTATAACCGGTACACCGGTAATAAAAGCTATATTGGTGTGTTTGAAAAACGCCGATATTTGTGGATGGCACAGTCGTCGGCGAACGGCACCGCAAAAACAGGAACGTCAATTTAGAAATGTTTACTATATGACTGACGGTCAGAAAAAATGCTTTTGCACTAAGCGGAAATTGTTTTCGGAAACGTAAAAGCTCTGATGCCAGGAAGCTGAATTCGGAAAACTTGATATTTTGGAGGTCAAATGCTTTTAAGACCAAGCTACGTGTTTGAATCAATTGCAGATATTACTCCCCAGTTTTTGGAAAAAGAAAACATCCATGCGCTGATACTCGATCTTGATAATACGCTTACCACACACAATAATCCGGTTCCCAAGCCGGAAATAAGGCAGTGGCTTAATGGCATGAAGGCAGTAAATTTCAAGATGATTATTCTTTCAAACAATCATTATGAACGCGTGAAGCCCTTTGCCGATGAGTTGGGCTTGGATTTCGTCTGCAACGGCGGAAAACCTTTAACCGGCGGATATAAGCGCGCGGTCGAGCGCTTGGGAATTGATAAGCGCTACGTTGCCTCGGTAGGGGATCAGATATATACCGATGTTTTGGGGTGCAGCCTTGCCGGGATAAGGAGCATTTTCACATTCCCGATAGTTTACGAAGCCGGCTTCTGGTTCAGAATTAAAAGAACACTTGAGAAGCCGTTTTTTCCAAGAAAATCAAAAATCATAAAAGAAAGGAATGACGTTTGATGAGCGCAATATTCGGTCCTGCCGGTAGCTCGGAGGATTTTTTGAAAAAGTATAAGTCTTCCTCGGATATGCCGAAATATCTGAGCGAAATGGGGCTTGACGCTTTTGAGTATCAATGCGGTCAGGGAGTGAGGGTAACTGATATTTTGGCAAAAAAGCTAAAAGCAAACGCTAAGGAATGCGGCATAACCATTTCACTTCATGCACCTTACTTTATCTCGCTTTCAAGCCTAGAGCCCGAAAAGCGGGACAAGAGCATAGATTACATACTTCAGTCCTGCGCGGCGGCGGTAAAAATCGGTGCCGAAAGGATAGTAATTCACTCCGGCTCCTGTGCGAAAATAACCCGTGAAGCCGCTTTGGAGCTCGCCAAGGATACGCTTATGAGGGCGAGAGAGGCGGCGGTTTCACATGGATATGAAAGTATCCGATTTTGCCCGGAGACTATGGGCAAAATTAACCAGCTTGGCAATTTTGATGAGGTCATGGAGCTTGCTGCTTTGGATGACAGTTTTTTGCCTTGTATAGATTTTGGCCACCTCAACGCAAGAACTCTGGGCAAGGTAAACTCTAAAGAGGCTTTTGCACAGATTTTGGACGGAATAGAAAACAAGCTTGGAAGAGAAAGGTTAAAGTGCTTCCATTCTCATTTTTCAAAAATTGAGTACACTCAGAATGGCGGCGAGTTGAGGCATCTTACATTTGAGGACAGCGTTTTCGGCCCTGAATACGAGCCACTGATGGAGCTTATAGCCCAAAAGCAGCTCTGCCCGACCTTTATATGCGAAAGTGCCGGAACGCAGTCGTTTGACGCGCTTGCTATGAAAAAAGCCTATTTGAGCTTTTTAGAATAATATGAAAGGATGAAATAATTATGAACAAATTTGAAAGATTATTTGAAGTACTGCCCGCCGATATCGATGCTGCGCTTATAACCGGGGACGTTAACCGCAGGTATTTTACCGGGATGAAGTCCTCTGCGGGAACGGTTCTAGCGTTTAAGGACAAGGCTTATCTTATCATCGACTTCCGCTATATCGAAGCTGCTACCAAGAAGGTTAAGGGAGCAGAAGTGATTCTTCAGGAAAAGCTGTTTGACCAGATAAACGCTCTTTTGGAAAAGCATGGCGCTAAGACGGTCGCAATCGAAAGTGATACTATGACGGTTTCTCAGCTCAACACATATAAGGAACGAATCACTGCGGCGGTTATCGTTTCTTCGTCGGCTTTGAGCAAGGCAATAGGCGAACTAAGAATAGTTAAAACACAGGATGAGCTTGACAAGATGATTAAGGCACAGAGGATTGCAGAGGCCGCTTTCGAGAACGTTCTTAACTTCATCAAGCCGGGCGTTACCGAAAAGGAAATCGGGCTTTGCCTTGATTACTTTATGCTCCGCAACGGAGCTGAGGCGCTTTCATTCGATACCATTGCGCTGACAGGCTCAAATACCTCGCTCCCTCACGGCGTGCCGGGCGATACCGTTGTTAAAGAAGGAAGCTTTGTTTTAATGGACTACGGCGCAACCTATGATGGCTATCACAGCGATATGACAAGAACCGTCTGTGTTGGCAAACCAAACGAGAAGATGGAGCAGGTCTATAATATCGTCCTTGACGCTCAGCTTAAGGGCATCGCCGCCGTTAAGGAGGGAATAAAGGGCAAGGAACTTGACAAAGTTTCAAGGGATACTATAAAGGAAGCCGGCTATGGCGAACTGTTCGGACATTCTTTGGGCCACGGCGTTGGAATGGAGATCCATGAGGCCCCCAATGCTTCATATCTTAGTGAACAGATCTTCAAGGAGAACATGATAATCACCGTTGAGCCGGGAATTTATATCCCTGATGAGTTCGGCGTGAGAATTGAGGACTTTGTTATCGTCAAGAAAAACGGCTGCGTTAATATGACACTTGCCGAAAAGTCATTGATTACTCTTTGATTTTTTGAATAAGGAATAAAAAAATAGCATAAAAAATTCATTTCTTTGCCAAAACCCCTTGCATTATCTTCGATTTTAGGTTACAATAGAATGTAATCTGCCGCAGATATATTTTTGCGGTAAAAAATCCAATAAATTTTGAATGGGCGGATCATATTTTTGAGCGCCCTAAAGAAACGGAGGACAC
This sequence comes from uncultured Oscillospiraceae bacterium, assembly GCA_964541045.1. GTDB lineage: Bacteria > Bacillota > Clostridia > Oscillospirales > Ruminococcaceae > Faeciplasma. The sequence continues at coordinate 28,018 of CAZIOV010000005.1, read as the reverse complement.
AATTTTATGATCACAGCAGGTGATTTCAGAAACGGTGTAACATTTGAAGAGGACGGCAACGTAATGCAGGTTATCGAGTTTCAGCACGTTAAGCCCGGCAAGGGCGCTGCCTTTGTCAGAACCAAAACGAAGAACGTTATAACCGGCTCGGTTGTTGAAAAGTCTTACAATCCTACCGCAAAATTCCCCACAGCCTTCATCGAAAGAAGAGATATGGAGTATTCCTATACCGACGGCGAGCTTTACTACTTCATGGATTCCGAAACCTATGAGCAGATCCCTGTAAGTCCTAACGATGTTGGTGACAACTTCAAGTTCGTCAAGGAAAACATGGTTTGCACCATTCTTTCCTATAAGGGCAAGGTATTCGGCGTTGAGCCTCCCTTCTTTGTTGACCTTGTCGTAACCCAGACCGATCCCGGTTTTGCAGGCAACACCGCAACCAATGCAACTAAGCCCGCAACCCTTGAAACCGGCGCCGAGATAAAGGTTCCGCTGTTCATCAACGAAGGCGACGTTATAAGAATCGATACCAGAACCGGCGAGTATATGCAGAGGTCTAACTGATTGGTTTTATCCTGAAAGGAGAAGCATTATGTTTCTATCCGAAAAAGCGCAGTATCTTAAGGGACTTATGGACGGTCTTAATATCGACGCTAACGAGCCTACCGGCAGAGTTTTAAAGGCAATGCAGGAGCTTTTGGAGGAGATATGCACCACCGTTGACACCATTGATTCGGATGTTGACGATATCGTTGAATTCTGCGAGACTATCGACGAGGACGTTTCTGACATCGAAGATGACCTTTACGGCGATTATGACGATGAAGATGAAGACAATGATTGCTGCGATGATGACGAATGCTGTGATTTTGAAACAGTATGTCCTAACTGCGGCGACACCATTGAGCTTACTGAAGAAATGGTAAACGAAGGCTCTATCGAATGTCCGAACTGCGGCGAGCATCTTGAATTCGATTTGGATAGCATTGATGACGGCGAAGAGGAATAATATCGCCCAATAAAAAATTAATATTTATCTTCGGGGCAGGGTGAAATTCCCAATCGGCGGTATAGTCCGCGAACAGCAATTGATTGCTGCTGATACCGGTGCAATTCCGGAACCGACAGTTACAGTCTGGATGGGAGAAGATTGAATTCGGCGTGCTGAGCTCCGGGTTCAAGGTATTTGTGCAATTGTGTACACATAGCCCGGAGCATTTTGCTTCGGGCTTTTTTATTGTAAAGGAGTAACAGCTATGTTAAACCGTAAAGCCGAAAAAATTTCGATTCGTTCAATATCCGCCTGCGCAATGCTTTCTGCTGTGGCGTTCGTATTGCAGTTTTTAGAGTTTTCTTTGCCGATAATACCGTCGTTTGTTAAGCTGGACGTTTCAGACATTCCTGCACTGATAGGCACATTTGTGCTCGGCCCCGTGTGGGGAATAGCAATCGAGTTCATCAAGAACCTGATTCATTTGCCGTTTGGAACGTCAATGGGTGTAGGCGAGCTGTGCAACTTCCTTTTGGGTGCGGTGCTTGTGTTCACTGCCGGGATTATCTACAGGATCAGGCACACAAGACAAGGAGCAATATTGGCAAGCTTGTGTGGAGCACTTGCCATGACGTTAGTAAGCCTGCCGCTCAACTATTTCTTCGTGTATCCGGCATATGTGGTTATCTATAAGCTTCCGTTGGAATCCATTGTTGAGATGTATAAGGCAATACTTCCTGCCGCTGCATCCACGCCGACAGATAACGCGCTTTTCAATTGCCTGCTTATTTTCAATGTTCCGTTTACTTTCTGTAAGGGTATACTCGAAGCCTTGCTCTGCTATATTATATATAAGCCTATCAGCAGATTGTATCATAGATAATTAGCGCATCATATTGTACTTTTTCCGTCTAAAAGTGTTCATACCATGTGTGGCCATAAAACACATTTTATATCGGTTTTGAGGCAATTTTACGCGGAGTAGTATTATTATCTTTTCAACTAAATTTTTAAAATATGAAGCAGCAAATTCTGCAAATAATTCTCTTGACTGCGTTTGCAATGATGGTATAATCATATAGTAGAATTAATCTCCGCATAAAATATCCAAAAACGGATTTAATACTAATCTTCGTTTGAAATGATTACAAAAGGCAGGCACAAAACCGCTAGGCGATGGAATTTTGTACCCACCTTTTGGGCCTTTTCAGACGGATATTAAACTAAATATATGCAAAGGTGTTGCTAAAATCGCCGCAAAACCGCTGGCAATAGGCTATGAGCGATTATATAGATACTTTTTAACGTAGAATAAGTATAATATAAAATATTTTAAAGAGGTGTTACGCTTGAAGAAAAGAGGTATATTGTGAAACCGGAAGACGTTGATGTTGATATTATAATAAGCATATCTCCGCTGAATGCCTCCCAAATGAACGGTGGCAAATTTGAGGGTTGGGGAACAAGTCTTTGCTGGTGGGCTAACAGAGTCGGCTATTCCGATGAGCTTGCACAGAAAACGGCTGATTTGTTCTTCGGAGAGGACGGCCTGCATCTCAACATAATGCGCTATAACATCGGCGGAGGGGACGACCCTGCCCACAATCACATTACCAGAACCGATTCCGAGGTTCCCGGATGGCTGTATCAGAATAAGGAAACCGGCGATTATGAATACGATTACACCGCCGATAAAAACCAGCTGAATGTTTTACAGCGAGCTTATAAGGCGGCCGGCAATGATGCACTGGTTGAGGTCTTCTCGAACTCGCCTCCGTATTTCATGACTGTGAGCGGCTGCTCCTCCGGCGGAAGGGACGGAAATGTGAACAATCTTAAGGACGATTGCTATAAAGACTTCGCTGAGTATCTTGCGCACGTCACCGATTATATCCAGAACAAGCTTGGTATAACCGTTGCAAGCGTGGCCACAATGAACGAACCGAACACTAACTTTTGGTGGTACGGAAGCAATAAACAGGAGGGCTGCCACTTCGACGCGGGCAAGAGCCAGTCGGAAATAATCGAGCTTACATATGATGCTCTTAAGAACTACGACCTTGGTAATGTTATTATCTCCGCAAGCGATGAAACCGGCACTGAAAAGCAGATGAACGAGTATTTAAACTATTCCGAAAAGGCGCTGGCCGTTATCGGCAGAATAAACACCCACTCCTATGACACATCAAAGATAGGTGAACTTGGCGAGCTTGCCCGCAAGGAAGGCTTTAATATGTGGATGAGCGAGGTTGACGGCAGCGGCACCGTTTGCGAGGGCGAAATGGGTCCCGCGCTGTGGTTGGGCGAAAAGATAATATCGGATATTAATTCGCTTTCACCTTCTGCATGGGTGCTATGGCAGGTTATAGATAACCATATCAGCGCTGAAGGCTACAACGGCAAGCAGGATTCCGGCATGGTAGATATCACCGGCGGCTTCTGGGGGACTGCGGTGTGTGACCATGACAACAATGACGTCATCTTAACTCAGAAGTATTACGCCTTTGGACAGTTTACGCGATTCATCCGCCCCGGTTCAACCATCATTCACTGTGGCGTGGATTCGCTTGCGGCGTATAGTCCAGAAGCAAAAGAGCTTGCAATAGTTGTTCTTAACAAGTCGGATGAGCCCAAGGCTGCCAATATCAGCCTTTCACAGCTTGAATCTGTCGGCGATACCGTAAAGGCCTGGCGCACTAGCGGAACATTGGAGCAGGGCGAGCATTGGGCGGTACTTGACGACATTTACACCTATGGCAAGGGCTTTGTCACGGATCTTGCAGCACAGTCCATCACAACTTATGTTGTAGGAGGGGTTGAGCTTGGCAATATTAACCTTTAAAGAGTTCTGACGGACAATCCCGAAGCTGAAGACTTAATACCTTGGAACAACTGCTCCGATACCGCAGATAAGGTGGTTGATGGCGATACTCAGTTCTACTTCGACGGCGTTGAGGACGGCTGGGCGGAAGTCGACAGGGGCAATTCTGCCGAGTTTGATGTGCGCTGCAGACCGGATACGAGGGAAGAATGCTTGGCGGCAGATTCTACGGTTCTGATGACGGCGAGAGATGGATTCAGATTTGCGAATTGACTGCCGCACCAGCTTCGGGCTTTAACTATGCTTTTTTGGATAAAGCCTATGATTACGGATATATCCGCTATGACGTACCGTCTGGCGGTGGCAACTTCCTTTGCAATATAGCGGAAGTGGGCTTTTATAAAACAACGCAGAAATAAAGGAGAGAAAACTATGCCAAAGTGGTTAGACAATGCAGTGTTTTACGAAATTTACCCTCAGTCATTTAAGGACACCAATGCCGACGGAATCGGCGACTTTGAGGGAATCATCCAAAGCCTTGACTATGTAAAGGAGCTTGGCTGCAATGCAATCTGGATGAACCCCTGCTTTGAGTCTCCGTTCGGCGACGCCGGATATGATGTTTCAGACTATTACAAGACCGCTCCAAGATACGGCACTAATGAAGACTTGAAAAGGCTCTTTGAAGAAGTCCATAAAAGGGATATGCATATTCTTTTGGACCTTGTCCCCGGTCACACCGCCATTGATCATAAGTGATTCAAAGAATCCATGAAGGCTGAAAGAAATGAATATACCGACCGCTATGTCTGGACGGATATGATATGGGAAGAGCCAGAAGGAATGTCTTCGATAAAGGGTATTTCGGAAAGAGACGGCGTGTGCGCAGTAAACTTCTTCTCACACCAGCCGGCGCTTAACTATGGCTTCTACAAATGCACCCGCCCTTGGCAACAGCCTCAAGATGCGGAAGGCCCCAGAGCAACCTTGGAGGAGCTAAAAAACATCATGCGGTTCTGGCTAAAAATGGGCTGCGACGGCTTCAGAGTCGACATGGCAGGCTCGCTCGTAAAGCATGATGAAGAAGGAAAGGGAACAATAAAGCTCTGGCAGAACGTAAGGGAGTTTTTAAACCGCGAATTTCCCGAGGCCGCAATGGTCTCGGAATGGGGCGAACCCGATAAGTCGCTTATGGGCGGTTTCCATATGGACTTTTTACTGCATTTCGGTCCTTCGCATTATAACGACCTTTTTCGCTGTGCTGAGCCGTTTTTCTCATCAAGAGGTAAGGGTGATGTGTCCGAATTTGTCGCAAAATATAAAGAAAATTACGCAAAGACCGAGAAAAAAGGGCTTATTTGCATCCCTTCAGGCAACCACGATATGGACAGACTTGCTCGCGCTCTTCATGGCGACGAGCTTAAAGTGGCATTTGCTTTCCTTATGTCTATGCCCGGCGCGCCGTTTATCTATTATGGCGATGAAATCGGCATGAGATATATAGAAAACCTTGTATCGGTAGAGGGCGGCTATGGCAGGACCGGCTCGCGCTCGCCGATGCAGTGGGATTCCTCTTTAAACTACGGTTTCAGCTCTGCTCCTGCCGAAAGCCTTTATATCAGGCAGGACGATTCGGCGGACGCACCTACTGCCGCCGCACAGAAGCAGGATAGCTCATCGCTTTATAACGAGGTTAAGAAGCTTATAGCTATACGCAAAGAACATAAAGCACTGATGTCCAACGGCGAAATTGAATTTTTGTATGCCGAAAAGAATTCCTATCCGTTGGCGTACATGAGAACTTTTGAAAGTGAAAGAATACTTGTGGTTATTAATCCTTCTTCCTGTGACTGCGGGTTTGAATGCAGGTATCTTCCGAAAGAGACTATATACAGCTTCGGCGGCGAGATATCATCAAAGGAAGGCAAAATATCAGTTCCGTCATGTTCTGCGGGATTCTACGCCATTTGAGCTGCCTCTTAATTGAGAATTATAACCAATGTCCGAACGTTTTAAATAAATGACTGTTATATTTTCTAATTTCAATTGATTTTCCAAAGCAGATATGGTACAATATTTATGCGGTTGGCATAATATGCATACGATATATGTCATACTCTCACTATATTTGTTTGGAGGAAGAAAATGAAAAGATTATTAGTAGTATTTCTGGCGCTTGTTATGGTGCTTTCACTGGCGGCCTGCGGCGACAATGCTAATGACAACACTGATAACACCCCAGCCACTGAGCCTGCGGCAACTGAGGCTACCGAGCCTGTGACCGAAGCCACCACCGAGGCTACCACAGTAGCAACTACTGAGGCCACCACAGAAGCCACTACCGAGCCCGAACCTGAGCCGGAGCCGGAGCCCAGGCCGGTTTACGTTGCTGATATGTTCACACCCATCCCGGTAACCACCGAGAACTTCGGAAGAGGACAGGTTGCTAACGAGCTTATCGAGGCTGACAACGAAGCTTTGACATGGGCAGAGGGCAACGGTGTAACCATCGTAGGTGCAACCTTAGTTTCCTTCAGACTTCCTGAGGGCGTTACTATGGGCAACACCATTTGCGTCCATATCAAGGGCGAATCTGTAGGAAGCTTCAGAACATGGCTTATTGATGACGCAGAGGTAACCTCTTCAGAGCAGCACAACATGGAAGTTGACTATGGATTCTTCGGCGGCGAGTTCGACGAAATCATCGAATACACCGTTCAGTATGTCGATAATGACATTACTGATGATACCGCCACCCAGTTCGCATTTAAGGCTTCTTCCTGGAACACCACTCTTGACGGTCTGACCATCACCGAGGTTGGCGTGTTTAAGGGTACCTTGGAGGAGTACAAGGCAGCTACCGCAGACGCTGTTGCTGCTGATGGCGAAGATACTTCCGCAGAAGGCGAAGTAACTACTGCCCCTGAGGGCGAAGACGCTCCAGCTGAGGACGGAGAAGATTCCGCCGAGGGCGACGCTGAATAACGACATCATCACTTTTTTGAGCTCATTGCAAAACGCGTCGGATTTCCGGCGCGTTTTTGCTGTTTTGTGGATAGTCCGAAAGGAGAACAACTATGACTGAAAATAAAGACGAATTGGATGAAATGACCAACGAAATGGCGGTATATGCTTTGGACTGGATTCTTGACACTATTATAGAAAGAAAGCAGGAAGCCAAGAAGGAAGCGGAGGAAACCAAGAGCCTTTTTGACAAAGGCCGTAACTTTGCATACTACGAAGTGGTGGATATAATCAAGAATAGGCTTTAGGTTCTCGACGTTCGGCTTGACGACAGGTTTTACGATGAAGATTCCCCGAAAAACCTATTGACAAACGCAGAACCGTGATGTATAATGTAAAAAAATGAAATACCTTATCGAGAGCGGCGGAGGAATCTGGTCCTGTGAAGCCCGGCAACCTGTTTTCAAGGTGCTAAATCCAGCGGTTTAACCGAAAGATGAGGAACATATTTATCTGTTTTATCATGCGTTCGGTGCTTCGGGCGCGTTTTTTATGCGTATACTTATTTCTTGCTAAAAGCTGTATAATAGTAATTTTCGTCTGAAGTGAAACCAAAAATAGGCACAAAACTGCTGTATGATGGGATTTTGCACCTTTTTATGACCATGCATGGTCACGTCCAAGCGTGGTCGAACACTTTTACCAGAAATTGATATTAATCAGTGGAAAAGCTAAATCATCATCGATATTTTGTATTGAGCGAAAGGAATGTCAATAAAAATGAAAAGCTTGTTTACATCGGAATCAGTAACAGAGGGTCATCCCGATAAAATATGTGACCAGATTTCAGACGCTGTTTTAGACGAATGTCTTCGGCAGGATCCTATGTCACGCGTGGCATGCGAAACCATCTGCACAACTGGGCTTGTGCTCTGCTCAGGCGAGATAACCACAAAGGCTTCTTTGGATATTTCGGAAATTGCTCGTTCGGTTATAAAGGAAATTGGCTACGACAGGGCAAAATATGGCTTTGATTGCGAAACTTGCTCGGTGCTTACATCAATTCATCAGCAGTCGCCGGATATAGCGATCGGGGTTGACAATTCGCTTGAGGGCAGGGACGATAATGCTTTCGACACCGGCGCGGGCGATCAGGGAATGATGTTTGGCTATGCTTGCAATGAAACACCTACCCTTATGCCTATGCCAATTTACTACGCCCATAAGCTTGCAAAGAAGCTCTCGGAGCTTCGCAAGAGCGGAGAGCTTTCCTATCTTCGTCCCGACGGCAAAAGTCAGGTGACGGTTGAATACGAGGACGGTAAGCCGGTGCGCGTGGATACAGTTGTAATCTCCACTCAGCATGACGCGGCGGTCTCACAGGAGACTATTAGGCAGGATATCATAGAAAGGTGCATCAAGGCAGTAATCCCTTCCGATCTTCTGGATGAGAATACGGTTTATTACGTCAACCCGACCGGCAGGTTTGTCGTCGGCGGCCCTGCGGGTGACTGTGGTCTTACAGGCCGAAAGATAATAGTAGACACCTATGGCGGATATTCCCGTCACGGTGGCGGAGCGTTCAGCGGTAAGGATCCGACAAAGGTTGACCGCTCAGCCGCATACGCCGCGCGGTATGTCGCGAAGAATATAGTTGCTGCCGGCCTTGCGAATAAGTGCGAAATTCAGCTTGCATATGCAATTGGTGTTGCTCACCCTGTATCATTGCTTGTTGACTCCTTCGGAACAGGCAGGATCAGCGATGAAGAACTCACTGCGGCTGTAAGAAAAGTCTTCGACCTTCGCCCATCTGCAATCATCAGCTCCCTTGATTTAAGACGTCCTATATACCGCCGGACGGCGGCATACGGTCACATGGGCAGGGAGGATATCGACGCATCCTGGGAGAGAACTGATAAGACCGAGGAGCTTCGCAAGGCTTTGGGAATGGCGTAATCCAGAAAAATGAAAGGATAAAAATGGAGCCAAAGGTATACTTTCGCAATGACGATATTATCATACGTGATATGATCTTTTCGGACGCTGAAATAATTGCCTCCGAGGAGCGTGCGCAGGGCTGGGATCAGTCCGCGGACAAGTATTATATGAGACTTCGGCATCAGTCCGAAGGCAAGGGCATCCCGCTGACCGCTGAATATAAGGGCAATATAGCCGGGTATATATCGGTATATCCGAATTCGGAATGGGGTGCGCTCGGCGAAAAGGGATATCCCGAAATAGTTGACTTCGGGGTGCTGGAAGAATTCAGAAGGCTTGGCATAGGCTCATGCCTTATGGACGCTGCCGAACGCATAGCCTCGCAGTATGCCGATACGGTCTACTTGGGCGTAGGGCTTCACAGCGGCTACGGCAGTGCGCAGAGGATGTATGTCAAGCGCGGCTATGTCCCGGACGGCTCCGGGGTGTGGTATGGCAATAAGGTCTTGCCCTGCTATGCCGAGTGCTGTAATGATGATGCCTTGGTACTGTATCTGGTCAAGAAACTTAGGGCGTGATGGCGCGGTTTGATATGCATAAATCAAATGGGCATGTAATCATCATAAGATTTTTGTCACTCGCGATACATCCGGCCAGACAAAATATTTTTTAAAAAACAAATAAATTTTCTAAAAAAACTCTTGACAAATTGCTATGGAAGTATTATAATACATAATCGTTGGCGCGAATGAAATGTGCCAAACGGTTGCTGATATAGCTCAGTCGGTAGAGCGCATCCTTGGTAAGGATGAGGTCCCCAGTTCAAATCTGGGTATCAGCTCCAGAGAAAGTGAAGACACGCTTTGGCGTGTCTTTTCTTTTGCAACTAAATCCACGCTTACGGGTGGGTGAAATCGCTGCGGCGGTAGTGGATTTGATATCCCCGAAAATGATGTTTTTGATTTCACAAACGGCGAAAGTCCTTGATTTCACCATGTTATGACACTATTTCACCAACTTGTGATATGGCTATATAATTGTAATTTCAGGAGGACGGCATGAACAAATGTGACAATGAATTCTGGCAGACTCTTGGCGAGTTGTTACATGCTCAAAGATAATAATAGACCGCCACAAGGGGAGTACTCATAAATATATCAGGGCCGATTAAGGATAGCTGAAAGCTCCCTTTAGGCACACAGAGAAGGAAATAAATATCATCTATAATTTTCACAACGTATTGCAGTTTATGGAATTACTGGCAAAGTAGAAATATATTGAATTTACCGCAGTATGGCGATGTGCTTGTACTGCGTTTTTTATACTTATTTTCATCTAAAAGTGTTCAGACAATACATAGTCAAAAACAGGTGCAAACGCGGCGGCGAGGTAATTGTTAAATGGTGCAACTAAATAATAATCCGCAGCGGGGAGCATTTCCTTACTGCGGATTAAATTTTTATTTCTTTTTCTTCTCGATATCCGACTTAGCTTCAATCTCCGGCCCCTCGATTACATCAAGCGGCGGAGCATCTGTGACTGTGCCTATGTTCACGCCCGGCATGGAGTAATATTCCCTGTCGGTGGGCATATTTTTGGCTTTTAGCTTTGAATCCACGATTGCTGTTATGATGTCGAACAAAACAGCAAAAAGCGGCACGCCGATTATCATTCCTACAATTCCGAACAGGCTTCCGCATATGAGTATGGAGAACAGCGTCCAGAAGGAGGACAGCCCGATTTTGTTGCCTAAAATCTTGGGTCCGATAATGTTGCCGTCAAGCTGCTGCAAGGCCACTATGAACAGTAAGAACCATATTACCTTGCCTGGGTCAGCAATAAGAACCAGCACTGCTGAAGGTATAGCACCAATAAACGGTCCGAATATGGGAATGATGTTTGTCACTCCTATTATCAGCGAGATTATCATAACGTAGGGCATCCTGAAAATAAGCATACAAACCGCGCAGATGCATCCTATTATACAGGAATCGATAATTTTGCCGTAGATAAAACTTAAAAGTGCACTGTTTGTAGAGGAGGTTATTTTGAATATTTTGTGATAGGTTCTTTCGCTGAACAGCGCAACAATGAGCTTCTTTGACTGAGCCTGCAAGGTTTCCTTACTTGAAAGGAAATATATTGCAAGAATGAAGCCGAGTATGAAATTCTTGACCGAGTTTGCAAAGTCTAAAAGGCTTGTAAGCAGACTTGTGAGCTGAGGAACCAGGCTTGAAGCAATTTTGCTTATGGTCGCTGAAATGTTGTCCAATTCTTTTGTTACTATTTCCGCTATGCTGGGGTTATCGTCTAAAAGCTTTGTCACCCATTTTTCCGCTGCTGGCAGAACATCGTTTACCAAACCGTCGTATATTCCCGGAATGTTGGATATCAGTTCGGGGATTACCGAAAGGATTAATGCTGCGATGACTGCAATGATAAACACAGAAGCCACAACTACTCCTATAGCTCTTGCCGCTTTGGGACGGGCTTTTTTTCTGAAAATGAATCTGCCCAAATATTTCTCAACGTTTTTGGTTATTGGGTTCATAACAAAAGCTATCGCCATACTCCAGATAACCGGGGCAAATATTCGGAAAAGATTTGACGACATGCTGCTTACCGAATCCCACTGAAACAGTATAAGCACTATTATAAGCGTAAGAATTATAAACGCAAAGCAATAGGTAAAAATCTTGTTGTATTTTTTGTCTGAGAACACTCTCAAAGCTATCAATCCTTTCGAAAAAAGTAATATATTAAGTATACACCAAAATATGACCTCGTGTCTATACAAAAACAAAATTTAATAAAATTCTTAAAGAAATTTTACTCAATCTATTTCATTTTCATTTGATTCATGGTATAATCATAATGATTATTATGAAATTTTGGAGATAGATTTATGACAGATATCGAATTTCTGAATCTAAAGCGTCGGGCGCTTACAAAATATTTTTCCAATCTTAATGATATGCAGAGGGAAGCTGTGTTCACTATTAACGGCCCTGTGCTCATTCTAGCCGGAGCCGGAAGCGGCAAAACAACAGTTTTGGTTAACCGTGTTGCGAATATGGTGTACTTTGGCAACGCCTATAACGACACCTCTCGATATGCCGGTACAACGCCGGAGGACGAAAGATTCTTATCAGATTATGCCAACGGCCTTGCGGACGATTACGAGCGCCTGCACTCGATAGTGGCAGCGGACTGTGTTAAGCCCTATAATATCCTTGCCATAACGTTTACAAATAAAGCTGCCGGCGAGCTTAAGGAAAGGCTTGAAAGGATGCTTGGCAGTTCCTCAAGCGGCATAACCGCCGCAACCTTCCATTCGGCATGCGTAAGAATATTGCGCCGGGAAATCGAGCATCTTGGCTATTCCTCAAACTTCACAATTTACGATACCGACGATTCACAGAGACTTATTAAAACCTGTCTGTCTGATATGAACATTTCGGACAAAATGTTCCCGCCAAAGCTTGTTTTAAGCGAGATATCCCATTCCAAAGAGGCTGAAGTTGGCCCCGAAGAATACGCCCGCCTTGCCTTCGGAGACTATCGCAAGCAGACAATATCTAGGGTTTATGAGGCTTACCAGAAGCGCCTGCAAAACGCAAACGCTCTGGATTTTGACGATATAATTTCCCTAACCGTTCGGCTGTTTGAGGAATTTCCCGATGTTTTGGACCACTACAGTAACCTCTATAAATATATCCTTGTGGATGAGTATCAGGATACCAATATGGTGCAGTATAAGCTGGTTGCTCTTCTTTCGCGCAAGCGCAGGAACATCTGCGTTGTCGGTGACGATGACCAGAGTATATATAAATTTCGCGGAGCGACGATAGAGAATATACTTTCCTTTGAAAATCAATACGAAAACGCCAAGGTGATAAGGCTTGAGCAAAACTACCGTTCCACCCAGAATATTCTGACCAGTGCAAACGAGGTCATAAAGAATAACAAGGGCAGAAAGGGCAAACGCCTATGGACTGACGCAGGCGCCGGCGACAAGGTTGTTTTGTACCGCGCTCAAACCGAGCAGGGCGAGGCAAGGTTTGTTGCGGATAAGATATTATTATCCGTCAAAGCAGGCGAAAAATATTCCGCAAACGCTGTGCTTTACAGGATGAATGCCCAGTCGAACGCCGTTGAACACGCGCTTATGGCAAGTGGAATCCCTTATAGGGTGTTTGGCGGAGTTAAGTTCTATGAGCGTAAGGAAATTAAGGACATCATTTCTTACTTGTCGGTAATCAACAACGAAAATGATATTTTAAGGCTTAAAAGAATCATAAACGAGCCTAAAAGGGGAATAGGCGCAGCAAGTGCGGACCTCTTGGAGCAGATATCGGCCAATCTCGGCGAATCGCCGCTACAGATAATGCGTACCGCCCAAGATATTCCCATGCTTTCACGCACAAGCCTGAAGCTCACACAGCTTGCTGGGATGTTTGATGTTCTCCGGGAGCACTCGAGCCTTATCCCTCTGCCTGAGCTGCTTGACGAGCTTATGGAAAAATCGGGCTATCAGGCGTACATGCAGTCACTTGGCGAGGAGGGCACTGCTAGGCTTGAAAACATAAACGAGCTGAAATCCACCATGATGAACTACTACCAGGACGCCGAGGAACCTTCACTTTCCGGTTTCCTGGAAGAGATCGCCCTGTATACAGACATTGACGAGATGAACCCCGAGGATGACTGCGTTGTTTTAATGACGGTTCATGCCGCAAAAGGCTTGGAGTTTGACAATGTGTTCATAGTCGGCATGGAAGAGAATATATTTCCAAGCTCGCGGAGCCTTGATTCCGAGGCGGATATTGAGGAGGAAAGGCGTCTTGCATACGTCGCCATAACAAGAGCAAGAAAGCGGCTTTACATAAGCTCTGCTCAGCAGCGGATGCTTTTCGGCTCGACTAATTTCAACAAGCCTTCAAGGTTTGTTTCCGAGCTTCCCGAGGAAACGGTAGATAAGCAGGCAGAAAAGACGGCTATGGACACTGTGAAAACCGAACACCGCCGAGAGCCGTCGGTATCGCCCTTTGCTTCTCAGATGCAAAAGCTTAAGGAAAAGCCGGCAGCAAGTTCGTCTTCGCAGAGCTTCTCAGTGGGCGAAAAGGTTTTTCACAACATCTTCGGCGAGGGCATAGTGCTTAAGGCAAGTCAGATATCAAACGATACCATGCTTGAGATAGCGTTTGATAGGGTTGGAACCAAAAAGATAATGGCGAACTACGCCAGAATTAAGAAGCTGTAAGTATGATAACAGAAGGATTTTTATGGATTTAGTTTTTTCCCCGTCAAAGCTCAGCGGAACTGTTAAGGCTCCTGCCTCAGAGGATGAAGCAATACGCCTGCTTATTTGCGGAGCGCTTTCAAAGCCTTCGGCTGTCATCGGCAACATCTGTATGACCGATAATGTACTGCGGCTGATTAACGCTCTTAAGGTGATGGGGTCGCAGCTTAGCGTTAAAGGAAACTGTATAAGCTTCGCTCAGATAACCTTTAAAACCGGAATAACTGTGGACTGCGGCGATTCGTTTTCCACACTGGCGTATGTTCTTCCTGTTGCAGCGGCTCATGGAATTGCGGTTACTTTCCGAGGAAGTCAGTCAATAGCAAAAAGCGGACTTTCGGAGTTTATCGGATGCCTTGCCGGCCACGGAATCAGAAGTGATTACAGTGGGGAAATACCGTTTAGCATAAGCGGCGATCTTGGTGCGGGAATTTACGAACTTTCGCCTGATATACCAAGTCAGCTTATATCCGGTCTGATGTTAGCCCTTGCGGCGTTTGGGACAGACAGCATGATTGCCTTCAGCTCTGCACTTGAGGACAGAGCATATATAGACATGACCCTTGGTGCCCTGCGTCAGAGTCACATTCAAGCCGTATGCACGGCAGATAAGTTTATTATAAGGGGAGGGCAGCGCTATCGCCTTTCAAAAGCCAGCGCCGGAGGCGATTTTTTGATTGCCGCAAACTTTGCGGCGGCTAATGCCATGAATTCCGATGTGAGTGTTACCGGGCTCGATGCAGCGTCCTTGCAGCCGGAGGCGGCTGTTTTGAAAATGCTCCACTCTGTTATGCGCACTGAAAGAAAGAGCTTTGATTATGATTTTAGCGGCTGTCAGCGGCTGGCCCCGATAATGGCGGTTTATGCCTGCTCGCTCAGCGGCGAGTCAAGCCTGAATGGCGTTACGCCAGAGCGTGCAGATGCTGTTTGCAGCATGATTAACGGTGCCGGCGGATTGGCATGCATAAAAAACGGATGTCTGCGTGTAACTGGCGTAAGACGAATAAGGGGAGGAACCGTTGATTCATGCGACGTGCCGGAGATGGTTTTTGCAGCCGCCGTTCTTTCAACACTGTGCAAAGGAAACCTTACTGTCAGAAACGCCGAATCTGTCACAAAGTGCTATCCGGAGTTTTTTGACGTTTTTTCGGCTCTTGGCGGTATATTTGCGGTGCATGACTGATTGTAAAGGAAAGATGATATGATAAAGCACAATGAATACCTGAATCCCAGCTTGAAGCTTGACGATACCTATGAGGTTAAAATTCTTTTGGCCTATTTTATGTGGCAGCTTGGCCGTCCGATAACTCGCAACCAGCTGACGGAAATTGCAACTGCAGACGGCGGAGTGAACTACTTTCTGTATTCAGACGCTGTGGAGCAGATGCTAAGCAGCAATATGATTATTACCCAGAACATAGACGGTGAGGAATATTATACCCTTTCAGAAAGTGCAAAGCGCGGAGCCAACGATTTCAAACGATTTGTTCCCAAGAGCTTCCGCGACAGAATACTATCGCGCGGGTTGAAATTCTTTGCAAAGCTTAAGAACGACAAAAGCGTGAATGTTGAAATAGTTAAGATGGAAAAGGGATATTCTGTAAACTGCCTGTGCACTGAAAGCGGGATATCGCTTATGGATTTAAAACTTTTTGCGCCTGATGAAGAGCAGGCAAAAATGCTTGCCGATAAGATATCATTAAATCCTGCTGACTTTTATTCCAAGATCATAGATTTTGCCATAGAAAACGAGGAGTACGACCCTGAACCGGAGGAGGTAAGCGATTTATGAACGTGCCTAAAGGAAATAACAGCTTTTTTGCTCTGACATCAAGGATGAAGTATATAAACCGCTGGGGGCTTATGCGCAATTCTCGCTCCGAAAACATTGCCGAACACTCGCTCGACACTGCTATTATTGCGCATCTTCTCTGCGAGCTGAGAAACAAGCGCTTCGGCGGAAATGTCAATCCGGAAAGAGCAGCCGTCATAGCGGTCTTTCATGATGTTC
Source organism: uncultured Oscillospiraceae bacterium (assembly GCA_964541045.1). Taxonomy (GTDB): domain Bacteria; phylum Bacillota; class Clostridia; order Oscillospirales; family Ruminococcaceae; genus Faeciplasma. The sequence goes on along the minus strand of CAZIOV010000005.1, from coordinate 11,988 downwards.
CGGAGATAATAACAGGCGACCTGCCAACACCGGTGAAATATTTCAGCGGCGATATCAGCCAGGCATATAAAAAGGTGGAGGCTGCGGCTGTGGATGTGCTTGTCTCGCAAATTCCGGGTGATATTGCCGACGATTACCGCAGCATACTTGAGCCTGACGACGCCGAACTTATCTCGCTTGTTAAAGCGGCGGATAAGATTTCTGCGCTTATAAAATGCATAGAGGAAAGAAAATCTGGCAACAACGATTTTTTGCAAGCGGAACATCAGACGCTCGAATCCATCAAAAGAATGAACCTGCCCGAAGCCGACCTGTTTATAAAGGAGTTTCTTCCCGCATATGAGCTTACTCTGGATGAACAGACCAGAAAATGAGAAATATTTTACAACCAAGGTTATTATTGATTTATTTATTTAATATGATATACTTATATTATATTAATTTAAAGTAGGGTGCTTAATTTGCTGAAAAGACTGTTTATAAAGGACTATAACAACACCTCTGACCCGGCAGTAAGAATACGCTATGGCGTTGTTGCCGGAGGATTCGGAATAGCCACAAACCTTTTTCTGTTCGTTATCAAAATTGTAATAGGCTTGCTTGCCAACAGTATAACCATCGTTGCCGAGGCTGTTAATAACCTTTCTGACGCCGGTTCCTCCATACTTACGATGGTAGGCTTCAAGCTTTCAAACCGTCCTGCTGACAAGGATCATCCCTACGGCCATGCAAGATATGAGCAGATAACCGCTCTTTTAGTTGCAATACTCGTTCTTTGCATAGGGGCGCTTTTTGCAAAAAGCTCGGTCGATAAGATAATCAGTCCGCAAGAGCTTTCCATCAGCGCTATAACCTATGTTATACTTTTAATAGCGCTTGTAGTCAAGCTGATTCAAATGTTTACCTATTTTGATTTTTCAAAGGCTATTGATTCAGAGGCACTTAAAGCCACCGCCATGGATTCGCGGAACGACATGATATCTACAGCTTCTGTGCTGACAAGCATGATTATAATGCAGACCTTCCGTATAAATATTGACGGTTGGGTGGGCCTTGCTGTATCCGTTTTTGTAATATTGTCGGCAGTGGGAATGGTGAGAGATGCTATAAGCCCTATGCTCGGAGTTCCGCCAACAAAGGAGCAGGTAAGCTCCATCTGTTCGCTTATCGATGGTAAGGAAGAACTTTTGGGATATCACGACCTTATCATTCACAACTACGGTGCAGGCACGGCGTTTGCCTCTATTCACGTTGAATTTGATGCTAGGAAGGATGTCATCCACATACACGACCTTATAGACAATATCGAACGGGAAGCAAGAACCAAGCTTGGGATACTTCTTACCATACATATGGACCCGGTGGATGTTTCAAATCCCCGCCGCTACAAGCTTTACGACTTGGCAAAGAACGCTCTTGAAAAATATAATCCTGATATAAAGTTTCATGATTTCAGGCTGGTTGACGGCCCCACGCACACAAACGTCCTATTCGATATTACCGAGCCGTTCGGCGAAAAGTATGATATTGACGAGATAAAGCAGATGCTGACACGGGAGTTTTCCGGTGAAACAGGAACTTTCTATTTTATTATTAACGTAGATAAGGAAATGAACTGATGAAAAGATTACGCCTTGCCAAATCGGATACAGCGCTTGCTGCGGTTATTTTGCTTATGTTGATAGTAAATGCTGTCTCAAGGGTTTCAACCGGCTTTTCCGATTTCTATGTACAAAAAATATATCCGGTGATATCCGCACCGTTTATTCGCCTGTCCGGGCTTTTCGGATTCTCTGTTGGCGAGGCTATGATTGTTATCGCTGTAATAGCAGTATTGATAGGTCTTCCGGCTCTAATCATCTTTAACATTGTCAAGCGAAAGGACAGAAAGCTCACCGGGAGGGTTACAAAGGCCGCATTAAGGATAGTTTTGTGGGCAGCAGCTTATGTTCTTGCCACCGAGACGCTTAACTGCTTCGTTATGTATCAGTGCTCAACCTTTTCTCAGAGGTATTTCCCCGAGACTGAGCATACCGAAGAACTGCTTTTGGACACCTTAGAGGCTGTTTCGGTGCGTCTTTCCGAGCTTGAGCCTGAGTTTGAGCGCGGGGAGGACGGCTATATTGTCCTTCCGGATGAAAGCTATATTGATGACTGCAAGCAGGCCTTAAGGGAGATTTCCGTCGATTATTCACAGCTAGCCGGCTATTATCCCAACCCTAAGAAGATATGTTTTTCATACTTCATGTCGCAGGAAGGCCTTGTAGGGCTGTATATACCCTTTGCTTTTGAAGCCACCTATAACCGAGACACGCAGGACATCTCCAAGCCTTGCACTATCTGCCATGAGCTTTCGCATTTGAAAGGGATAATTCAGGAGGATGAAGCAAGCTTTGCGGCGATTATAGCCTGCACACGCTCAAATAGCAGTGCTTTGCAGTACAGCGCATATCTTGATGCTTTCTATTACCTTTACTCCAACGCGAGCGAGCTTATGGGCACCGAATATGAGGACAAGCTCCGCCTGGCTGTGAAGGTTGTACCTGCAAACGTCTGGGATTACGACCTTTACTCGTTCAAGTCCGATTATTGGGAGGAAAATGAGGAGAAGGAGATAATTCCTACAGAAACGGTTCAGGCTGTTTCCGAAGCCTTTACCGAAGCAAATCTTAAATTCAACGATGTTGAGGAGGGAATGCTTGTATACTACCGTGTAACCGAGCTTTTATTGGACTATTATGCTTTGAATGGAAGCATATAGTATATAATAACCTTATTTGAGGACATTTGGAGGAACATATTTATGAAGACGAAACGGATACTGAGCGCTGTCCTTGCAGCCGTTATTGCCCTTACCTGCATGACAGCATGCGGCAAAGCCAAGCCGCAATACGCCTATGACGACGAGGCGCCGTCGCTGTGTGAAGCCTTTGCCGATTATTTCAACATCGGCGCGGCAATAAATTCGTGGGACCTGACCGACGAGACTGCCGACCGCTTCAAGCTCATTAACAAGCAATTCAACACTTTTGTTTTGGAAAACGAAACTAAGCCTGACCAGATTCATCCCAAGGAGGACACATACAACTTTGAAGCAACCGATAAGCTTGTTGAATTCGGCGAGAAGTATGGCAAAACCCTGCGCGGGCATACCCTTGTGTGGCACTCACAAGTTCCGAACTGGTTCTTTGAGGATAACGGTGAGCAGGCTTCTGCCGACCTTTTGGTTGAGAGGATGAAGGAGCATATAACAACCGTTGTATCACGCTATAAGGGCAAAATTGACACTTGGGACGTCTGCAACGAGGTGCTCGACGACAGCTACGGTCTTCGCCTTTCCAACTGGCTTAAAATAATTAAGGATTACGATGGCGACGGCGATAGGTATGATTTTATAGAGATAGCCTTTCGCACCGCCCGTGAGGCCGACCCCGATGCCAGACTTATCATAAATGACTACAGCCTCGAAAGCTCAGCAGACAAGGCTATAACCATGTATAACATGGTCAAAAAGATGCTGGGCGAGGGTGTTCCGATTGACGGCGTCGGCTTGCAGATGCACGTCGGAATAGATATGGACGTTGAAAAAGCAAGGGAAAATATCAAGATTCTTGCCAAGCTTAAGGAAATAAATCCCGATTTCGTTATTGAGGTTACGGAGCTTGATATGTCCTGCTATTCGTGGGGAAATAATGACACCGCTATTGATTTCAAAAGCATAGAAAAAGACTTCAACGCCAAGTATGTGGAACTGTTCAATATGTTTATGGACCTGTCAGAGGAAGGCTTGCTCGATTCGGTTGTATTCTGGGGCTTTAATGACGGAAATACATGGCTCAACGATTATCCTGTTGAAGGAAGAACTAATTATCCCTTCCTCATAGACGCCGACCTCAAATTCAAATCCGCTTTCTGGAAGGTTATAGAACTTCCTGAAAAAAGATGAATCGGCTTGTGTATTAGCTTATACATTCATTTATTCCGATTTAAGTTTAATATTTTTATAATTATATTACCTTTGTTTTTTTCAGTCCATGTTTTTATGATATAAATGTGCAAAAAATTTATGATTAATTCAAAGTTTACTATTGACATATTCTAAAAAATGTGTTACTATACATATGGTAATAACAACTACTACATATGTATTACTTAGGAGGAAAAAACAATGAAAAAATTTGTATCAATCGTGTTGGCACTGCTCATGGTTTGTGCTATGGCAGTAACAGTTTGTGCAGAAGAAGTTCTCTACTCTGAAGATACTCCCTTCTGGGATGCCGGAAACTGGACCGAGTATGACGTTACCGATGCTACATTCTTTGAACTTCTGAACAACGAAGATGCATACCTTGTAATCACCAGAGACACGGAAACTCATATCTCGTTCGCTGACGGCGCATGGGAAAAGTTCTGCATCCTCGATTCCTGGTGGAGTGCAAAGTATCCCAACGCTACTGACGCTGAGTGCCAGTGGATTCAGCTCGGTACTGCCGGTCATACATCCGCAGACGAGGCTTCTATTCTTGTTGACTGCGTTTACGATGACGGTATAAGGGTTATGTGGCCTGCAAAGGCAATTTACGACCTTCTCGAAGCTAACGACGCACTCGGCAAGGGCAACGCTCACTTCATCTGCAACGAAGGCGCTGGCGAAGGCATCTACAAGATCACCAACATCTCTATCATAATTCCTGATGTTCCCGCTGAAGAAACTACCGCTCCCGCAGAGGATACTACCGCTCCCGCTGAGGATACCACCGAGCCCGCAACTGATACCACTGCTCCTGTTGAAGAGACTTCCGAGCCCGCTAACACCGGTATCGTTCTGGCACTTCTCCCCATGGCTGTTGCAGCAGCTGCTGTTGTAGCTTCCAAGAGAAAGTAATTCCCGCTTTTCGCAATGTCAAATACGTCTGGGCATTTGCTCGGGCGTATTTTTTTATTTTTCCGAGCCTTTACATCAGAATATAATTATGTTATAATACTGTTGGATTTGTATCCGGCATAGAATAGCTGTGATAATGGCAAAACAACCGAATTACGGTTTAATTGTAAGGATATTTTTAATGAAATATACTTCAATCTCAGATTTTTTAAAATGCTTTTCAGTAATATTTCAATGTTAGGCTTTGCTGTTATTTCCTATTTGTTATTAGTTATATGTTAATGTGCAAGGTAAAAAGCTTAATAGATTATTATATTTTCTTTTGCGTGTCGGTCTTAAAATTTTTTGCCTGCTGGCAAAATCCGGCGTAAAGTGCAGGGTAATATGCCGGATATCAAATACAGCAGCTTAATATATAAAATATCATATTTTTAGAAGGAGAAATCATTATGGGACTAATTAAAGCGGGACTTGCGGCACTTAATTCAACCTTGGCAGATCAGTGGAAGGAGTTTTTCTACTGCGATTCATTGGGAAGAGACGTTCTTGTTGCAAAGGGGCAGAAAAGGATCGGCGGAAAATCCTCGAACACCTCCGGAAGCGATAATATTATTTCAAGTGGATCCGGAATTGCGGTTGCGGATGGCCAGTGCATGATAATAGTAGAGCAGGGCAAGGTTGTAGAGGTGTGCGCGGAACCCGGTCAGTTCACATACGACGCTTCAACCGAACCAAGCATATTCTCTGGCAATTTAGGCGACAGCATTGCTCAGACATTTAATACAATAGGAAGGCGTTTCGCTCATGGGGGAGACACCGCCAAAGATCAGCGTGTCTACTATTTCAACACCAAGGAAATCATGGACAATAAGTTCGGAACCGCAAACCCGGTTCCTTTCAGAGTTGTTGATTCCAAAGTCGGCCTTGATATCGACGTATCACTGCGTTGCAACGGCGTTTATTCCTATAGGATAAGCGACCCCTTGCTGTTTTACACTAACGTCTGCGGAAACGTTTCCCGCAGCTATAGCCGCTCTGAGCTCGATGCTCAGCTTAAAGCCGAATTCATATCAGCGTTGCAGCCATCACTTGCAAAATTATCCGATATGGAGCTTCGCCCGAATCAGATAATCGCGCACACCACTGAGCTTGAGAATGCATTGAATGAGGCTTTGTCCGGCAAGTGGAGAGAGCTTCGCGGGATAGAGGTTGTAACGGTTGCGCTTGGCTCTGTAACTCTTCCGGAGGAGGATCAAAAGCTTATCAAGGGCGCTCAGCGCTCCGGAATGCTTAAGGATCCCACAATGGCAGCTGCAACCTTGGTTGAAGCCCAGGCAGAAGCTATGAAGACTGCTGCCGGAAACAAGGCCGGAGCTATGACAGGCTTTATGGGTATGGGCATGGCAGCTAATGCAGGTGGAGTGAACCCACAGAACCTGTATGCCATGGGCAATAATAGCGCCAAGCAGAAGGACGATGAAGGCACAGAAAGCTGGAAATGCTCCTGTGGGGCTGCCGTAAGCGGCAAGTTCTGCCCTGAGTGCGGTGCCAGGCGGCCTGATGGCTGGGTATGCTCCTGTGGAACGCTGAACAAAGGCAGATTTTGCACAGAATGTGGTGCTAAAAAGCCTGCCGACCAGCCGTTGTATAAGTGCGATAAGTGCGGATGGGAACCCGAAGATCCACATAATCCTCCAAAATTCTGCCCCGAATGCGGAGACAGGTTTGACGACGGGGATATCAGATAATGTCTGAGCTTTTAGAATACAAATGCCCATGCTGCGGCGGAGCCATAGAGTTTGATTCAAGGCTGCAAAAGCTTAAATGTCCCTATTGCGATAGCGAATTTGAGGTTCAGTCCTTAAAGGAAATGGATGAGACCCTGAAATACGTCGGGTCTGACAGCCTTTATTGGAATGATTTGCAGGGAAAAGTTTGGACAGCCAACGAAGAAAACGCACTGCGAACCTATGTTTGCAATTCTTGCGGCGGCGAGATAATAGCCGATGAAAATACCGCAGCTTCGAAATGCCCCTACTGCGGAAATCCTGTGGTTATGAAGGGCAGCCTTTCCGGTGAGCTCAGACCTGATTATGTTATACCATTTAAGCTTGATAAAAAGGCCGCCGTGGAAAGCCTTGAAAGGCATTTATGCAGCAAAAGGCTTCTGCCCGTGGTCTTTAAGGACCAGAATCATATTAATGAAATAAAAGGAATATATGTGCCCTTCTGGCTGTTCGACGCAACCGCCGAAGCTGCAGCAAATTTCAGAACAACGCGCGTGCGCGTGTGGAGCGACAGAAATTATAACTATACGGAAACCAGCCACTATTCTGTTTTCAGAGCAGGAAACCTATCTTTTGAGCATATCCCGGTTGACGGTTCTTCGAAAATGCCAGACGATCTTATGGAATCAATTGAACCATATGATTTTTCTGCCGCAGTCGATTTTCAGACGGCATATTTAGCCGGATATCTTGCCGATAAGTACGATGTTTCAAAGTCTCAAAGCTCTGAACGCGCAAATCAAAGAATAAAAGCCTCGGCAGAGGTGACGTTGAAAAGCACCGTTTCGGGCTACGCAACAGTGGTGCAGACAGGGTTCAGCGTTAAGCTGGGCAGCGGCAGAGCGAAATATGCACTTTTACCGGTATGGATTTTAAATACTGACTGGAACGGTAAAAAATACACTTTTGCAATGAATGGTCAGACGGGAAAATTCGTTGGAAATCTGCCGATTGACAACGCGGCTTATTTCAAATGGCTCGCTTTGCTTACTGCGGCGTTCGGCGTCGGCGCTTTTTTGCTGCTGTCGCTGTTCTGGCTGCTCTGATGGAGGCGTGGTATGAAAAAAGTATTGTCTTTAATTTTCACAGTCTTCGTCATGACGGTAGCAGTCTACGCCGAAACCCCTCGCTTTGTTGATAAAGCAGAACTTCTTTCTTTTTCCGAAACAAGTTCAATTGAGCAGATTTTGGACGATTACAGCAAGGAATATAACCTTGATATTGCCATTCTGACTTCATATGGAACCGAATACGGAATGTCGACGGTTGATTACAGCGAATACTTCTTCGAGAATAATTTCGGCGTGGGTGCCGAGCTTGACGGCGTTATTCTCTTTATCAATATGTCGGAAAGAGAATGGAACATTGCAACTTCCGGCAAGGCAATAAAAGCACTAACCGATTATGGCCTTGAATATATCGAAAATCAGATGATTGACGACCTTTCGGACGGGCATTACTATGATGCTTTTAAGTCATTTGCGGATTCCTGCGCCGAACTTCTTGATATTGCCCGTAACGGCACGCCGTATGACTACAATACAGAGAATTACCATTCCGATATGGGCCTTGTCAGCGGTATGAAATCGAATCACGAATTTCCGATTGGAACTAATTTGCTTATTTCCGTTGTATTTGGCTTCGTTGCCGCACTTATAAGCGTTACTGCTATGAAATCTCAGCTTAAAAGCGTAAAAATGCAGCATGGAGCGCAAGACTATATCAAAAAGGGCTCCTTTAGTCTTACCCAATCCAAGGATATATATCTTTACAGAAACGTTTCAAGGATGACAAGGCCCAAGGAAATAAGTTCATCCGGTCATTCGGGAGGCTCCACTGTGCATCACTCTTCCTCTGGGCACTCGTTCGGAGGACGGAGCGGAAGGTTTTAACACGAATTTCTGTCTAAAACTTAACCAAAATTCAAGCACAAAATCATTTGACGATGGATTTTGCGCCGTTTTTATGCGTTTAATAGTGTGGGATACTAGGTTTGTTCAAATCAGCTTCAGAGAACGTTCTGAAGCTGATTTTATAGTTCCACTTTTACGAGATATTAGTATTAGTGCTTGACTTTTCACCCGGACGGTATTATAATTTCTTTATTATTGTTAATTCCAAAGAAAGGAATGTTAAATTATGGCTAAATATTCTATTGATAAAATCTACAAAAGCGTTAAAGGTCTTATGCCAAATGCTGCAATTTGCAACGGCGCAGAAGTAACGATCGAGGGCTGGATAAGAACCAATCGCTCAAATAATAAAATAGGCTTTATTTCCATTAACGATGGATCCTGCTTCACATGCTGCCAGGTAGTATATGAGGAAGAAAAGATATCCAACTACGCCGATATATCAAAGCTTCTTACCGGATGCGCAGTCAGGATCACCGGTAAGCTTGTCATAACTCCTGAGGCTAAGCAGCCCTTTGAAATCAATGCAGGTGAAGCCGAGCTTTTGGGTGACTGCGACGCAAGCTATCCCTTGCAGAAAAAGCGCCATTCGCTGGAGTTCCTGCGTGAGATTCCTCACTTAAGACCCAGAACTAACACTTTCATGGCAGTGTTTAAAATCCGCTCTATAATCTCGCAGTCTTTGCATGAATTCTTCCGCAAAAACGGCTTTAACTATATCCACACCCCGCTTATTACAGGAAACGATGCCGAGGGCGCAGGCGAGACTTTCACTGTAACCACCAGAAACGATGGCAATTATGAAGAGGATTTCTTCGGCCGTCACGCTTGCCTGACCGTTTCCGGCCAGCTCCATGTTGAGCCTTTTGCACTGGCCTTGGGCAAGGTTTACACCTTCGGCCCGACCTTTCGCGCCGAAAACTCCAACACCCCATACCATGCCAGCGAGTTCTGGATGATAGAGCCTGAGATGGCCTTCTGTGACCTAAAGGGGAACATGGCGGTTATGGAAGCAATGCTCAAATATGTCATTAAGGACGTTTTGGAAAACGCAAAGGACGAGCTGAAGTTCTTAAATGATTTCGTTGTCGAAAAGCATGACCTTATTGAAAAGCTCGAAAACGTTGTCAACTCCGACTTCAAGGTTATAACCTACACCGAAGCGATAGACTATCTCATGAAAGCGGACATCAAGTTTGAAAACAAGGTAGAGTGGGGCATGGACTTCTTCAAGGAACATGAAATGTATATCTGCGAAAAGATTGCAAAGGGTCCTGTATTCCTCATTGATTTTCCCAAGGACATAAAGGCATTCTACATGAAGCTCAACCCTGACGGCAAAACTGTCGCCGCATGCGACCTGCTTGTCCCTGGAGTAGGCGAGCTTATTGGCGGCTCCCAGCGTGAGGAAAACTATGACGTCCTTGTCAAGAAGATGGACGATATGGGAGTGTCGACCGAGGGATTGGAGTGGTATCTCGATTTGCGCAAGTACGGCGGAGTGGTTCATTCCGGCTTCGGTCTTGGCCTTGAAAGACTGCTGATGTATGTAACAGGTGTTGCAAACATCCGCGATGTATGCGCGTATGCAAGAACACCGAAGAATCTTAAGTTCTGATTTAAGTATAATAAAAAGCGTCGGATTTGCCGCCGCCGGATAAGAAGGTTTTCGGTATAAAATGGCACAGCGCCGTATTGGGAGCGCTGTGCCATTTTGACTGTATTTGGGAACTGACCGCACAGTTTTTCTGATTGCTCATGTCAAAGACAAATGAAATTTTTGGATCTCTTTATCCGCATTCTTCTATACATCTATCGCACTATTCTTTAACTTTAATACCCACCTGCTCCTTGTTCAGCCCATCAACCGTAAGAATGTCAACATTATCTTTTCCGTAAAACCACTCTCTTTTTAATGGTAAAAGATATTTCAAATGATGTTCAAAGAAATTTCTTGTACGTGTTAAATCATTTTCCTTATGTTGTTTTAATGTTTCATCTGAAGCATCCATAAATAATATTCTTGTTGTCAGGCACTTCCTAACAGCGTCCAATTCTTTCTTTAATGCACTCTCAACATGCCAATTTTCACCTATCGTTTTAGGATAATTAAGTGTATAGAATTCTATTTCTTCAGTGCCAAAATCCATAAAACTACATTGAAAGTCTTTCGCTTTATTCCAGCAGATAATTTCTTTACTCAACCATAATCTTTGTATCTCAATTAGTCATCAAATCTATTCTTATTTAGTTGTCGTCTCTTTACTTCTTCGACAACAGCCGTATTGATTTCATAGCCTATATTGATATAAGGAGCGTTTTCTTGCAGATATTTTACTGCTGTAGTTTTACCAACCGCCATACATCCTTGTAAAGACAATATCATATTGCTCACTTCTAAACAAATTATCGATTTGTCAAGTAAATGATAAGCTGACTGAAGATATTTCTTCAGATTGTTGTCATAAATACTTCATTATAAGGTTGTCCGCTTTTCAAGCGCTTTTAATATTCTATAGGGAGACTATCAGTTCCTTCTCTCCTCAACAAAGCTCGAAGCCTCGCCGTCGGCTATGCTTAAAGCCATTGCTAAAGGATACATCCTTAAGGCGTTTCCTATAAGCTTGACGTTTTCCTCCCCGGAAAATCCCATGTGCCAGCGGATTGCCATTGCTTCGTCGCGGGTCAAGCGCATGAAGCCGCTTACTATGTATACAGACTTTTCGCCGTGACCATAGGGCAGAGTGTCGTTATAATCGTAATACGGAACCTTTTCCCACTGACCGGTTTTATCATTTTTGACATTGCGCATGCTTACAACATATGTATTTATCTTGCATATGTCGTGAAGCAGGGCAGAGATGGCTATAGTTTCATCACTGAATTTAAGTCCGAAGGTCTCTTTCGCTCTGTCTGTTTCCAGATACGACTTCAAGCAATCGTAAACGTTAAGGCTGTGCTCACACAGGCCGCCTTCATAGGCGCAGTGAAACTTAGTTGAGGCAGGAGCAGTAAAAAAATCGCACTTTGACTGTAAAAAATCCAAAAGCTTGTCTGCGCCGTCGCGCTTGATATTTGCGCGGTAAATATCGATAAACCTTTCCTTTAGTATAATTTTGTTCTCATTCATAACAGTTATCTCCGAAAATAATTTGTTATAGATATTTTAGCATATTTCTTGCGATGATTCAAGACGTTTTCTTTAAGGATTCAAAAAATTTATGTAACCATAATGTAATCTTAAATTTTCGCTCGATGTAGGTTTGTCAATGATGTGTTACAAAATTAGAAAACTTCGCCGTTAGTAACAAAAGCATTAATATAATCGGCAGGAGATTTCCAATTTAAAGGACGCATGGGAAAATGATTATATTTTCTGCTGTGAACAGCTAATTGCTTTTTG
>CAZIOV010000004.1:36277-99116 GCA_964541045.1 uncultured Oscillospiraceae bacterium | reverse complement strand
AACGCTTTTCATTTCCTGAAGCTGTAAGCTATCTATCATGGTGTTCCCCCTTTCAATATAACAGCATATTGTACTTATTTTCGTCTAAAAGTGTTCCAAAAAACTGGTGCGAAACCCATCGTACAGCGGTTTTGTGCCCGTTTTTTGGTTTCACTTTAGATGAAAATTAGTAGTTTTTATGTTAACCCCGCTTTGACAGCGGCGGAAGAATTCAAAAATAAGTTTTGCCCGATTTTAAGAATTACTTCTTGGCGGCCTTGGGCTTCTTTGCGCCGTACTTCGATCTTGCCTGCATTCTCTTTGCAACGCCCTGGGCATCAAGTGTTCCTCTGATGATGTGATAACGCACACCGGGGAGGTCCTTAACTCTTCCGCCTCTGATTAAAACAACGCTATGCTCCTGCAGGTTATGTCCGATACCGGGAATGTAAGCCGTAACTTCGGTTCCGTTGGTAAGACGAACCCTGGCTATCTTTCTCATTGCAGAGTTAGGCTTCTTGGGGGTGTCGGTCTTTACCGCTGTGCATACGCCTCTCTTCTGGGGGCATGACTGGTCTATCACTAACTTCTTCTTGGAGTTGTAACCCTTCTGAAGAGCAGGAGCGGTGGACTTGTCCGGCAGAACGTCTCTTCCCTTATGAACTAACTGGTTAAACGTTGGCATATTTTATCTCCTTTCTTTATTAATAAATACGCCGAACCATGTGCATACTTATTTCCGCCCTGAAATGTTTAAAAAGCTGATGCAAGACCCATTATACAACGGTCATATGTCCGCTTTTTGCTTTCATTTCAGACTAAAATTAATATTTTCCACGGTTTTGCATACTAATATAGTATAACCGAACTCGGGCGGATTGTCAAGAAATTTTTCTTATTATTTATAACAAAATTATCCGCACGAATCCCCTCTTTATTGATATTTTCGATATTTTTCCGGCATGTCTCCGCCCGTGCTCAGCTTTCCTTATCCCACTTAAGGGTCTTATAAAAGCAGAGCGACATAACCATTGCAACCGTCCATCCAATCGGCCATGCAAGCCATATTTCGGTCGTTCCGAGAGGAGTTTTCGAAAGCAGGCCGGCAAGGATTACACGTAGCAGCAGATCTGTAAATGTCGCCGCCATAAAGCGGTTCATCCTGCCCGCCCCGCGAAGCACTCCGTCAGCGGTGAGCTTTGTTGCAACCACTATATAAAACGGTGCAAGAACCCGCAGAATTGCAACTCCGACGTCCATAGCGCCGCCGGTGGAGCTGTCTAAGAATATATAAACAAGCTGATTGGAAGCTAAAAGGTAGACCGCCGTTATCGGCAGGCAAATGGCATAAACAAGCTTGAGTCCTGCCTTAAAGCCCTGAGATATCCTTTCAAATTTAAGTGCACCAAGATTCTGGGCAGTAAAGCCGGATATACCGTTTCCAAGCGTTGTCAGCGAGGATATAACCATATTGTTGAGCTTTATTGAAGCGGAATATCCCGCCATTGCGGCAGTTCCAAAGCCGTTTATCAGACCTTGGATATAGATGTTGCCGATCGATATAAAGCTCTGCTGCAATATGCTGGGTATCGCAACCCGCGCGACTCTTCCCAAAAGTTCCCACGAGAATATTGGGGCTTTTTCATCGGTTTTTATCGCGGAAAATCTGCGGAAAACAACCGCCACTGCCAGAATACAGCTTACGCCCTGGCATATAAGCGTCGCCCATGCAACGCCGTCAACGTCCATTCCGAAGCCCGCCACGAACAAAATATCCGCAAAGATATTTGAAACCGACGAGCAGACAAGAAAGATAAAAGGCGTTTTGGAATCCCCCAGCGCAGAGAAAATTCCGGTTGCAATATTATAAAAGAAAACAAACGGCAGGCCGAGGATATAGATATCAAGATACAGCTTTGAATCCGCCATTACCTCCGGCGGGGTCTTTATCAGCCGCAAAAGGCTGTCACAGAAACAAAATCCGCATATCATCAACACGGCGCAGAGCGCTACACCCGCTATCATGGCGGAATAGACTGCGGTTTTCATATCGCGGAGGCGTTTGGCGCCGTATAGCTGAGCAGCTATTACCGAGCAGCCGATATTGCACCCGAAAGCGAAGGCTATGAAGATCAAGGTTATTTCGTAGCTGTTGCCGACTGCGGCCAAAGCATCGTTGCCGATGAATTTGCCTGCCACGAAGCTGTCGGCGATATTATAGAGCTGCTGAAAGATTATGCTTCCAAAAAGCGGGAGACAGAACCGCATTAGAACCTTTGCAGGTTCTCCGGCGGTGAGGTCGGTATTTATCTGACGATTGGACATTTTCTAAACATTCCTTTTCTGAACAAGCAAAAAATTAAAAGTTCGCCGGTCTTTCAGGGCCGCAGGGGTCGAGGTGAACAGAATCCCTCGTTCGCGCTCCGCAGAGTGCGAAATCCCCTTTCTCAAAAACAACGCGGGAGGAGTGAGAAAACCACCGTAAGGCGTTTTCCTATGGACGCGCAAGCGCACATCTCCGCACACAGCAGCGATTCTAACCACACTTGGATATATAGGCGATTGTTGTCGCCGCATTCTCAACAAATTACTATATTGACAAACTTCAAAAGCTTGATTATACTTTATTAAGACTAAACCGAAAGGACTGCAAAGCTATGAAGCTAATGATAGCCTCGGACATTCACGGTTCCGCCTACTGGTGTGAAAAGCTAATGGAGAAATATAATGAGGAAAAGCCGGACATTCTGCTTATTTTAGGGGATATACTATACCACGGTCCGAGAAACGACCTTCCCAGGGATTACTCCCCCAAGAAAGTCGCCGAAATGCTCAATCCCCTCGCCGACAAAATCCTCTGCGTTCGGGGAAACTGCGATTCTGAGGTGGACGGCATGGTTCTTGACTTTCCCATCATGGCGGATTATGCTCTTTTACATGTCGACGGCGTTACCGTATTTGCTACCCACGGCCATATATACTCCGAGGACAAGCCGCCCAAAATTCCCACCGGCACCGTCCTGCTCTGCGGTCACACGCATATCGCAAAAACAGCTGAGCACGAGGGCTTTACCTATGTAAACCCCGGGTCAGTCTCCATCCCAAAGGAAGGAACTGGGCATGGGTATATGATTTTCGAGGGCGGGGAGTTTGCCAGGAAGACGCTGGAATGATATTCATACGCTAATGCGTTCTCGCAAAACAGGTTCGAAAGATTGAATCCTTCCGAACCTTAATTTTATTGATAACTATCTATCGGTGCTTATCCACACGCAGCATCTGCCGCTTTCTTCCTTTTCAATTCGCCAGCCGTTGGCTTTCGCATCCGACAGTGAAGCCGGATTGTCCGTGTGAATAGTAAGCAGAACCTCTTTAAGCCCGATGCGCCTTACTTCCTTCAGCATTAATTTCAGAAGAAGCTTACCATAGCCTTTCCCTCTGTACTGCGGGGCGGCTGCATATCCGATATGTCTGCCCGCGGTTTTCAAGGCATCGGTCGGGAATTTCTTCAGCTTGCCCATGCCGACCGGCTTGCCGTTGATATACAGCCAATAGGTTGTCTGCGGCACCTTGCAGCCGTCGACAATCCCTTCCTGCAAGGATTCATTGGCATGGCATTTAACCATTCCTTATATTCCTTATATGTCTTACCGCTCGCGCCGCTCATAAAGCCGTTTTCATCCTCCGAGACGCTTCGGAGCATATCATATCCGCTTAGGATGCCGCTCTTAATTCTGTTTCTGCCATATCGATTTCCCTCTTTTTATGTTTAAGGTTCGGAAGGATTATATTCCTCCGAACCTTAATTGATTATTTATCAGCAGTCAACATCTACATACAATTCTCTTACAGCGTTGTCGTCCTTCTTTACTTCCTGCTTTTCGGGCTGCAAGCGGGATGCAAAGAACTTGGTGGCAACCTGTGGGAAGAGAGCATAGCTCAGAACGTCCTCCTCGCTTCCGTTGAAGCCGGGGACACTCTTAACCTCCTCGCGGTATTTATCCAGCTCTGGCGAGATCAAATCTGCGGGACGGCAGGTTATAAGCTCGGCGTCGCCCAAGGCTTTCTTTCTTACTTCCTCGTTGACTTCACCCGGGAGTCTGCCGTATTCGCCTCTTAAAAGTCCCTTGGATTCCTTGGTGAATGTCTTATAACGCTCACCGGAAAGGACGTTAAGAACTGCCTGCGAGCCGACAATCTGGCTTGTAGGAGTTACCAGCGGAGGATAACCGAAATCCTTCCTTACTCTTGGAACTTCCGCCAAAACGTCGTAGAATTTATCCTCGGCGTTGGCCTGCTTCAGCTGCGAAAGCAGATTTGAAAGCATTCCTCCGGGGACCTGATACATAAGCGTCTTGGTGTCTACATTTAAAACCTTGGGGTCGAGAATTCCCTCCGCCTTCAAGCGGTTTGCAACATTGCGGAAGTGAGCCGCAACGTCCGCAAGGGCGGCAAGGTCAAGCCCGGTGTCCCTATCGGTTCCGGCAAGAGTTGCAACCAGCGATTCGGTCGCCGGCTGTGATGTGCCGTTTGCCAGGGGCGAAAGCGCAGTATCCACGATATCAACCCCCGCCTGAGCCGCCATAAGGTTGACCATATCACCGGTTCCGGTGGTGTTGTGGGTGTGAAGATGGATCGGGATATTGACGTTTTCCTTCAGCTTTTTAACAAGAGATGCCGCATCGTAGGGAAGAAGCAGGTTTGCCATATCCTTTATGCATATGGTGTCCGCGCCCATCTCCTCAAGCTCCTTGGCGAGCTTAACAAAGTACTCCTCATTGTGAACAGGGCTGGTGGTGTAGCTGATTGCAGCTTCGCAGATTCCGCCGTATTTCTTGGTTGCGGTGATGGCGGCCTTGAGATTGCGGGTATCGTTGAGCGCGTCGAAGATTCTTATAACGTCTATACCGTTTTCGATGGACTTCTTAACAAAAGCGTCAACAACATCGTCTGCATAGTGCTTATATCCCAAGATATTCTGACCGCGGAAGAGCATTTGCAGCTTGGTGTTGGGCATAGCCTTGCGCAGCGCGCGAAGTCTTTCCCAAGGGTCCTCGTTCAAAAATCTCATGCAGGAGTCAAAGGTTGCGCCGCCCCAGCACTCGAGCGACCAATAGCCGATTTTATCCAGCTTTTCGCAGGCGGGAAGCATATCCTCAAGTCTCATTCTTGTAGCCGCCTGAGACTGGTGAGCGTCACGCAGGATGGTATCTGTAATTTTTAATGGATTCTTAGCCATATAATACTCCTTTCATTAATCACTTATCAGCCCAGCAGGGAGATAAGTACGCCCGCCGCGATTGCAGAACCGATAACGCCCGCAACGTTGGGTCCCATAGCGTGCATAAGAAGGAAGTTGCCGGGATTGTACTTCTGACCTACTACCTGAGAAACTCTTGCCGCCATAGGAACAGCCGAAACACCGGCAGAGCCGATAAGCGGGTTGACCTTGTTCTTGGAGAAGAGGTTCATCAGCTTTGCAATCAGTACGCCGCCGGCAGTTCCGAAGCCGAATGCAACAATACCAATGCAGATGATTGCAAGCGTCTTGGGCGCCAAGAAGGTAGAAGCGGTTGCGGTAGCGCCGACCGATATTCCAAGGAATATAGTTACAATGTTCATAAGCTCGTTCTGAGCGGTCTTGTTAAGTCTTTCAACAACTCCGCACTCCTTCATGAGGTTGCCGAGCATTAAGCATCCGATAAGCGGAGCGGCAGAGGGAACCAGCAGAGATACGAAGATGGTAACGACTATCGGGAAGATAATCTTTTCGGTTCTGGATACCGGGCGAAGCTCTTTCATAACTATCTGGCGTTCCTTCTTGGTGGTAAGAAGCTTCATTATAGGCGGCTGGATAACCGGGACGAGCGCCATATAGGAGTATGCCGCAACGGCTATTGGGCCTAAAAGGTGAGGAGCCAGCAGCGAAGCGGTGTAAATAGCCGTGGGGCCGTCGGCACCGCCGATGATTCCTATAGAACCGGCTTCCGCAGGGGTGAAGATGGTGCAGGAAGCAACGATATAGGTTATGAATATGCCGAGCTGAGCAGCAGCGCCCATGATAAGGCTCTTCGGGTTTGCAATAAGCGGGCCGAAGTCCGTCATAGCGCCAACGCCTATGAAGATAAGGCATGGGTAGATACCCAGCTTAACGCCTAAGTACAAAACATCCAAAAGACCGGGGGTTACAGTTTGACCGACCTCCAAGGTCTGCGCTATTGCAGCGTAGTTTTCGCTCAGGCTGTCTATAAGATCCTGAGTTACCGGTGCGCCGCCGAAGAGCTCCCAGTTAACGTGTCCCCCCGCAAAGAAGACTTCGTGGAACATAGAAGCGCCCGGAAGGTTGGTCAAAAGCATGCCGAACGCTATGGGCAGAAGCAGCATAGGCTCGAACTTCTTAACGATAGCAAGGTACATGAGCACGCAGGATATCGCTATCATAATAAGCACGCGCCAGTCGGAAGCGATAAGCGCGAAGCCTGTCGTTTTCAAAAAGTCAAGTATCGCGTCCATATTAATATAATCATTCCTTTCTTACAAGCTCAAATTTGGCTTAAAAGGCACAAATTTGCCGTTTGAAGGGATTGGCCTTCAAACTATTAATGCAATTGATTATTCGATTACGCACAAAACGTCTC
Source organism: uncultured Oscillospiraceae bacterium (assembly GCA_964541045.1). Lineage (GTDB taxonomy): Bacteria > Bacillota > Clostridia > Oscillospirales > Ruminococcaceae > Faeciplasma. The sequence continues at coordinate 92,499 of CAZIOV010000004.1, read as the reverse complement.
CGGTCTTGACCGAAGCACCCTTTGAAGCGGATACGGAAGCGATTTTACCGGCCTTTGGAGCCATGATTTCGTTTTCCATCTTCATAGCCTCTAAAATCATCAGAACGTCGCCCTCCTTGACGGTTGCGCCTGCGTTTACGTTTACCGAAAGGATGGTTCCGGGCATCGGAGCGGAAACTGTTGTTGCACCTGCGGAAACGGGATTGGAAGCGGGTGCGGGAGCGGAAGGCTGTGCTGAAGCCGCATTCTTTGCTTCGTTGGCAGATATTTCTTCGATTGCGATTTCATAGGCTGTGCCGTTTACATTTACACGATAATGTCTCATAATATATTTCTCTCCTTAAATTGGTCAGCTTTAATTAAAGTTTTTTTATCGACTTGATTCTGATTGCGGACACATCGGTGCCCATGTCTTCGGCGATCGCGGCGGATATCGCTGCGATAATCGCGCCGTTTTTAGCGATTGATTCGGCAGGAGCAGATGATGGCAGCTGCTCAGCTGTCTTAACTGCGGCAGACGCCGGCTTGCGGCTTTCAAACGCTCTTATTATCGCACCTAAAACATAGCAAAGGGCGATTATACAGATAAGTCCGAAAAAGACCATTCCAAGGCCCAATCCCACCACCAATGGCAAAGACGGTTCGGACGCCAAAACGAACATACAGAATTCCTCCTTTCAAATTGCCAAATTAAAATCATAATAGCATACTAATTAGATTTTTGCAAGCGTTTTTGCCCCGTTTTGCGCTAAATCTACAATCTGACAAAAACAAGTGACACCATAGCCCGTAAAATGGGCAAAATGAAATGCTGCAATAACTTTTTGTGTGTAAATCTCAAAAATAATCCCGCACTATGCAATATTTTCCCCCGGACGGTTGTATTATAACTAGAAACGCCCGAAAGGAAGTCTTTCGGGCGCATGAAAGGAAGATTTATACATATGAAAAAACTTACCTCTATATTATTAATAGCGATTTCAACAATCGTATTATTTGCGGGATGCTCCGGAGCCAAGTATGCCGACAGTAACTCAACCGAAACCTTTACGGCCAGCGACAGCATGGGCTGGTATGACGATGATATGATGTTGGAAGAACCGGTTGAAAGTGTAGAAGATATGGGATTGGATGTAGATGTACCCATGACAGAATCCGAATCTCCCATCGAAAACGTCGATGCGGACGCTGTGAAGGCTTCTGAGCGCAAAATTGTAAAGAACCGAACCATCAGCGTCGAAACGCTTGAATATGACAGCTTTATCAATGAGCTTGAGTTAAAGGTCTCGGCCTATGGCGGATATATTGAGAATTCCACCCAGAACGGCAACTCCTACTACGGCAAGGCAATGCGTTCGGCAAACTACACTATAAGAATCCCGGCAGAAAGATTTGACGAGTTCACATCGCTTATCGGAGATATGGGAACCGTCACCTACAGCTATGAATATATCGACGATATCACCGCAAAATATGTTGACACCGAGGCAAGAATCGCTTCGCTCAAGGCGGAGCAGGAAAGCTTCATGAAGCTTATGGAAAAAGCCGAAACTGTTGAGGAAATACTTCAGATCCAGAGCTATCTGACCGACGTCAACTATCAGATAGAGTCCTACACCGCTCAGCTCAACACCTACAAGAGCCTTGTTTCCTATTCCACATTAAAACTCGATATAAGCGAAGTCGAAAGGCTCACACCACCCACTGCCAAGCCGGATGTATTCGACAGAATCAGTCAGAATATCTCTGACAATATTTACAACATCGGCGAAGACTTTAAGGATATGTTCGTCGGCGTAGTAAGCTCCGCCCCTTATCTGGCAATATATGCAGTTGTTATCATTGTTATTGTGATTATCGTAAGACTTATTATCCGCAAGGTAAAGAAGTCTTCGGTACATGCAAGCAAGCCTGCTAAGCCGAACGCTGAGAATCCTGATAACAAGGAGGGCAAATAAAAAGATTATTTAAACTGACTACATCTTTCTTCGTACAATATGCACTGCCGCCGCAGGTTCACCTCGTTTCTGAGGCTGACCTGCGGCGGCAGTGCTTTTTGATATTGTTCATTTCAGTGAAAGGATTTCAAGCTGTTCTGCGCTCAATTTCCTTCTGCCCCATCCGGCTTCGGTGAGCATATACGCCTTTCGAGAGTATGTATTTATCAGCATAAGGACGCCTTCATCGGGCTGTCTGCCGGATTCATATATCACTGCGGCGGCGTCAACGTAAAGCTTCCCAGTATTGCATACCGATTGCTCCTGAGAATAGTCAGATATTCCTCGTTATGAATTCTGATGAAATCCAAGGCTCTGTCGGAAACGGTTGAATGCTCACGCGTGTAATCAAAGCTGAACACTCTGTCACGGGCTTTAACACTGCCTTGACTGCCGCGATAAACGGCTATTTCCATTTTGGAAGCTTCTAAGATAGTGCCGTAGCCCAAATCGCGGTGCGGCGGCTCATAAAGAAAGAATGCGATCGCTGAAAACAAAAATACAAGAATGATTGAGGTTGGGAATGCGATTATTAACTTCAGCTTTTTCATACGAATCGACCTTATTACTATTATTATAGCAATAAAAAGTATAATGTCAAAATTATTTTAACAATTTAAAAAATTGTTTAATAATAACATTTATTTTCCATGTAATATGTGCAAATTATATAAATATTCTGTAATTTCTGATAACCCACTCGCAGACCTCGCTCATCCTCTGCCAGTCCTGCCGAGAGTGTTCTTCAAGAATTCCTATGCACTTCATACCTGCCGCCTTTGCGCCTATGCATCCCAGCAAAATATCCTCGAACACACAGCACCGCGCGGGGCTTGCTACTGCCCTCTGCGCCGCCAAAAGATATACATCCGGGAAGCCCTTTTTGCGGCTTACCTCCTCGGTGCTGGCAAACGCGCAGAAGTAATCAAGCACGCCGAATCGCTCAAGGCAGGGGCGGTAAAGCTCGGGGCGGGCGGCGGTTGCAAGGGCTATTTTCACTCCCGATTGATGCAGATACCGCAGGAAATCCTGCGCGCCCTCAACCATTTCTACGCCGTTTCGGTATTCCTGCCCTAAAAGATAGAGCCATTCGTCTATTATTTCCTGTCTGCTTTCCTTGATTCCGTATTCTGTCTTGACATAGTCGGCGGCTTCGACAAGGTTCATCGGAGCTACCTTTTCGTAAAAACCGTCCGGGGTGTCCATCCCCCGTCTGCGCATAAAAACATCGTCAACCCTGTTCCAGGCGTCAAGCGATTTTACCAAGGTGCCGTCAAGGTCGAAAATTGCGCAGTCTGTATCCTCAAAAAAATTCATGCTATCCTCCGAAAGTATCTATAAAAATAGTTTATATGATATTCCGCAAAATGTCAACAATTCGCTTGAAAATCGTGGCGGGATTCGGTATAATATAGATACTATTTTAACAGATGAGGAGGGATGTGCTATGAGCCTTGACGACAGCGTTATGTATTTAAAGGGAGTCGGCCCCAAGCGCGCTGAACTTTTGAAAAAACTCGGCATCAAGACGGTCAGGGAGCTAATATATCACATTCCGAGAAGCTATATCGACTTCACCTCGCCTGTGCCGATAGCCCGGGCCGTACTTGATGAGATGAACGTAATCAAAGTGAGGGTATACAAAAAGTGCCATCCCGACCTTATTCGGAAAAACATGAAAATATTCCGCGTTATCTGCACAGACGGCGCGGATGATATCACAGTTGTCATATACAACTCGCAGTATCTTTACAATTCATTAAAGGAGGACTGCGACTATATTCTTTACGGCAAGGTTACGGGAAACCTTGTTTTAAGGGAGATGTCTTCGCCGATAATACTTGAAGCTTCGAGCGAAAACAGGATTCTGCCAATCTACCCGCTGACTGCGGGGATATCAATGGGAATAATGCGTTCCTGCATTAAAAACGCCCTTGAAAGGCTTGACGCAGGCGAATGCGAAGCCCTGCCTGAAGACATAATGAAAAAGCATGGATTGATCACGGCGGAGGATGCTCTTAGAAAGATTCATTTTCCCGCCGATTCATCCGAGATATCCGCAGCACGCAAGCGACTTGCCTTCGACGAGCTGTTGACACTGCAATTAGGTATGCTCTCCCTGCGCGAAAGGAGCCGCGAGCTTACATCTTACTCGCTTTCGCCGAAGTCGCTTTCGGCATACTATTCTTCTCTGCCGTTTGAGCTTACCGGCGCGCAGAAAAAGGCAATTGAGGAATGCTGTGCCGATATGACAATGAAAATCCCCATGAATCGGCTTATTTTGGGCGACGTCGGCTCGGGAAAGACCGCCGTTGCGGCAGCCTGCTGTTATTTTGCATATCTCAATGGCTATCAATCCTGCCTGATGGCTCCTACAGAGATACTTGCAGACCAGCACTATTCCACCCTGTGCGGATTCCTGGAGCCGCTGGGAGTTAAAATAGTCCTGCTCAAAGGCTCGATGAGCGCTAAGAAAAAATCTCAGATAAAGCAGGCGCTCGCCGCCGGGGAATACGACATTGCCATCGGTACACATGCGCTGATACAACAGTCGACCCAATTTAAAAATCTCGCCATAGTCATAACCGATGAGCAGCACCGATTCGGGGTCGGTCAGCGAAACGCGCTTGCAAAAAAGAGTGCAAACCCGCACCGCCTTGTAATGAGCGCAACGCCGATTCCCCGCACCCTTGCTCTGATGATATATGGCGAGTTGGATATTTCTCTTCTGAGCGAGCTTCCAAAGGGGCGGCTTAAAACCGAGACTTATGCAGTCACCGGAAAGCTCCGGGAGCGGGCATACGGCTTCGTCAAAAAGCAGCTCGAAGCGGGCAATCAGGCATATATAGTCTGTCCGGCAATTGAGGAGAGCGGCGACGACGGCAGAGCAGCCGTCAAAAGCGTTAAAAGCTATGCCAAAGCCCTTGGCGAAGGCGCATTTAACGGGTACCGCATAGCGGTTCTGCACGGTCAGCTTCCGGCAGAGCAAAAGGAAAGGATTATGCGGGCGTTTAAGGACGGTGAAACAGACATCCTTGTCTCAACCACCGTAATAGAAGTCGGCGTGGACGTTCCCAACGCAACTGTAATGCTGGTTGAGAACGCCGATCGCTTCGGCCTGAGCCAGCTTCACCAGCTGCGCGGAAGAGTCGGGCGGGGCAAAGACCAGTCATACTGCATACTCATAACTGATAATGCAAATGAGGAGAGCCGCAAGCGCTTAAAGGCTCTCACTGCCACTTCAGACGGCTTTGAGATATCCGAGATGGATTTAAAGCTGCGTGGCCCCGGCGATTTCTTCGGAGAGGCTCAGCATGGGCTTCCGAGGCTGAAAATTGCGGATATAGCCGCTGATTCCGAGCTGTTAGACGCAGCGGGAAACGAAGCCAGAAGTCTGCATGAAAGCGGATTTCTTGCCACGGACGCAGGCAAGACTCTTGCAAAAAAAGTTCAAGCTCTGTTTGAGGACGGGGTTAATACTAATTCTGCGTAAAAGTGTAGAAGGGCTGCTTGGGCAGCCCGAGTAAAATCGCCGCAAAACCGCCGGGCAACGGAATTTTGCGCCTGCCTTTATGACCCATTTACGGTCTGACCATTCTTGGTCTTTACATTTCTCCAGACGAATATAAGTATAAAATAATATGGATTGACTAAGCAGCCCGCCAGCCTAAAAAGCCCCTGACTTCGATGAAATCAGGGGCTTTTTTATTTGGTGAAGATAATAGGACTCGAACCTATGACCCCCTGCACGTCAAGCAGGTGCTCTACCAGCTGAGCTATACCTTCATATTCGTTGCTTTTCAACAACAAGGCTATTATAACAGAACGCTCTCTGTTTGTCAAGCGTTTCGGGCAAAAGCGATGCAAAAGGCTTTCTCTTAAATCACCATAAGGCGGCTTTCTTGAAAAATACGGTGCGACGTTCTATCCTGGCGCTGCACCGTATTTTCTCACTGTGAATACAAAAAAGATAATTTATGCAGAAGAATATATTCAGCATAGCATGCTTGTTACATGCAATAAGCTCTACTATTTGATTTCCCCGGCAAATAATCATTATCCTTCTTTGCAAACAATTTTAAAGCCGCATTTTCATGAATTAATAAAGGATTTGATATTTTCAATCAAGAGTATGAACCTGCTGAAAGGCGGCGGCCAATCTAAAGTTCCTTACGTGGCGCCCTTTTTGCCGACCGTCCTTTGCTTTTTTGATTTAGAGCCTGTCAGATATCTGCGGCTATATCGACATTGACGCCTTTAAGGCCCACAACCGCACCGCCCTTGGCTTCATCCGACTCGGGGTGAGCAAGCAGCCACTTATTGGCGGCGGTGAGCAGTGTATCCTCATGATTTGCGGGGATGAATTCCGGCTTTTCGGTGTTGGTCCCCTTAGGAAGAACTACTAAAACCTTGAATCCATCGCCGGCCTTTGCCGAGCATGGAGCATAGTGCAGGGTGGTTGCATATACCTCTACCATAACTCCTGCAGGAACCTTAAAAGCAACGGTATCTGCAGTGTCGAACATCCAGTTGTCTATCTGGGACTCCTTGCCAAGAAGAAGTATAAAGTCCTTAGTTCCGAGGTTTATTTCGCTGTCACGGTGATACTCCAGGCAGTTGAGCTTAGTGTTGTGACCGTTGCACCAGCCGAGCTGAACCGGCATACCGCCATAAAGCCTCTTAGATATATTCTCGGCAATGGGAAGAGCCTGCATTTCAGGCTGCTCCGGAACATACATAACGCCATCGGGCAGAGGAGTAACCTCGTCCATAACCTTTAAAAGCTCGGCGACGTCGTAGCCCTCAACAATTTTGCCGTATTCGCGGAACAGGGGTTCGTTGATAGAATGAATAATCATGTCAATTCCTCCAAATAAATTATTTTGTAAAGCAAAAGCATTTTTATATGTAACTTATTCCCGTCACAAAATGTGCTCACCATACTTGTCCATGAACATGCATTGTCATTGAAGCGGTTCAAAGCCCATTGTACAGCGGTATGTACCAATCTTACTCTATCATTTCGGGCGGGAATCAGTATTGTACACATATATAATAGCCTAAATGCCCACAATTGTCAACACCGAAAAAGAGAATAAAGCCAAGCAGACCCGGCCTTATTCCGTTTTTAAGATATTTTCAAAGTGCGCGTTCACCGAATTATTATTATCAAAGCAGTCCAAGCCAGAGCCGCCGAAGATTCCATGCCGTCCGTGCCGCTGCAAGTCCTCGCGGTTAATCAGCTAATCATAAATCCGGCTCAGATCTTCATCCCCGGGATCGTAGCCAAGGTCGTATTCTGGCACCTGCTTTATATAGTCGTATCCCATAATCTCATGCAGATGGCTATTATAGGTAGTGGATATGTAAAGATATCTTCTGGCTTCTCGGCTGTCAACAGCCGTCTTTACCTCGTCGGGAAGGCTGCTGTGTTTTTTTCTTCGGAAGTGCATATATTGCAAAGCGGTCGGCAAAATTATAGTTGCCGAAAATGATATATACATATGCAGCCTATATGCGCTTTTACGCAGAATAAGTATTCAAGAATAATTCTGCGGTTCACCAAAGATTAATCGGTGTAGTTATCGAAATAACCCTGAACCAGAACCACCGGAGTTCCCTTATCGCCCGAGCCACTGGTGAGGTCGCAGAGCGAGCCTATAAGGTCGGTGAGCCTTCTGGGGGTAGTTCCTTCGGAGGCCATGTTTCCGACAAGGTTGGATCCCTTCTTCTTAATGCTCTCGAAGATGGCGGCTTTAAGCTCCTCGCCGGAAAGGTGACCGAAGTCATTATCGGCAAGATACTTTATTTTAAGCTCGTTTGGGGTTCCGATAAGTCCGTCGGTGTATGCAGGAGAAACGCAGGGATCAGCAAGCTCCCAAATCTTTCCCTTTGGGTCCTTGAAGGCGCCGTCTCCGTACACCATAACCTCGACATGCTTGCCTGTGGCCTTTAACATTCTTGCCTGTATATCCTCAACCAAAGGCTTGCAGTTTCTGGGAAAGAGCTTAATCTTATCCTCAGTGGACTTGTTTGAGCCCAAAAGGCCAAACTCCTCGTTGCAACCGGAGCCGTTTACCGGGGCGTTGAGAATCTCGTCAAGGCCCAGCACAATTCTTGCGCCTGCGGCTTTAAGAATTCTCTTTGTTCTGGCACGGGTGTGAATGTCACAGGTCAGCACGCAATCGGTATAGTTAAGTATCGCCTTGGGCTGATTTGCGAAGAGAATCTCCACCTCTGCGCCGCATTCCTTTATAAGGTTGCCATAGTAGGCAACATAGTCAACGCCAGTAAATTCATGCTTACTCTCACCGAAAAGCTCGCGGTATCTTTCAAGGGTCAGAATATCCGAGTAGGGATTAACGCCCGCTTCGTCAAGCTTATCCAGGCTCACAAGCTCATTGCCCACCTCATCCGAAGGGTAGCTGAGCATAAGTACTACCTTTTTTGCGCCCATAGCTATTCCCTTAAGGCAGATAGCAAAGCGATTGCGCGAAAGTATCGGGAAGATTACTCCTATAGTCTCCCCGCCGAGCTTAGCCTTAACGTCGGCAGCGATATCGTTAACAGTGGCATAGTTTCCCTGGGCGCGGGCTACTATCGATTCCGTAACGGATATAACATCCCTGTCGTTGATTGCAAAGCCCTCGGACTCTGCCGCGTCGAGCACACTGGCAGTTACGATTTGAGAAAGGTCGTCACCCTCCCTGATAATAGGACAGCGGATTCCCCTCGAAACTGTGCCGACAAGTCTTTGGCGATTCTCCATTCTGATTATGTTCCTTTCTTCATTTAAGTATAGCTGATAATGCCCGGCGCACTCTGCCGAAAGCAATAAAATCAACTAAGTATAACATGGATTTTAATCTTTTTCAATAGCATTTTCACGGTTTTTAGTGAAATTCGTACGGATTTCTCTTGCAAAATATCATCGGCGTCATCGGTATAAATAAAGCTCCCGCAGACCTTAAACGGCCTACGGGAGAATTGTTTTGATGTTATTTCTTTGAAGATGAGCTGCTGCCGGAGCTTCTTCCCTCGGAATCCGAGCTGTCAGAGGCTTCATCAGAGCTTCTTTCGTTTATAACGTCGTTATCAGAACCGTTATTAGGCTCCATTTTGCTTCCGGCGGAATCGGTTCCGCCGTTTTCGGAGGAATTATCGCTTCCCGTCCCTTCAGACATATCGGTGGAAATTGTAGGCTCTGTGGGTACGGAAGATACGCTGCTGTCTATGCCGTTAGAGGTAAACGGCTTAGTTATAGCATCGCCCATGTCGGAAAGGCCGCTGCTTATTTCTGAGCCAATGCTGTCAAGCCCGCCGGTAGGAGTACTGGGGGTAGTTCCCAGAGTCCCGCCGGGGTTATCGTTGTCGTAATCGTTGCAGGCCGCAAGCATAAGCATTCCGACAACGGCGGACAAAAGCATAATAAGATATTTTTTCATCATTTATCTTTCCTTTCAAATGATAATAATGTAAGCTCATATTGCTCAAGCCTATTATCTCTCAAAAGGGAAAAAATATTCAATTCTTGCTCTTAACTTCGATATTCAGCTCATAATCCCCCATTGCCATGGAATTAATATCCATTACGTATTCTGCGGTGATGTGCCCGCCGCTTTCATTCAGACTGGCGTCTATTCTTTTAGCAGTCGATCCCACCGTCAAACCTCCGTAAGGTGTGCCATAAAGGCAGTAGTTCTTGCGATTGGTTTCTATAAGCAGCTCGGAGCTTACTGTGCCGGAGCGCATCATTTCAAGCCGTTTTCCGGCAGAAACGCTGACGGTTGTGACCGAGCCTTCATAGCCGGTAGCATCCGTTTCATTGTAAACTATCTCGCAGCCGTCCTCCGTAAGGCGGTATCTGCCCTCGGTAATAACCTCAGTGCAGTCCTCTTTGCCGTCGGTGCGCTGAATACACTTTATGAATATTATAACGTCCTTCAAATCAATCACCTGTTTTGTGAAATTTGGAAAAATGTGTTCTCCCCGATTTCAATGTGTCAATCCAACACTGCGCTTTTAATTTCGACGTTTTCGAGATTAATAAGAAAATGCTCGGCGTTTTCGCGGAAAAGCTCAACGCTGTCGGTGCAGTAAAGAGTGGTTCTGCCTATATTTTTACAGTCGTTGGCGAGGCCGTTTTCGGAGAGCATTTCAAAAGCGCGCTTTCCTGCCTCCCCGCCCGAGGATATGAGCCTTACTCCTTCTCCCATTATCTCCTCTATAACATCCCACAGCATAGGATAATGCGTGCATCCCAAAATCAAAGCATCTACGCCTGCCTTCTTAAGAGGCTCAAGATATTCCATTGCTATTTCGACGCATGGGCGGCAGTTCATACCTATATATCCATTTTCAACGAGCGGCACAAACATAGGGCAGGCCTTTTCATAGACCTCCGTCTGCGGCATTATGCTTTTTATAAGGTTTTTATAGCTTCCGCTCCTTATCGTTGCGCTGGTGCCGATTATTCCTATTTTTCCGTTCTGAGTTGCCCCCAAGGCAGCATCAACCGCCGGGCGAATAACGCCGGTATAAAGCACACCGCCGAACTCACCGTCCTCAACGGTGGATGATACAGTTCCGCAGGCGGCTACTATCATCTTAACGCCGAATCTACGCAAAAAGTCAAAATCCTGGCGGGCGTATTTGCGAATCGTCTCGCGGCTTTTGGTGCCGTAAGGAACGCGTGCCGTATCTCCCAAATATATTATATCCTCGTTCGGCATCAGTTTAACAAGCTCCTTAACCGCCGTCAAGCCGCCTATTCCCGAATCAAAAACCCCTATCGGGCTATGTCTGTCCGTCATCAAAAAATATCCTTTCAAAAGAAAAGCAGAATTCTATGCTATATTATATATATTGCGGCTCAGCGCTTTTTATCATCGCGTTTTTCAAAAATGCTCTGAGTCGGGCTGTTATTGAACTCGTTTTTAACTCTCTGCCGTTCGGAAATTATGCTCTGCAAGCTGATAATCGCAAGCACAAAGGACAAAATAACAAGAGCTATAACCGGCATATACCTAAGCTCAAACGATGGCTTGAAGACCACTTCGGACTTTGCTGCAACGTCAATCATCTCGCAGGCGTTTTTCAAAAAGACCGCCGTTCCCGCCGCGCAGAGCGCAAACTGCGAAATATAGCATCTGAGATATATAAGGACCATGCCAACGGTAATAAGTATGCTTCCGGTTAAAAATCCCGTTGAAAGGTAAGAATATTCCGGGGTGTTTATGTAAAAATTAAGTATTGTAACTCCTGACCAGAAAAAACAAGACCACAAATAGACAAGCGTTAGCAGAATCTTTGCTAATAAAGTAAATTTACCGTCCTTATACCTAAGATTATTGAGCCTTTTCAGCATTTTCATCCTCCACAGCTTCCTCTCTAGTGCTTATTTCAAAGCTTAAAAGAACGTCTCCCCGGTAGGTAAGAGTTCCGCCGTCCCCTTCTGCAAGCTGAGAAAACTCCTTGCGGGTGACGCAAAGCTCTTTTAACTCGCCGCTGTCGTTCTCAAAAACTGCAAAGCAGCTGTTCGACCCGCTCTTTTTTCCGCCGGCAGCATCATCACAGCGCTTGGAGCAGACCCTTGCGTGCATATTTACAACCGGAATGGCGCCTTTTTTCGACCAGTCAAAAGCGCTTTTTACAATAACATATACAAACAGTGCCAAAGCAGCCACTGCAAGAATCACCGAGAAAACGTTCCAGAAGGTTTCCATATTATCAACTCCGACTATTTATTATACAAATCAGGCTTAACAGCCTGCAATTATAGTACTTGTTTATTATAGCACAAACACCTGCAAAGATTCAACCCTTATTTTCTTTTTTTATTTCTTTTGGCAATGCTGACAAAGAAAATAATGCTTGCTTTAAAGAGCGTTTATTTTTTGTAAGGCTGTTTAAACTACTTACAAAACATTTGAAAGGATTTCTGATATGATATGAAAAGGCTAATTAAAAGCGTGGCCACGGCTGTAATATTGCTTATGGCTGGGGTTATGGGCATTGTGGGGTATTACGAGGCGTCGTTGCCGGAGCATTATTACGTTTCCGGGAACACTGCCACCGAACTGATGTGCTTTTTTGACGTCGAGCTCTCGCCGAAGGAAGACGCAATTGCCGCCATAAGTGAGGACTGTGCGGAAATCGACGGTGAACTTAAGCTGTGGGGAGTAATTCCCATAAAGGACGCGAAAATATCACGCAGTAAGGCAAAATGCCTTATTCCCGGGGGAAGCCCGGTTGGAATAAAGCTTCTAACCGACGGTGTTATGGTTGTAAAGGTTCAGGATGTTGCCGAAGGAGAGTGTCCGGCGGTAAAGGCGAGGCTTGCCGAGGGCGACAATATCATCAGCGCCGACGGCGAGCGGCTTCATTCGTCGGCTCAGCTAAGCTCCATTATAGAAGCATCCGGTGGGCGCGATATTGAGCTTGAAGTCTCGCGCGACGGAAGAGTATTTAAAACCGTGCTTACACCCATATACTCTCAAACGGAATCCGCCTTCAAGGGTGGACTGTGGATCCGCGACAGCTCAGCCGGAGTCGGTATGCTCACCTTTACGGACCCAGAAACCGGCTGCTACGGCGCTTTGGGGCACCCGATATCCGACTGTGACACCATGAAAACCCTTCCGTTAGGCTCGGGTGAGATAGTCGACGTCACCATAACCGGATACGAAAAGGGCGAAAGAGGCTGCCCGGGAGAGCTTTTCGGGACATTTGTTTCCGGTCTTGCCTCCGGGAGCATAGATTTAAACTGCGACCAAGGGATTTTTGGCAGAATGACCTATTCCAGCCGTGCAGATGCGATACCGATAGCGTTCAAATCGGAGGTAAGGCAGGGAGACGCCAAAATCTTAACAACCGTTTCAGGCAACAAGCCGCAGGAATTTGACATTGAAATAGAAAAGCTGACTATCAGCGGCAGCTGTAAAACAAAAAACATCGTTATAAAGGTCACTGACCCAAGACTTCTTGAAATGACGGGCGGAATCGTTCAGGGCATGAGCGGAAGCCCGATTATTCAGGATGGCAAGCTCATTGGCGCGGTTACTCACGTATTCGTCAGCGACCCCACCAGAGGCTATGGCATATTTATAGAGAACATGCTTGAATCGGCAGACGGCGTTATATCTTCTGACGCCGCCGCGTAATCGATAATATATCCGCCTTCTGCGCCGCCCAAAGCTGCGGTGCGGGAGGCGTGCGGTGAAAAAATCAACAAATTCCGAGGATATGTTAAAAAAACGCCCGTAATCCCCTTGCCAACTGTCCGGAAAAATGATATAATCAATTAACAGCTACGCCCAAAAGGCGGGCCGTCAGATTTATCTTTGAGCAAATTAAAGCAGCTTTCCCCATGGCTTATGGGGTACAATGATATCAGAAAGGACAGGTTTAATTATGCAATACGGTTACTTTGATCTTGAAAAAAAGGAATACGTTATAACCAAGCCGAATACCCCCGCACCTTGGTGCAACTATCTGGGCTCGCCCGCTTATGGAGCCATCATTTCCAACAATGCGGGGGGCTACAGCTTTGTTCAGTCCGGCGCAAACGGAAGAATCATCCGCTATCGTTTCAACTCAAACATGGCCCTTCCGGGAAGATATATTTACATAAGAGACAATGATTCGAGCGACTACTGGTCTGCAACCTGGCAGCCGGTTGGCAAGCCGCTGGATTCTTACAAAAACGAGTGCCGCCACGGCACAGCCTACACCGTTATAACCTCGGAATACGCCGATGTTAAATCGGAGGTAACCTATTATGTTCCGATGAACGCCACCTATGAGGTTTGGCACGCAAAGGTTACCAACCTTTCTGATAAGCCCCGCAATCTTTCAGTATACGGCTTCTGCGAATTCACTAACGACAATAACTACGAGCAGGACCAGGTAAATTTGCAGTACACCCTGTTCATCACCCGCACGTCCTTTGAAGGCAACAAGATTTTGCAGCACATAAACGAAAACTCCGGCAAAGATGCAACCGGCTCCAACCACCGCGAACGGTTCTTTGGCCTTGCAAATCAGCCGGTTTCCGCCTACAACGGCAATCTTGACAGCTTTATCGGCTCCTACCGCACCTATTCCAACCCGATAGCAGTTGAATCGGGCAGGTGCGATAATACACTTAACTACAACTCCAACGCCTGTGGAGCGCTTCAGTCAGATATAACCCTGGCTTCCGGCGAAACCAAGGAATTTGTATACGTTCTGGGCCAGCGTGACAATGTCGCCGCAAATGAGATTCTTTCAAGATACGTAAATGCCGGAACCGTCGAACGCGAGGTTGCCGAGCTTAAGGACTACTGGCATTCCAAGCTTGAAAACTTCTCTGTAAACACCCCAAGTGAGGAGTTCAACAACATGATAAACGTCTGGAACTCCTACCAGTGCTTTATCACCTTCACATGGAGCCGCGCGGCTTCCCTTATCTACTGCGGCTTAAGAAACGGATACGGCTACCGCGACACCGTTCAGGATATTCAGGGCATCATCCACCTCGATCCCGAAATGGCTCTTGAAAAGATTCGATTTATGATTTCCGCTCAGGTTGACAACGGTGGCGGACTTCCCTTAGTCAAGTTCAATCACAATGCCGGCCACGAGGATACCCCCGACCAGGCATCATATGTTCAGGCGACCGGCCACCCCTCCTACCGTGCGGACGATGCCCTGTGGCTGTTCCCAACGGTTTATAAGTACATCGGCGAAAGCGGAAACAAGGCCTTCCTGGACGAAGAAATCCTTTATGCCAACGGCGGAAGCGACAGCGTTTACGACCACTTAAAGCGCGCTATCAACTTCTCGATGGAGCGATTGGGCGCACATGATATGCCCGCGGGACTTTATGCCGACTGGAATGACTGCTTAAGAATGGGTGCAAAGGGCGAATCCACCTTCGTTGCCTTCCAGTTATACTACGCAATGAACATCATGCGCGAGTTCGCGGCTGAGAGAAATGACAGCGAGTATATCGAATACCTCAACAAGGTTCAGCCCAAGCTCGGTGAATCGCTTGCCAATTGCTGGGATGAGGACAGATTCATAAGAGGAATCCGTGAAGACGGCGTTGTAGTAGGCGCCAAGAGCGACCCTGAGGCTAACATGTGGCTCAACCCGCAGAGCTGGTCGGTAATCTCCGGCTTTGCATCACCTGAACAGGCCGACAAGGCGATGGAGAGCGTTCACTCGATACTCAACACCAAGTACGGCGCTAAGCTTTTGGATCCGCCATACATCAAGCATATGTTCGGTGGCGCAATAATGCACATCTTCAACCCTGACACCAAGGAAAACGGCGGTATCTTCTCGCAGTCGCAGGGCTGGCTGATTCTTGCAGAATCCCTCTTGGGCCACGGCAACCGCGCGTTTGAATACTTCCTTGAAAGCTCACCTGCTTCTATGAACGACAGGGCGGAAATAAGAGTTATCGAGCCTTATGTTCACGGTCAGTTTGTTGAATCCACAACCTCTCCGTTCGAGGGCAGAGCACACGTTCACTGGCTTACCGGCACCGCTTCAACCGTTATGGTAGGCTGCATAGAGGGTATATGCGGTATGCGCCCGAACGCAAAGGGTCTTGTTGTAAGTCCATCTATTCCCGGCAAGTGGGACGGCTTTACCATCTCCAAGAACTTCAGAGGTCATCACCTTGATATTGAGGTTGACAACTCCGCTCACGTTGAATCCGGCGTCAAGGAGCTTTGGCTCAACGGTGAAAAGCTTGAGGGTTGCCTCATTCCTGCCGATAAGATGATTGACAAGAATACGGTCAGAGTTGTTTTGGGATAATCCCGAATCTGATACAAATGTACGGGCGGGAAAATTTGCGGCTTCCGCCCCTGCGCATATGGAGGATATCTATGGCCAAAAAACGAAAAACGCTATCCACCCTGCTTCCGGCATTTTCGGTATTCTTGTTTATCTGCACGATTATCAATCTCTTCACCGGACACATCGGCGCGGCCATATGCGGACTTGCCGCCGGGGGATTTTGCATGTGCATATGGTACGTTTATCAAAGCAAAAGCAATAAGGACGGCGAATCCAAGCAGTGATGCGGGTTCAAGCATCCGACAAAAGAATAAGAGGATAAAATATGGGAAGATATCAGTCAACCGATGTTGACAGAAAGCTATAAAGGTCAAAGCGCGGGATTTGCTGCCATTTGCCCGGCAGTCAGTGGTATACTGAATAAATATTACAACCGGCTTACGCGATTATTTGCATAAGCCGGTTGATTCTATTTATCGCTTCGTGAACGAGGCCGGAACAAAAGCGCCATCAGCAGGGCGAAAACCATCGCCGCAGTTATGCCCGCCGCGCAGGCGGTGAGGCCGCCGGTAAATATCCCTAAAAAGCCTTTTTCGTCAACCGCTTCGCGCACTCCCTTTGCCAGAAGGTTTCCGAAGCCCGTCAGAGGAACCGTTGCGCCGGCTCCGGCAAATTCAACAAGCGGCATATACAATCCGACGCCGCCCAGAATTACGCCGATTACAACGTAGGAAACAAGAATCCTTGCCGGGGTGAGCTTGGTGTAGTCAATAAGCACCTGACCTATTGCGCACAGAAGCCCGCCTATCAAGAAAGCCCATAGATACTGCATTTTATCACTCCTTTCAAACCTGTTTAGTCTCTTTATCGTGAGATATCCACGCCAGATGGGATATACCGGGTATGCTCTTCCCCTGCTGGCTCGAGGTCGGGGACAGGAGCGCGCCTGTCGCCGCGAAGAGGATGTTTTTAAGCCGTCCAGACCTTATTTCCGGCAAAAAATGCCCGCAGAGCATACTTGCCGCACATCCGCAGCCGGATCCGCCCGCATGGACGTCCTGCTCAGCGGAATAGAGCATGCAGCCGCAATCGAGGTGCCGGTCGCGGATATCTATGCCGTCCCGAAGCAAAAGCTCGCAGAGGATTCGCGAGCCTACTTCGCCCAGGTCGCCGGTTACTATATGGTCGAAATCCTCCGGTCGGCGGTGCATATCCTTTAAGAACTGCTTGATGGTGGAGTACGCCGCAGGCGCCATCGCCGCGCCCATGTTGTTGGCGTCCTTTATTCCTTTATCCTCGATTTTGCCGATTGTCAATGCTCTGACATATGGTGACCCCTGACCCTGTTCGATTATCACCGCGCCGGAGGCGGTCGCCGTCCACTGTGATGTCGGGGTGCGCTGTCCGCCGTATTCCAGCGGAAAACGGTACTGCCGCTCGGCGGTGCAGAAGTGGGAGGAGGTTATAGCCGCCGCCCGCTGCGCCGCCCCCGAATCAACCATGAGTGACGCCAGCATAAGCCCCTCAGACATGGTGGAACAGGCGCCATATATCCCGATAAACGGGATTTTAAAATCGAGCACGCCAAAGCTTGTGCCTATGCACTGGTTTAAAAGGTCGCCGCCGAACATCATCGAAAGCTCGCTTCCGGAAATTTTGCGCTTGTCGAGGGCAGTTTGCAGAGCCAAGCCCTGCATGGCATTTTCAGAGTCTTCAAAGCTTTCCTGGCCAAAGCGGTCATCCTTGTCTATATAATCATAACAGCCGCCATATGGGCCTTGCCCCTCTTTAATACCGCCGACCGCCGCAAACGAGCTGATGCATATGGTATTATCGGGTATGATAGTTGATTCGCCGATTCTTTTTGACATTTATTTCGCTTCCTCCTGATTAAGACGTCTCCGCCCTAATTCTTTTTTATGATATTATCCGCAGCAAAGCCGCTAATATTCCTGCATTATTATTAATGCCCCTCTTGAAAAAATCGCAGAAATAGTGTATAATATTAAAATGTAATAATATATTCATTCGGCAAAAGGAAGGGTGAACATTATGAAAAATGCTTTAAATGCCGTATTGAAAGCAGCTTTTGCCCTGCTTATATGCACATTTTGCCTGTGCCTTTGCTCATGCTCGGAAAAAGCAGAGGAAAAGCCGGTGAACAGCGGAGTCCCCGACAGGGTTGTAACAAGGCAGCAGCAATCGGATTCCGAACCTGAAAGCACCCCTGTTTCCGAACCCGGCATTTCATCGGACGAGCCTGACGTTCAGGGCACAGATATATCAGACAGTAACAGTTCTCAGACTGCGGATGCAGCCGGCGAAAGTACCTATAAAGCAGAGGATGAACCGGAAGCTGTAACCTCGGAGGATGAAAACGTAACCGTTCCTGAGGATGAAGGCAGCGCGGCGGAATATCTGAGGCTCCTTAATTCAAGCAAGGTTCATGCGATTCTTGTGGAAGCCTCCTCGCACGACAATGAAAACGCCTCAAGCATTGAAAGGGAATACTTTGTAAACGGCAGCAACGCAGTATTCATCAACGGCAGCATCAAAATCATCATGGATGACGACGAGGTTACTGTTATAGATTTAGATGAAATGACCTATTACTCCTACCCGCGTGAGGATGAAGACACCGGTGTAAACTTTGGCTATGATATATCGGATTACACTCTTATTTCACGGAACGAGGATGAAGACGGCACACTGACCGAGGTATATGAAATAGCAAGACCCGGCGGAAACATAAAATCCACATGGACATTCTTCCCAGGCGGACGTCTGACGGTTGCGGACATAACTCAGGCGGGCACATATTACTGGTACAGCTTCAGCCTTATAGAGTCGGATGTTTCCGGCATGGATATGTCCATACCGGAGGGAGTGATTGAAACCGAGCCGGAGGATTATTTTGGATAGAATAAAAAGCATATACAAAATATGAAAGGATAAAATATCATGTCAAAAGTAATTATTGAAATGGAAAACGGCAAAAAAATGACGGTGGAGCTTTACCCCAAGAACGCTCCGATAACGGTTGAAAACTTTTTGAACCTTGTGAACGAGCATTTTTATGATGGCCTTATTTTCCACCGTGTTATAAGCGGTTTTATGATTCAGGGCGGCGACCCGGAAGGAACCGGTATGGGCGGCTCCAAAAAGAGCATAAAGGGCGAATTCAGAGCCAACGGGGTTAACAACCCGCTCCGCCATACACGCGGCGTTATTTCCATGGCGCGCACACAGCAGCCGGATTCCGCTTCGTCTCAATTCTTCATTATGCATAAGGACGCACCGTATTTGGACGGCCAGTATGCGGCCTTCGGCAAGGTGATTGAAGGCATAGAGGTTGTTGACGAAATAGCTGCTGCGGAGACTGATTACAATGACAAGCCGCTGCAGCCCCAGAGAATCAAGACAATAACCATTGCTTAACCGATATGCGCGTTACCTTAAGCGACAACCCAAGACTGGAATACCTGCGGCAGAAGACCGTTAAGCTTACCTCGTCTCCGGGATGCTATATAATGAAAAACAAATCGGGAACGATTATTTACATCGGCAAGGCGAAAAATCTGCGCAACCGCGTTTCCACCTATTTTCACGATAACGACCATCTTACAAAAGTTGCAAAGATGGTTTCAAACGTATACGACTATGAATTCATTGTCACCGATTCGGAATACGAAGCGCTTGTTTTGGAGTCTGCGCTGATAAAGCAGCATCAGCCCAAGTATAATATTTTGCTCAAGGACGACAAGGGGTATTCGTATATAAAGATCTCCGATGAGGATTTTCCCCGAATAACCAAGGAAAACCAAAAAAAAGGTCCGGGAATCTTCATAGGTCCGTATATAAGCGGACTGACCTCAAGCCAGACGGTTGAAGAGGTTAACCGCATTTTCATGTTGCCCACCTGCAAAAAGGTATTTCCGAGGGACTTTAAAAAGTCGCGCCCGTGTCTTAATTTCCAGATAAAGCGGTGCATAGGGCTTTGCCGGGGATGCTTTTCAAAGGATGATTACGCCGCCATCATAAAGGATGCAATAAGCTATATCAAATCGGGCAGCGGGATGTCGGTTGAAGCGCTTACAGCAGAGATGAACCGGCTTTCGGAAAATATGGAATTTGAAAAGGCGGCTTTGCTGCGCGACAGAATCGCAGCGATAAAGCGCTCCGCAGAAACCCAGAAGATCTTTGAAAAGAACATTCCGGATACCGACGTTATAGGCCTTGCCAGGAACGGCAGCCTTAGCTGCGTTTCGGTTCTGATATACAGAAACTCGCGGCTGAGCGACAAGCGCGATTTTATGCTCGGCGAAATAGGAGACGATGTATCCGCAAGAGAGGAATTTCTTTTGCAGTATTACGACCGAGCGCCATCCATTCCGAAGAGTATATATATAGACGTCGATCTGAACGAAGCCGAGAATATCCGCAGATATCTTGCCGAAAAATCCGGCCATGCGGTTTATATTAACAATGCCAAGCGCGGCGAAATGCTGGAGCTTACCAAGATGGCGGTGCGCAACGCTGCAGAACAGCTTTCAATTCAGGTGGGAAGAACCGAGAAGGAAATAGCCGTGCTTGAAGAGCTTGCTTCGCTTTTGGGGCTATCAAAAGCTCCCACATATATTGAGTGCTATGATATATCTAACCTTGCCTCAAGCGATATGGTTGGCGGGATGGTGGTTATGGACAACTCCCGCTTTGCAAAAAAGTATTATAAAAAATTCAACATTAAAACCGTTGCCGAGCAGAACGACTACGCCAGCATGAGAGAGGTAATTCGCCGCAGGTTCAGCGAATATCTTAACCCCGACTGTACCGACAGGGGCTTTAAAACCCTGCCCGACATTGTATTTCTTGACGGCGGAAAGGGCCACGTTGCGGCGGTAGCTCCCCTTCTTGATGAAATGGGTATTAAAACCGCCCTGTTCGGACTTGTTAAGGATAATAAGCACCACACCAGAGCAGTCGTAACGCCGGGCGGCGAGGAAATTCAGATAATGAAATCTCGGTCTGTATTTTCGCTTCTGACTCGGCTTCAGGATGAGGTTCACCGATACACCATAACCTTCCAAGTCTCAAAGCGCTCGGCTCACACCCATGAAACCGAGCTTACAAAAATATCCGGCATAGGTCCTGCAAAGGCAAAGGCCTTGCTTTCGGAATTCAAAACCAAGCAGGCGCTTAAAGCGGCATCGTCAGAAGAAATAGCGGCAGTTATGAAAATCAAGCCGGAAAAGGCGGCCGAAGTTAAGGAACGGTTTATAGACCAGCTTGTATAATACTGATTTCAGCTGAACAGCGTAGATACTGATTTTGCGCCGATTTTCTCATACTTGTCGGCACAGGCCTGCTTTATCAGGCCGAAATAAGTATAATTATTATTTTGCGGTTTTTGTTAAAAAATTTGTAGACAAACCGCAGATTTTATAATATAATATCCGCAGGCGTTGTTAAAGCGCGTCCCACATTGCAGAAAGGATTACCCCATGTCAAAAAATCTCCCCGCATACAGCGGAACTCTTCGCAGCCACATACTTAACGTTCCAGAGAGCATTTACAAATGCGGAGGAATACTTATATTCGGGCGGAGAATAAAATCGCTTGTGTTCTCGACCGATGTTTCCATAATCAAAAACATCAATGCCGACGGTGTTATAGCAGTATATCCGTTTACCCCTCAGCCTATAATAGCTCAGGCAATTATTTCGGTTTCCGATGCTCCTGTGTTCGTTGGCGTGGGAGGAGGACTCACCGGCGGCGAGCGTTCGGTGAGGCTGGCTGAAAACGCAGAAAATCAAGGAGCATACGGCGTGGTTGTTAACGCGCCGATAGATCCGGGCATTATCACCATGATAAAGCAAAGAGTTGAGCTGCCTGTTATAGCAACAATAGTCTCCGACAGGCAGGATATTGATACCCGTATTGCCGCAGGTGCGGATATTTTGAATGTTGCGGCATCGGTAAAAACTCCGGAGCTTGTCCGGCTTATCCGCGAAAAGCATCCGGACATACCCATAATCGCGACCGGCGGACCGACTGACGAAACCATTACCCGAACCATTGACGCCGGTGCAAACGCTATAACCTATTCCCCGCCGTCCAATGGCGAGATTTTCTCAGAAACTATGGAAAAATACCGAAAAAGATATATTGATAACAGCTGAAGCCGCAGAAGCAGGCTTTCACGAAAGGCGTGATATATAAATATGAGAGTAATAACAGGTGCGCTGAGGGGCAAACGGCTTTTGACGCTTGAAGGTGAGAGCGTTCGCCCTACGACGTACAAGACCAAGGAAGCGATTTTTTCTATCGTCCAGTTCGATCTTCCGCAGGCCGAGGTCCTGGATTTATTTGCGGGCAGCGGTCAGCTTGGAATAGAGGCGCTGAGCAGAGGCGCAAGGTTCTGCGTGCTTGTGGACAATTCAAAAAATTCATTAGAAATAATCAAGAAGAATATTGAAAGCTGCAAACTTGGCAGCAGCTCAAGAGTGCTGAACTATGATGCTTTGGATTACCTTAATATTGCCCGCCAAAGCTTTGACATCGCTTTTTTGGATCCACCCTATGGCTTGGGGTTGATTCCGAAGGCGCTTGAAGGGGTTGACAGGGTTATGAACCCGGGCGGCGCCGTTGTATGCGAGCACGAAGCCGGACTTGAGCTTCCGGAAAAAATCGGCGGCTTGAATCTTAGGCGCAGATACAGCTACGGCAGATTGGTGGCTCTCACTGTTTATGATAAAGGCAGCGAGGACGATGATTGACATTTACAGTTAAGGACGGTGAAATTATAATGAGTCAGAGAATAGCGGTCTGCCCGGGCAGCTTCGACCCTGTAACCCTTGGCCATCTTGACATTATGAACAGAGCTTCGCAGCTCTTCGACAAGGTTATTGTTCTGGTTTCGGTAAATCCAAAAAAGGTTCCAAGCTTTGCGCCGGAGGAAAGGGTGGAAATGATAAAAAAGGTCACCGGCCATTTAAGCAATATCGAAGTGGAAACGTCTGACGGGCTTCTGGCGAATTTCGTCCGTGAGCGTGGCGCAACAGCAATAGTGAAGGGTCTTAGGGCGGTCACCGACTTTGAATATGAGTTTCAGATGGCTTTGGCCAACAAAAAACTCTGTCCCGAAGCCGAAACAGTGTTTTTAGTCACCCGGTCTGAGAATATGTATTTAAGTTCCAGTGCGGTCAAGCAGATAGCCTCGTTCGGCGGAGATATAAGCGATTTTGTGCCGCCTGAGATAAAGGATTTTATCGCTAATAGGCTGCTTGAAGGCTAACGTACCCTCCTGCACAACCGTTATAAATCGTATAATTTAATATAAGGAGTTAAATAAAATGACTATTGATGAAATACTTGAAATGATGGACGAGCTTTTGGACAAGGCAACGAGCGTTCCCTTTACCAACAAGAAGAGTCTTGTTGACGTCGATCGGCTGAGGGAGTATATCGACAATATCCGCTACAATATCCCCACCGAAATACTAAAGGCCAAGGAAATTGCTGCCGACCGCTCTCAGATTATTGCAGACGCCAATGCCGACGCTGAAGAGATTATAAAGAAAGCCGAAGAACGTGCTAAGGTTTTGGTTTCTCAGGAGGAGATAGTTAAGCAGGCGCAGGCTGCCGCAAACGAAATATCACAGCAGGCGCGCGTTATGGACGCAAACATCAAAAAAGCAATAGTGGAAAGGCTTGACAGCATTCTTTCCGAATCGGAGAAGTCGGTTGAAAAGTCGCTCAATGAGATTAAGCATATGCGCAATGCCATAAAAGAAGTATCTAAAAAGACTCAGAGCGAGCAATAACAGCCGGGTACCGAAACAGTTTGTTTTTCTCCGGCGTGCGAGCGTTTTTCACAAGAATACACCCGCCTTTTTGACTAAATTCGTTTTCCTGCCGATTGACGGCCGGGAGGAAAAAGAATATAATGTAATGTAACGCATTGTTTAAATATTCGGGGAGAATCGCGCTTAAGCAGGCTTAGGCTGCGGTTCTTTCAGGCTTTGTCTGCCTGCGTGGCAAGGCTGTTGCATATCACAAGATAAGGAGAATTTTTGTGTCTACAAAGGTTGTTAAGTTCGGCGGAAGCTCGCTTGCAGACGCCAATCAGTTTATAAAGGTCGCAAATATAATAAAATCAGACCCTGCCAGGAAGTATGTTGTCCCTTCAGCCCCCGGAAAGCGCAATTCCAAGGATACCAAGGTTACCGACATGCTTTATTCCTGCTATGACCTTGCGGTGAGCGGAGGGGACTTTTTAACCCTGTTTGACAGGATAAAGAAAAGATACATGGATATCATAAGCGATTTAAAGCTTGACCTTTCACTGGACAGCGAATTTGAAACCATTAAGCTCAGCTTTATGGCAAGAGCCGGAAGAGACTATGCAGCCTCACGCGGGGAATATCTGAACGGCAAGATACTTGCAAAGTACCTGGGCTTTGCCTTTGTTGACGCTGCCGAGGTTATATTCTTTAACGACGATTCAAAGCTTAATCTGGATGAAACCTGCCGGGCGGTGAAAGCGCGGCTTGAAAAGGTTGGAAATGCAGTAATACCCGGATTTTACGGCTCTATGCCGAACGACACCGTTAAAACCTTTTCTCGTGGGGGGTCTGACATTACCGGTTCTATCGTTGCGGCGGCGGTTAATGCGGATATTTACGAAAACTGGACGGATGTTTCCGGCTTTTTGGTCTGCGACCCAAGAATAGTGCCCGACCCACAGCCGATTCAGACTATCACTTACCATGAGCTGAGAGAGCTTGCATATATGGGAGCCACCGTCCTTCACGAGGACGCTATATTCCCGGTGCGCAAGGCAGGTATACCGATAAACATTAAAAACACCAACAAGCCGGACGAACCCGGAACAATGATAGTAGAAACTGCCGAAAATGACAGCTGCATTTACACCATAACCGGAATAGCAGGCCACCGCGGATTCGTAACCGTCACCATTGAAAAAGACATGATGAACGCAGAGCTTGGCTTCGGCAGAAAAGTGCTCGAGGTATTTGAAAACTATGGCATCTCATTTGAGCATATGCCGTCTGGCATCGACACAATGAGCATAGTTGTCCACAAGGACGAGTTCGAGGAAAAGGAAACCATGATAGTTAATTCGCTCCGCGCGGCTGTCAGCCCTGACAAAATCGAGGTGGACAGGGATATTGCCCTTATCGCAGTAGTCGGCAGAGGCATGAAGTCTCAGCGCGGAACCGCAGCAAGAATATTCGCAGCGCTTGCCCATGCTAAGGTTAATGTAAAAATGATAGACCAGGGCTCGAGCGAGCTTAACGTTATAGTCGGCATATCTAATGAGGACTTTGAGACTTCTATAAAGGCCATATATGATATATTTGTAATGCAGAGGCTGTGATATCAGCACTTTTGCCTACATAGCGGCCGTAAAAGCCCGGAAGGAAAAATCCAGCCTGATATAACTATCTGCGGCGAAAGCCCTGTGCAGCTGTATAGCTTCTCGGGCGACGGTGCTCTGATAACGCTTGAGCAGCCGGACCGCCCGGCCTGCGCATGTGCCGGTGTTTCGGTCAGAAAAATTGAAGTAGGACAAATATCGGCAGTAGATTGGGCGATCAGGGCTGATAACTTTTCATATCGCTATATGGAGCCTTCAAGATACATCTACACCGATACCGAGGTCACCGGAAAACAGTAAAATATCTGATCGATAATTCAATTTCCCAACTGCAAGGTCTGACATAGACGACTGACGCCATTTTCAGGGGATGAGCGACAGAATAGAGCAAAGAAAGGCCAAGGGTGCAAAAATCGTGGAGATGGAACAGGCAGGATACAATGTGTTCATAGTCTTTAATGCGGAGCTTTAATATATGGAAGCGACGATGCTTCGCAGGATGAATAACCGGCAAAAGATGGCGAAGCCGCAAGGAAATAAGGTATGACCTTGTTGCGATCTGCAAAAAGCTTGTAGCTATAATATAGGTAGCTCATAACATATCCGCATGAAAAGCGTCGCCGTTATTGGAGTGACAATAGCGGCGACTTTTTATACTTATACTTATATTCGTCTATGGGTGGTCATAAAATCGGGTCAAAATCCCATCTTATAGCGGTTTTGTGCCCGATTTCTTGCTATCATTCAGATGAAAATCAGTATTATGGCTCAATTTGGCAAAAAGACATTGGCAAAAAGACACGGGTATATGTTGCATTTTTGTTGTTTTTGTGGTATAATTATAATGTATTGTTGTGCAATGAAGGAGGTGCGCAAACAAATGTTTAAACGCATGGCATCGCTTGCTCTTGCAGCTGCCGTTCTTGCAGCCGCATTATCATCGTGCGCACCAAACAAAATACCTGACCAGCCCCTGCCACTGACGTCTTCTGATAGTGATACGTTTCAGCCGGAGCAGCAGGAGCAGTGGGACGTTTCTGACGGTGACGAGCTTTACGGCGCTTATCTAACCACATATAGCCCTTCTCAGTATACGGAAGGATTTCCCCAGCTGATAAAATTTGCATCATATTCCGAGGTCGAAAACTACTTTTACGGCCATGAAAGAGCCTTCTTCTTTGGCGCAAGATTTACGGTTGCGTGCGCCTCGTTCACTGATGATTTTCTTGCCGAAAACGATGTTATGATGCTTGTTATAGATGAACCAAGCGCTTATGCAAGCTTTTCATGTTCAGATATCACCGTTGAGAACGGAAAGGCGAGGTTTAAGCTCGAAAGGCACATCCCGCAGGACGCTCCGTCCAGCGAAAACATAGCTTATCATCTTGTTTTCTGCGCTCCTAAGGACAGCTACGACAAGATAGATGTTTCAGACTTTGAGGTTGATATAAGTGAAATTATCGACTCCGGCGGCGACAACGTTTTCGACGCGGAACGCTTTCGCTACACCTATCCTGAGTTCTGGCCCTCAACGCACAAGGCTGACGCCTTGACTCAGGCAAGCCCAGTGATAATGTCGATCCACTCTTATGACGAACTTTTAAGCTTTTATGAAAGCAAGAAAGCGGAATTTGATCTTGACTCCGAATTTTTACCGCAGATAGGTTTTTCCTACACAGAAGAGCTTTTTAACGACTATGTTGTTCTGATGGCGTTGCTGCCGTTTGATTCGCGGTTCCCTGCCCCAAGGATATCCAACGTTTTTGTTTACAATATGAAAATATGGATATCCATAAACGGCTACGCCGAACAGATTCCTGAGGAGTATACTGTTTGGTATCTTGTTACAGCTGCCGTTGCAAAGAGAGATATTGAGGGCGTTAACCTGAACGAATTTAACATAGGCGGCACGCAGACTGCCGGATAACTCAAAAATATTTTAAAAAACTATTGCAATCCGAACATTATTATGCTATAATGTATTGGTATTTGATGTGCCTTGTTTTGTGCTCGGCAATCGGTTAAGTGATAAATCCATAGTACTACTGTCTGAACTGAGGATGATGGGCTACTATTCGGATATAAGCGCAATAAAACACAGTATCAGTTCAAAGGAGGTAGAAAAGACATGGCAAAGGAAGGAATCCATCCTAAGTATGAAGAAACAACTATCACCTGCGCCTGCGGAAATGTTATTCATACCAGATCCACCAAGCAGAATATCAAGGTTGAAATCTGCTCAAAGTGCCATCCGTTCTTCACCGGTAAGCAGAAGCTAGTTGATACCGGCGGACGTGTTGATCGCTTCAACAAGCGCTATGGCATTGAAAAGAAGTAAAAACCTTAGAGGGATCCGCGATAACGGATTCCTCTGATTTTTTTTGAAGCAGGTGAACAGTGTGTACAAAACCGTCCGCGAAGAGGCTGGAGACAGCTTTATTGTTGAGAAATCTGAGTTCATCGGCCATATATCCCCTGTTAAAACAGAGGATGAGGCCGCTGCGTTTATAGATCGGATAAGAAGCGAAAACCGGCGCGCCCGCCACAACTGCTATGCCTATGTTTTAAGCGAAGGCAATATTACAAGGTATTCTGATGATTCCGAGCCGCAGGGCACGGCAGGTCCTCCGATTTTAGGCGTCATAAATAAAAGCGGTCTGAGCGACGTTTGCATAGTAGTCACTCGATATTTCGGCGGGATACTGTTGGGAAAGGGCGGACTTACACGCGCATACTCGCAGGGCGCTTCTATTGCCGTCGCCGCAGCTAAGATTATGGAAATGTACCCGGCATATAGAGTGAAGGCGGTTTGCGATTATTCGTTTTACGACAGGATAAGCCATGCTCTGCCTGATTTCGAGGTCAAAATCATCGGAACTGACTATTCCGATAAAGTAAGCATAAGCTTTGCCATAAAAAAAGAGCTGTTTGCCCCGCTCGAACAAAAATTTACGGATATAACAAACGGCGGAATATATATTGAAAAATCAGATGAAACACTTTTTGATTTTGCCTGACTAATTGTTCATATATACAAATCTTCGATTTTTTTATTTAAAAAAAGAGGGGATTTGTTTTTTATTTTGTATAAATTAATGAATTAACAATAATGAAAACGATGTTTTGTAGAACGGGAGGATGAAACTATGTCGCAGCTTCCAAGAGAATATACGCAAGAATCGGAGCATAAAATGCTTTCGCCTTTTGCCTGCTTTGCAGATGAAACCAAGGGTAGACTCCGCGATGAGGAGAAGTGTCCTTTGAGAACCGATTTTCAGCGCGACAGAGACAGGATTATTCACTGCAACGCCTTCTCCCGATTAAAGCAGAAAACCCAAGTGTTCCTTAACCCAACGGGTGATCACTACAGAACTCGTCTTACCCACACCCTCGAAGTAAGCCAGATAGCCCGAACCATTTCGCGTGCGCTCAGGCTGAACGAGGATCTTACCGAGGCTATAGCACTTGGGCACGATTTAGGGCATACTCCGTTCGGTCACGCAGGCGAAGCGGTTCTTAATGAAATTTCTCCGAATGGCTTTCAGCACTACCGCCAAAGCCTGAGAGTGGTGGATTACATAGAAAAGGATGGCAGGGGGCTTAACCTGACCTACGAGGTCCGTGATGGTATTTTAAAGCACACTGACGAGGTTGCTGACACCAAAGAGGGCTTTATTGTTCGCTGTGCAGATGTTATCGCTTTTATAAACCACGATATCGAAGACGCAATAAGGGCCGGAATCATCCGACAGAGCGAGCTTCCGGAAAGCGCGGTAAGGGTGCTCGGCGAAACAAAGTCGCAAAGAATAACCTCACTTGTAACCTCCTTGGTTAAAAACGGCGCCGATAACATACGCTATGACCCGGAAATTGAGTCCGCCAAGGAAGAGCTTAAGGAATTTATGTTCCTAAACGTCTATAAGAATCCGAAATGCAAATCAGAGGAAGCAAAGGCAAAAATAATGATAGAAAAGCTTTATAGATACTTCCTTGAACGCCCTGAAAAGCTGCCGGCGGACTATCTTGCCATTGCAGACAGGTTTGACAAGCCCACCGCAGTATGCGACTATGTTGCCGGCATGACCGACAAATACTGTACGAACTTATTCATAAATCTATATGTTCCGAAGTGCTGGAGCGTTTATTAAGTATCCGCTTTTAACATATACGCAAGCGCAAAGGACAAGGGAGGTGAGTGCCTTGCGGCTGACCGCTGATTTTATTGACAGGATAAAGGATTCAAACCGCATTGAGGATATAATGCGGCAGTATGTCAGCCTTAAGCGTTCCGGGAGATGCTATAAATGCCTTTGCCCATTCCATTCTGAGCGCACGCCATCCTGCACGGTCTATCCGGACAATGGCAGCTTCTATTGCTTTGGATGCGGTGCCGGAGGGGATGTTATAACCTTCACAATGAAGATAGAGAACCTTGACTATCTGGAGGCTGTTAAGGAGCTTGCCCAAAAAGCGGGGATTCCCCTGCCCGAGGATGGTCTTAACAACCGCGCCGCAGAAAACAAAAAGCGACTTTTGGAGATCAACCGCGAGGCTGCAAGGTTCTTCTATCAGAATCTTAAAACGCAGGACGGCAGAGAGGGGCTGGATTACCTTGTAAACACCCGCCATCTGCGCCCAGAAACAATTAAAAGTTTTGGCTTGGGCGTTGCGCCGAACCGCTGGACAAGCCTTACAAACCACATGTTATCGCTCGGTTACACCAACAACGAACTGCTGAACGCCTCGCTGATAACCGAAAAGAACAGCAGGTATTTTGACTTCTTTGTAAACCGCGTTATCTTTCCGATTTTCGACCTTCGCGGAAATGTCATTGCCTTTTCCGGGCGAACTCTCGACAAGGAATTCAAGGGCATGAAATATCTGAACTCCCGCGGGACAGCAGTGTATGAAAAGTCAAGGACACTTTTTGCACTGAACTTTGCCAAGAACACCTCTGTAAAGTCGAAAAGGCTAATTCTGTGTGAGGGAAACCTCGATGTTATTTCTCTTCATCAAGCCGGATTCACCGATGCCGTCGCAACCTGCGGAACGGCAATCACACCGGAGCATGCAAGACTTATGTCGCAGTACTGCGACGAGGTATATATCTGCTACGACGCTGACTCCGCAGGTCAAAAGGCAACTGCTAACGCCATAAATATCCTTTCAGCCGCAGGACTTAAAGCAAACGTAGTAAAAATATCGGGCGATGGAATCAAGGATGTTGACGATTACATTAAAAAGCTCGGTGCAGACCACTTCAAGGTTCTGCTCAATAGCTCGGAAGGAGCAATATCCTATGAGCTTTCAAAGTGCCGCGAGGGACTGGACATAGAAACAGACATCGGCAAGGTTGAATACCTTAAGCGCGCCGTTGCCGTTCTTGCAAAAATAGAAAGCCGCCTTGAACGTGAAGTTTATATATCACGCCTTGCACAGGATATGAACATGGCTAAAGAGATTGTAAGTGAAGAAGTAGCTTCTTATATGAAGAAAGAGGCGCGAGCGGCAAAGAACAAGGAATGGAAACGCATAGAATCCGGCAGGCGCGTAAGGGACGATATCAATCCCGAAGCTGCAAGGTTTCCGAAAGAAGCAAAGGCAGAAGAGGGCATAATCGGCTACATAATAAACCGGCCAGACGGTGCTGCAAAAGTATTTTCCGAGCTTTCGGCCGATTGCTTTGCAACCTCTTTCCACAAAAAAGTTTACGAAATCCTTAAAAATCATGCAGATTCTGAAACCGGAAGCGGATTAAGCGTGCTTGGAAGCGAATTATCTGCCGAGGAAATGGGCAGAATATCCTATATTCTTGCGAAATCACGCGAAATTGCAGTTGACCAAGCAACTCTTGAAGATTATATATCACTGCTGAAGCGGCGGCCATCGGACAAGCAGACGGACGAGCATATATCCGACGATGAATTCCGTGAAATATATGAGAAGCTGAAGCGTGAAAAATAAACCATAAAGCAACCGTTATCAATGATTACATATTATATGGAGGCACACTATGAGCGAAAAAAAGACCACAATTGACAGCCTGATTGAAATGGGAAAGCAAACAGGCAAGCTGACAACAAAAGCTATAACCGACGCCATGGAAGACACCGATTACGATATGGAGCAGATAGACCGGTTTTACGAGCAGTGCGCCGCAAACGGCATCGAGATAATTGACGACATCGTTCCGGATACCGAATCGTTTGACGATTTGGAGGATCTTTCTGAGGCCGATATAGATGGCATCGGCGATGTCGATGACGATTATGATGCTTCGCTTACAGACAGCATTGCTATTGACGACCCTGTTAAAATCTACCTTAAGGAAATCGGCAGAGTTCCCCTTCTCACACCGGACGAAGAAATTGAACTTGCACAGCGCATGCAAAAGGGCGACTCGGCGGCAAAAAAGCGGCTTGCTGAAGCAAACCTAAGGCTTGTTGTTTCCATAGCAAAGCGCTATGGCGGCAGGGGCATGAGCTTTCTGGACCTTATTCAGGAAGGCAACTTAGGTCTTATTAAGGCGGTGGAAAAGTTTGATTACACCAAGGGCTTCAAATTTTCAACCTATGCTACATGGTGGATCCGCCAGTCGATAACAAGGGCTATTGCAGATCAGGCAAGAACCATAAGGATTCCCGTTCATATGGTTGAAACTATAACTAAGGTAAAGAAAGTGTCAAGCCAGCTCCTTCATCAGAACGGGCGTGACCCCACAGCGGATGAGATTGCCGAGGCGCTGGATATGCCTGTGAGCCGCGTAAGAGAAATAATGCGGATAGCGCAGGATCCTGTTTCGCTTGAAACTCCAATTGGTGAAGAAGAGGATAGCCACTTAGGGGACTTTCTGCCCGACGAAAACGCCCCGGAGCCTACAGAAGCGGCCTCTCAGGTACTTTTAAAGGAGCAGCTAAACCAGGTTCTCGGTACTCTTACCGAACGCGAAGAAAAGGTTCTGCGCCTTCGCTTCGGCCTTGAAGACGGCAGGAGCCGCACTCTTGAGGAAGTGGGTCAGATGTTCAACGTAACCCGCGAGCGCATAAGGCAGATAGAAGCAAAGGCCTTAAGAAAATTAAGGCATCCCAACAGATCCAACAAGGTTAAGGACTTCATTGATTGACACAAAATCCTCCGAAGCAGACAAAATTTGCTTTGCTGCGGAGGATTTATTTTTTATCGGGCGCCAAACCTACCCACAGGCTGTTATACTTATCTTCAAAGGCAGTTGTAAAATCCCATCGCCCGGCGGTTTTGCGCCTGCCTTTTGGAATCATTTCAGACGAAAATTATTAATACCTTCTCCAATTCGGAAGCTCGTCAAGGGTGATCACCTGCCCAGAGTTGAACACCTTGTTGAACATATCATCGGATGAGTATTGATCCGAGGTGCAGTATTCTCGCCCCATGTGCAGAAATAGAGCCAATATACGTTGTTTCTTTACATATGGTTCGGGTCTATCTGAACTCCGTTTTCGGCAAGCGCAACCGGTTGTTTGCTGCAGGAGGCCTCCCAAACAGCAATGAAATCGTTTATCCGGGTTGTATGATCGTGCTCGTCTGCATATATGTCGGTCGAAGCTATGTCAACATACTCATCGCCCGAATATATTGTAAAGCCAAAGACGGCACAGAAGTTTTTTATGCAGTCTTTAAAAACAACGCTGACCTGATCGTCTTGCCTTTGCCGGACATTTCGGAACTTCTGTATTGATATAGCTCCATAGCCGCTCCTTATATAATTGATTTTGAAGAAGAGAATGCAGCTATGAAAACAGCAATGCTATAAATATTGTTATAATTATGCCATATTTTATATTAATTTCAAGGGTATAGCATAATAATCTCTAAAGGCTGAGAATTATTATACTTATTCCTTGCAAAAAACCGGCCGTCCTCAAGAAACGAGAGCGGTCGGTTTGCGCTATATAGGAGGTTCACTTGTTGGCCTTTTTCTTGACGTTGGCAGTCAAAAAGCTAACAAGCTCGCTGTCGCAGTCCATTGGGACGCTTCCCTCTTTAACAAAGCTCATGCCGGCGTGGTTATCGTCGGTATAGGCTTCCCAGCGGGGCATTGGGGTGCCGTCTGCGTCCGGACCGTTGGGGTCGCCGGTCTTGATGAAGTTGCACCAATAGTTGCACATCTGACGGGCTAAATCATAATGATGGCCGGTGTACGCGCGCGAGCATTTTGCGAGCGTTTCAAAGGTGAACCAAAGCTCGCTGGAATGGAAGCTTCCGGGGTTATCATCACCCGGGATATCAGGATTGAAGGAATAATAATAGCAGTTGTTTTCAGGGCAGATTTCGCGAAGACGCGAGAACAGCGCTTTGCAGCTGACTTCTATTCCGCTGACAGAGGCATAGTGTCCCCTGCCGTCGCCGTCCTTAGCCCCGGGGAGAGACAGGAACTTTTCAGCGTCTTCTCCGAATATTTCTTTAGCCTTTTGCGCAAGCTCAGCTTCATCCTTTGCTGAAATAAAGCTGCGGAACTCATCCACAGTATTTCCTGCCATCATCTGAATGTAGCAGCTCTTACCCTCGTTGCAAAGGGTGAATGGATCTCCTACAGAGAATTTGCCGTCCTGATTTGTAAAGAATCTCGGGTTCTTCTGCGCGAACTCGCCGTATTTATCGCGGATAAAGAAGGCATCTAACGCTCTGGCCTCTTCAAGAGTCTTAACACCCAAGTATTCCTCAAAGAACTTGGCGCCGTTTGCTTCGACGTGCTCCATTCCGCCCGGTCTGCCGAAGCTATCCGGCATATAGGGCGAGCGAATTAATCCGCTCTGCACAATTGCGCGTTTTATGTAACCCTTGTTTGCGGGGCAGGTTATCTGTGACATAACGCTTCCGCCGCCTGCCGACTGACCGGCGATGGTAATGCAGTCAGGGTCGCCGCCGAACGCCGCAATATTTCTTCTTACCCACATCAAACCCGCCTGCTGGTCTAAGCTTCCGAAGTTTGTGGGGGCGTCGGGCTGTTCCTTGGTAAGCTGCGGATGAGCCAGGAAGCCGAACACGCCCAAGCGATAGTTTACCGATACAACTATAATTCCGCGCCTTGCCATGCGCTCGCCGTCGAACTCCATTTCGGAGGGATAGCCCCATTGCAGTCCGCCGCCAAAGTACCATATAAGCACCGGGAGTTTTTCGTCGGCACTCTTTGCCGGCGACCAGACGTTCAAGTAAAGACAGTCTTCACCCATAGGGATTTCGGGGTCTACGTGCCACTCACGGCAGTAGATATCGGTTCCCAAGCCCGGGGTATCCTGCATGGAGATGTTTTTGAACCTTGCGCAGTCGAGCACACCGTCCCAGCTATCAGCGGGCTGCGGTGCGCGCCAGCGGTTCGCGCCGACCGGAGGGGCGGCAAACGGGATCCCTTTAAAAGCTGTTATTCTGGGGTCAGCGGCCTCTATTCCGCGAACAATACCGTTTTCTGTTCTTACTGTTCTCAGCATATGTATAGTCTCCTTTCGGGATATTTAGCTATCTATTATTATACATTAATTAGCCGACTAATTAATGATATATGCTAATCATTTATTGATGTATTATAACTAAATCTTTGTGTAATTTATATATTATTTTATCTATTATGACTAATTCTGATTTTCGTCTGAAATGAAAGCAAAAAATCGGGCGCAAAATCGCTATATGATGGGATTATATGCTTATATTCGTCCGGAAATGTACAGACCGTGCATGATCAGAACACTTTTAGATGAAAATTAGAATAACAGTGGCATTTATTTGAAAAATGAAAAAACAGCGCCCCAGTTAAGGAGCGCTGTAACTATCATTTGTCAGCTTAGCTAACCGGCTTTTTAATTAAGCCTTTTTCTTCTTGCCGAGTACTGCAACTACAACGATGATAGCAACAACTACAACGGCAATGATGATTCCAACGATAAGACCGGTATTGGAATCGCTATCGGTAGTGGAAGAAGCAGAAGCATTGTCCTCAACGGGAGCAGCCTCCTCATCAGTATCTTCAGCAGGTTCGTTAGTAGCAACTTCAGCTACCTGAGCAGCCAATTCTTCAGCAGCAGCTACAAGTTCGTTAGCCTTTTCGGTTGCGAGGGTGTAGCCTTCAGCTTCCTTTAATGCTCTGTTGGCGGCCTTCTTGGCATCGTCGGCAGCATCCTGCTTGGCAGCAATGTCAGCAGTATCGTCATTTACGACAGCCTTAGCAGCCTCAACTCTGTCGATGTATTCCTGAAGCTCAGCAACCATAGCCTCATCCTCAGCGGCGAGGGTTATAGCGAACTCATCAAGAACAGCCTGGTCAACGAGGTTCAGCGAATCGAAGGAAATGGTGAACTTAACGCTGGTAAGAGCGTTCATGAACTTGCATATGTCCTCAACGGAAAGACCGGCATTCTTCAAGCCGGCAGCGAGGTCGATAGAAGAACCGTTACCTGCAGTTCCGCCCCAAGAAGGAACGTAGATTTCCCAAGTCTGAGAAAGGGTTTCGCCGGGAATAACAACATCATCAAAGCCCTCAGCGGTAAGAGTGATGTCGGAGTAAGTGTAAGCAAACTTAGCCTTGTCGCCCGTGTCTCCCTCGGCGGCGTCCTCGGGAATGGTGAGGTAGCCGGCATCGTTAACATCGATTGAAAACTGAGGAGCTACAGTGTAGTCCTTGGTAGTAACAGGATCGGC
This sequence comes from uncultured Oscillospiraceae bacterium, assembly GCA_964541045.1. GTDB lineage: Bacteria > Bacillota > Clostridia > Oscillospirales > Ruminococcaceae > Faeciplasma. Next base: position 56,643 of record CAZIOV010000004.1, on the reverse strand, counting down.
GGTAAAGTCATACTTGGTGAATTCGGTCCACTCAACGTCAACAGACTGAGTAAGAGGTACATTGACTGTAGTAGTGGTCCAGCTCTGCCAACGAGACCATTCATAGTTATCGTTGGAGTGGATGGAAAGGTTCAGAGAAGAATTCTGAACAGCTTCATAGTTCTTAGCAGTAAGATCCATGGGCTTCTCTTCGGGGTCTACTCTGGTGTCAGCGTGCTCGCCGGCGAGTGCAAGAGTCCACCAAACGTCGTAATCTGTCTGACGGTTGGATCTCTGATAAGCGTTATCGGCAGCAGCGTTGCCCTCTATGTAGATGGTGCAATCTCTCTTACCGTCGGTGCAGGCGTTGATCTGCAGGCACATTTCAATCTCATTGTTCTTAACGTCGGTGATCGGGAGTCTGAGCTCTACAGCGTAACCATTGTCGGTGATTACAGCCTTGTAGTCAGTGCCGTCAGTAGGAGCTGTGCCGGAGTCGGCGTCTACGGTGCCGTCATAGTGGTAACGAATCTGAGTCTTGGCGTTGTCAACCATCCAGAAGGCCTCAACAGAGTCCTGCTCGTAGGTGTTAGCGCTGGCATTGTCGAGAGCGGAATCGTAAACTTCAAAGTAAACGTAAACATACTCTTCGTCGTTAATGATGTATGCGGTACCCTGGGGAGCATCAAAGACCTCTCCGCCGCCGTTGGATTCGCCCTTCTGAATGAAGGGAAGAGCCAGCGCGTCAGCATAAGCATCGTCTTTGACGCCATCGATTACAGCTGTTCCTTCAACCGACTGATGAACGATATCAGCTGTAGCTGCAAATGAAACTGCCGTCATGCACAAGCAAAGTGCTATACAAACAGCTAAAATTCCTATAAGCTTTTTCATTATATTGACCTCCAATAAATATTTGGTGATATTATTATAACATTTATATCGGCTCTTTTCTATTAGCACAATAGACAAAACTTATCAAGTATTTTGTACATATCCACCTTTAATTCCTTAAAGCATTGCTTGATAACTAGGTATATTGCACAAAAACATGTAAAGACATTTGGCAATATATTACAACAATATTCTGTAATTGTGCTAGTTATTATATATATTGTTACTTTCTTAGTCTTCTCTTGGCGGCTTTAATAATTTCGGCAATTGCTATTGTTTTTTCATCGTTGCAGTCCTGTAGCAGCTTATCTATAGTCCGAAGTAGACATGAGGGCATTTATTCAGATTGCCGTAAAAAAGCTCGTCAAGCATTGCTCCCAAAGCGCTTGCTATGGAAACAAGCATCGGCGTTTATCCCGAATCGGTAAAGGGTGCTCCGGGATAACTAAAAGAGCGGAAGCGGATCAGGTGATGCTTAAAAGCTGCGATATTGCTATTTTATATAAAAAGGAATCAGAAGGTACTGTGAGGATGTTATACATGAGTCTCAGGCCGCCATACTAAACATATAGAGTTGACATAAAACCGCTGCAGAATCACTGAACAGCGGTTCTGCAGCGGTATATCCAATGCTGTTTTTACGTCAATTAATACATTCCGCCCATTCCGGCAGCACCGGCGCCTGCTCCGGGTGCAGGAGGATTATCTTCCTTCTTGTTGCCGACAAGGCTTTCGGTAGTGAGAACCATTGCAGCGCATGAAGCTGCATTCATAAGCGCAGAACGTGTTACCTTGGTTGGGTCTACGATTCCGGCAGAAATCATATCAACATACTCTTCCTTGTAAGCGTCGAAACCGTAACCGACCTTCTTGGAGCGCTTGATCTTGTCAATGATAACACTTCCGTCAAGGCCTGCGTTTGCGGCAATCTGCCTTACGGGCTCTTCCAAAGCCTTAAGAACTATCTTAGCGCCCGTCTTTTCGTCTCCCTCAAGGGTGGGGATAATCTTTTCCACAGCGGGGATAGCGTTGATAAGAGCTGTTCCGCCGCCCGCAACAATGCCTTCCTCAACAGCAGCCTTGGTCGCAGAAAGAGCGTCCTCAACTCTGAGCTTCTTGTCCTTCATCTCAGCCTCGGTAGCCGCGCCAACCTTGAGAACGGCAACGCCGCCTGCAAGCTTTGCAAGTCTTTCCTGAAGCTTTTCTTTGTCATAATCAGAGGTGGTGTTTTCGATTTCGGTTCTGATCTGCTGAACGCGGGCCTTGATGTCGGCAGGGTCGCCCGCTCCGTCTACTATAATGGTATTCTCCTTGGTTACAACAACCTGTCTTGCACGGCCGAGGTCGGCAACTGTGGTATCCTTAAGCTCGAATCCAAGCTCCTCGCTGATAACATCGGTTCCGGTGAGGGTTGCGATATCGCGGAGCATTTCCTTTCTTCTGTCGCCGAAACCGGGAGCCTTAACAGCAACGCAGGTAAAGGTTCCGCGGAGCTTGTTTATAAGAATGGTGGAAAGAGCCTCGCCCTCCAGATCCTCAGCAATTATAAGAAGCTTCTTGCCGGACTTAACTATTTCCTCGAGCAGAGGAAGGATTTCCTGAATGTTGGATATCTTCTTGTCGGTTACGAGGATATAAGCGTCGTCAAGAACAGCTTCCATCTTATCGGTATCGGTTACCATATAGGGGGTGATATAGCCGCGGTCGAACTGCATGCCTTCTACGACCTCCGAATATGTTTCGGCAGTCTTGGATTCCTCAATGGTTATGACGCCGTCGGAGGTTACCTTTTCCATAGCTTCCGCGATGAGCTTGCCGACGTTCTCGTCGCCGGACGAAACAGTGGCAACGCGCTCAATATCAGCGCTGCCCGAAACAGCCTTGGAGTTTGCCAGAACTGCGGAAGAAGCAGCGTCAACAGCCTTCTTTATACCCTTTTTAAGAATCATTGGGTTAGCTCCGGCAGCGATGTTGCGCATACCCTCGCGGACTAAAGCCTGAGCCAACAGGGTGGCGGTGGTTGTACCGTCTCCGGCGGCATCATTGGTTTTGGTTGCAACCTCTCTTATAAGCTGAGCGCCCATATTCTCAAAAACGTCCTCTAGTTCGATTTCCTTGGCTATGGTAACACCGTCGTTAGTGATGAGCGGGATGCCGTAGGTTTTGTCTAAAACGACATTTCTGCCCTTGGGGCCAAGAGTTATTTTCACAGTGTCGGCAAGCTTGTCAATACCGGCCTGTAAAGCCTTTCTTGCATCCTCGCCGTAAAGAATTTCCTTTGCCATAATAATTACACCTCTCCTATCTCTTACTCAGCGACAGCTAAAATGTCGCCCATGCTGACGATAATATACTCTTCTCCGTCAACCTTAACCTCGGTTCCGGAATACTTTGACATAAGCACCTTGTCACCGGGCTTAACCTTCATTGCAGTGGTCTTGCCGTCACGCGGACTGCCGTCGCCTACTGCTATTACCTCGGCAAGCTGGGGCTTCTCCTTTGCCGAACCGGTCAGAATAATACCGCTCTTGGTGGTCTCCTCTGCCTCGGTCATCTTCAATACTACACGATCAAACAACGGTTTGAGTGTCATAAAAGTTCCTCCTTTTATAATAGATAAATTAATAACTGCTTTTAGCACTCTTGTCCTTCAAGTGCTAAATATATTGTAGCATGATTTATAAAAAAATCAAGCAATAATTGTCACAATTCCGAATTTTCGTCGAACTGCACAATTCGGCCTTAAAACGTGAAAAATAATCAGCTGTTTTATGAAAAACAATGGTTTGCCGTTTCAAAAAAATTAACGTTTCCGATTCGCTTAACATTTTATTAACTTTTTTGCAAAAGAAGCGAAATAATACTTGCAAAATAGATGCAGATAGTCTATAATGTTATTAAGTATTTCAGTTAGAGAGGAGAACAGAGCAGTGAACGGAAAGGTTCTGATTATCGACAAAGACAGAAATATCTGCGAGCTTCTGCGAATGTGCCTTGAAAAGGACGGGTATAATGTTATCATATCCAACGACGGTGAGGAGGGACTTGTTAAATTTTCTGCCCTAAAGCCGGATATAGTTCTTTTAGATGTTCTGCTTCCCGGAATAGACGGCTGGCAGATCTGCCGTGAAATCCGCAAAAAGTCAGACACTCCTTTAATATATATAACTTCAAAGTCGGAAGTATTCGACAAAGTTTTAGGACTTGAACTTGGGGCGGACGATTATATTGTCAAGCCATTCGACGTTAAGGAAGTCACTGCCCGCATTAAAGCTGTTCTGCGCAGAACCAGTCTTTCAAATCCGGATGCCGATTCAAAAGAGGTTCATTACGATGGGCTGGATATAAACATGACAAGGTATGAGCTTACGGTAAGAGGAAAAATTGTGGATGCTCCGCCGAAGGAGCTGGAGCTTTTATACCATCTTGCCTCGCACCCAAACACCGTTTTCAACCGCGACCAGCTTTTGGACGAGGTATGGGGCTTTGAATACTACGGCGGCTCGAGGACTATAGACGTTCACATAAAGCGCCTTCGCGAAAAGCTTGACGGAGTTTCCGACCAGTGGTGCTTAAGAACGGTATGGAGCGTGGGCTATAAATTTGAAGTGAACACCGACGGCCTGAAATAATAAAAAGGAGAATGCTTTATGATAGATTTCTTTGACGAGGATTTCCCCCTTACCAAAAAACAGGAAGCGCTTAAAAAAGCCATGGAGGAAGCTGAAAAAAAGTCCTATATGCCTAAGCAGTCGGCTCAATCAGCTCCGGAAAATGCTGAGGACAAAGCTCCGGAGGCGGTGAACATCGCAGCGGAAGAGCCGAAGGCGGCCGCAGAAGCCGAAATGGCAATCGGCGGAACGCCGGAAAATGCGGTTGATGCCCAAATTCGAGAGCAAGCAGAAGCCACAGAGGATGCCAACGCAGCTTCAGAATATTCCCCTGCTGAATCCGAGCGGGAAACCGCGGACATTGCCAATATATCCTCCGGCAGCACGCAAATCCCAGTTGCGGCTGACATTAACGAGCAGCCCCGAGATGCAGTCGAGCCGGGCGGCGATTCTCCCAGTGAAAATATCCCGGAGCTTCAAGCACAAACGCATGAAGCAGAAGCAACTGATGAAGCGGCAAACGTACATCAGAAAGCAGAAAAAGCCGGAGCTGAAGTTAACGCCGCCTGTGAAGCCGAGCTTTGTGAGACACCGGCTGATACGGCTAAGCCGAACGACGCAGAAGCGGAAGCCGCCGTCCTGCCGGACAGTGTGCCGTCGAGCGCACCGAAAGCATGTCCTACTGCTGATAAAGAGCAGGCCGTTGAACAGCAGGACGATATAAGGCAGATACTCAATCCTGCGGCGGAATCGGACAATCAGGAGTTTTCATATGAATATGACGGCAGATATTTTGCCGAGGAGGAAACCCCCGCATACAAATACGGAGCGGTGAACACGCGCAGAAGAAGCCGCCCGCCTAAGCAGTCATCAAATAGGGAAAGCATAACCGTAAGCACAAAAACCCTTATTAAGGTAGGAGCGGTTGTAGCTGCCACAGCTGCGGCCGTTAAGCTGCTTGGCAAAAGGGATTAACGGCTTCAAAATACTATAGAAAGTGAACTTTGGTATGACAGACGATATATTGAATCAGCCGGCGCAGGAATCGCCGGAACCCCAGAACACCGACTCCGCTCAGGAAACTGTCGACTCAGGCGCAGCACAGCCGGATGAGGCCTCGGCACTTGAAAGCCTTGCCCGCCGCCGTGAGGAACTTGAGCGCCGCCGCAGCGCTATAATAGAAGAGCTCCGTGAGCTTGCCTACAACGAGGCAGAGCCTCTTGAGTATCTTCCGAAAAAGATATCAAAAGCGCGCAGGCGATCTTTCCCATTCGTAAGAACAGCGATAGTGTTTATCGTTCTCTTCATTATACTCTTCACCTGCACAGCGCGCCTTGTTTTCGGCAGGGGCTGGCTGAAAAACATGGTGAGCAAGGAAGATAACCTTAAGGTATTTTCAATACCCGTCGTTTCCCATGAGGAGCTGGATGAAAGCTTTTACCAGCCAGACGGCAGATACACTGTTGAGGGAGTCTCAAAGGTTTGCTCTCCCTCTATCGTTACAATAGAGGTTTACCTTGATGACACCATTTTTTCCGCATACGGCCAAGGCTCGGGAATTATAATGACCTCTGACGGCTACATTATAACCAACGCCCACGTTGTCGAAGAGGCTGACTTTGCTATAATAGTAAGACTTTACGACGGCAAGGAATACAACGCCAAGGTTGTCGGTTCAGACGCAAAAACCGATCTTGCAATCATAAAGATAACCGCTGATGGGCTTACGCCGGCGCAATTCGGCGATTCCTCCCAGCTAAAAATCGGCGAGCAAGTGGTAACCATAGGCTCACCGGCCGGCTTTGAGCATTCCTGCACTACCGGCATTATTTCCGGGCTGAACCGAACCATAAAGGTAAATTCAACAAACATCGGCATGGACTGCATTCAGATAGATGCCGCCATAAATCCCGGAAACTCCGGCGGAGCGCTTTTGAATATGTGGGGGCAGGTTGTGGGAATTACCTCTTCCAAGCTCGAAGCTACGGAATACGATAACATCGGGTTTGCAATTTCGTTCAATGCCGCCAAGCCGATTTTAGAGGAGCTTATAGAAAACGGAGGAATACTTGGCAGGCCAAAGGTCGGAATCTCCTTCTATGAGGTTTCCGATTCGCTGGCAAATGTTTACGGCGTTCCGGCAGGCCTTCACATTGCGGAGATTTCGCCGGACTGCGATATTGCAAACACTCAGCTTAAGGTCGACGATATAATTACCGAGATGAACGGCGTTAAGGTGCGCTCGGCCGATGATGTTTACAAGATAATTCTTGATCTTCACCCCGGGGACGAGGTTACTGCCAAGGTTGTAAGAATTTTGGAAAACGGACAGCTTAAAGAGTTTGAAATTACCTTTAAGCTGATGGAGGATGATTCCGCCTCAATTCAGCAGGAGGACGCCGATGAAGATGAGAGCAAGGACGCCGAGCCGAAGGAAAAATCCGAACCAAAGGCCAAGGCAGAACCTGAAACCGGAGAGGAAACCGAAACAGAAACGCGATTAATAACCGTTCCGGATATCATGAGCTTTTGATACTTACTTCTCTAAAAAAAGCGTTCAAAAATCACTGAAGCCCACGATATATCAGCCGAATATAAGTATAAGTAATAGCCCCGGCGGAAGCAATCATTAGCTTCTGTCGGGGCCTTGCTGTTAATCAAAGATTTTCAAACCTCTTAACTCCGCAGGTTACTATCCACGCATAGGATACGCCCGTCAATGCTCCGGCTATTACAAGCCAGATTGCAAGGGTAATCCAAAGGTTAATTGCGGATAGGACAATTATCAGTATCAGCGGCAGGAAAGTAAGCACCATGTTAATAAGCATCGTGAACAAAACGCTCATTCCGCTCTTCACCGCGACCACTTCATCCGTCCAATCAAGGATCGGATGTCTTAGGTTTTCAATCATGCCTATATTTGCGGTTAAAAGGGTATACACAGCCAGAATAAGGAAGGAATAGATAACGAACGCCCAGTTTATATAGCAGGAGACGTTTATTGCTATCCACATCATAACAGTAACCGGGGCGACTGCAATTATATGGAATCTTAGCTTTGAAACAAGTATATCCTTGCCCGAAATCGGCAGGCTGCGCAGAATCCAAAGGTTTTTGCCCTCAATTGAGACGGTTGCCGAGGTGAAATATACCATTCCCATCAAAAAGATTGCCGCACATAGCATAAGCGAAGCGATAACGTTCTGAGCCATCTCCACATTGGCAATAATAGCCGCGAACATATCCCTTTTGATGATAATAAACACTGCCGCGATTATTCCCATAACAACTCCCAGTCCGGAGTTTAAAAGATATGGTGTGCTGGCGAAAACATGGCTTATCTCTCGGCGCAAAAGCGCTTTTTTGGGAGAAACGGCATCGAACCGCACCTTTTTCTCCTTGATTCGCGCTGTTGAATGAGAGTCTGAAATAATGCGGCTAAAGGTCTTTGAAAGCACCAAGAAGACCACTGCAGGCGGCAGAACGCATGCCAATTCGGCAAGCATCATATAAGCTATATTTCCGTCGCTGATTGCGGAACCGAACCAATAGAGCGGAAGGATTGTTTTAAGCCTTCCTGAAATAACCGCGCCGTTCTGAATGATAAGCTCGAGATACTTCTGAGCTGAGGTGTATAAGTAGAAATACACCGCCAGAAAGCCGAGCGTAAATATCACCGAAATAAGCGTCTTGGACTTTGCTTTCCTAGACAGCAGTGCAATAACCCATCCCATAAACACGCCCATTGCCGTTGAAAGAAGCAGAAGCCCGACCGAAAGAACTATAAAGGCTACAGCCCCCAAAGCGCTGAACCCGACAGATACTGCCCAGACTATGGCGGCAGGTATAAGCACCATAAGGAAGTAGACAAGGTTGACTACAAGCAGAGAAAGTATTCTGGATATAATTATGTATATCGGCGGTATCGGCATAGATAAAAGCAGGTCATTGTCCTTAGCGTCAAAAATCTGGGTTTTGGCTATCGCCGCACTGCCCATTATCATAAGGACAAAGCTGATAATGGCATATATCACAAAATATACCCAGCCGGCGCCCATGGTGTCAAACGCTGTGAGCTCCATAAACATGGTTCCAAACAAAAAGCCGAAGACCAGCAGCACATAAATATACAGTATTGATAAAAGAACAATCTTTCCCTTGGATATGCCCTTTTTAGCTCTGGCGGATTTTCCGCCCATAGAGCCTAAAAGCCCCAAAAGCTTTATTTTTACAAGATGTTTAAGCATATAAGCCCCTCCCCGCTACGAATCGGTCTCGGCAAGCTCTAAGAACACGTCCTCCAGCGAGCTGTCGCCCTTTATCTGAGCCATGCTTCCGTTGGCGATAATCTTTCCTTGTTTGATTATTGCCACCCTGTCACAGAGCTTTTCGGCGACCTCTAAAATGTGGGTCGAGAAGAAGATTGCGCCGCCGTTGTCACAGATTTCGCGCATTATGCCCTTAAGCTGGTGAGCCGCAACAGGATCCAGCCCAACGAAAGGTTCGTCCATTACAATAAGCTTGGGGTCGTGAATAAGTGCGGAGATTACCGCCAGCTTCTGCTTCATGCCGTGTGAATACGAAGATATAGGCTGACCCAGATCTCCGGCTATGCCCAGCATTTCTGCATACTTATCCGTCTTTGCCCTGCGGTCCTCCTTTGAAATGCCATAGACGTCCGCAATAAAGTTAAGATATTTAACGCCGGTGAGATATTCATACAAATCAGGATTGTCCGGCAGGTAGGCAATTTCACGCTTGCAGGCAATAGGTTCTTTTTTGATGGACTTGCCGTTGATATATACCTCACCGGCCTCGAAGCTCAGAAGACCGCAGCAGGACTTTATGACGGTTGTCTTGCCCGCGCCGTTATGCCCGATAAAGGCATATATCTCCCCAGGCTGAATGTGAAGGCAGATATCCGAGGCGGCGACCTTATCGCCGTAGGACTTTGTGAGATGCTCAATTCTTAACATTTCTATTCCCTTTCTTATTCACAGATAATGTAGCTTACATCAATATGATATCAAAATGATATCATATTTGTTTACAGTTGTCAATAGCTTAATCAGAAAAAATATTAATTTTTATTGCAGACTATTCTTCCCAGCTCGGGGTAAATGGGCAGAATATCCTCTGCCAAAACACTTATGGGTGCGCTTGCCCATGGGTGGCATAGGCTTGTATTCCACTTCTGATCTTTTCCCCATGCTTCAAAGCAGGTAGACGCTCCCTCGCGCACCATGTTATACCACGAGTGCTCACCTGTTGATACTATCAGGGAATAAGCGTCTGTATGCCGTCCGAGACGGCAGAGTGCCTTAAGTGCAAAATATGCCATATATACCCCGCAGCTAAGGCCCTTTTGCATGATAAAGTCCCCGGCAGCACGCTCGCTTCCCTGCTTTATAAAGCCGTAAAACGCCGGCAGAATATTTGAATGGAGCGAAATATGAGCGCTTTTCTTCCTATCCTTATACAGCCCGGCTTCGGGGTCGAAAAATTCTCTGTTAAAAGCTTTTATCAGCAATTCGCTTTCATTCTCATATGAAATGTCAAGAATGTCCATTATTTGCTCGGTCTGCAAAATACATCCGATATAAAACGCGTTTAAAACGTTGTGCGGCTCGCTGCTGCCGTCCTGAGGAAAATCATAGCCGTCGCGCAGGTTGTCCGGCCAGTCAACAAGGTTCCATTCGTCGGTAACACGGCACAAAAGTCCGTCATCCCTCGCGTATTTTTTGAAGTGGGAGATTATTCTCTGGCATATCCTTAAATTTTGGCCGAGGTATTCCTTATCCCCCACGGCATTGTAATACCGCAGGGCTAAAATCGGGAATTGGAAGGAATAGTCGGCAATCTCCTGCAAAAAAGAGCCCGGAGCAACCGCCAACAGCCCCCTTCTTATATTTGACGACTGCATTTGATTGTCTATTGCCTTTTTTAACAGCGACGAATCGCCTGTGAGTATCAGGTGAGAGGCGCTGGTTATAGTTAAATCCCCGGCATACTGCCCTTTTTCGCGAGTGGGGCAGTCTACAAAGCACTCCTGCGAGCCGTATTTTACGCCGTTTTTGCATATATCCCAAACCTGTTTCAGAACCGGTGAGGAGGTTTCAAGCCTGCAATAGCCATCGTCGAAGGGATAATGCCTTACAATTGCCTCTACCGATGCTATTTCGGCTCCGCTCTGCGGAATGACTGCTGCATAGCGGAAGCCACGGTAATCGTACTGCTCAAATGCTCCTCCGCCGTTAGGAATAGTCCAGTACTCCTCATACAGGCAGCCGCAGCGCAGATTATAGCGCACCCTTTCCTCGCTGCCGTCAAGCTCCTCTCCGCAGAGTATACGAACCCGTGTGCCGGCTTCTCCTCTTGCGCTTATGCGCAAAGTGCCGGTTATTTCCTCGCCAAAATCATATAAATATCCTCCGCATTTCAGCGGCATGATGGCACAAGGCTGCTTCTTATACACTTGAAGCGGTTTTGCGGAATATGGGCTGAAGACATGGTCAGTGACAATCTCGGCGCAGCTCTGCCAGCCGGTTATTCCGGCGCGCCCGTCAAAGTCCTCCGAAAACATGGTATTCATGCCGATTATATGGCTTGGATTATATCCCTTTATAAAGGCGCTTTCCCAGCTTGAATCGGTGTGCAGAATGCATTTCCCGCCCAGGTAAAGCTCAGCAATAAAGCCGATTCTTCTGTCCCCGCTCTGATAAGCGCGATTGATAAGCCCTTGATAGTAAACGTCTGCGCAGATTTCATTTTCGCCGTCTTCTAAGTAATCCGTAATATCGAATTCGTTCCAATAATAGCAGATGTGATACCCCTGCGCAGGGCCTTGACCTGCGAACCGTCCGTTTATATAAAGCTTATAGTAATCGTCAGCCGTAATGCGGATGTGTGCCCTTATGCCTGCACAGTTAACGCTGAACCTCTTTCTAACATAGAACCGAAGGTTTTTAGGTTCTTTTCCAGAAGGGGCGCTTGCTTTTGAATAAACGTCTATAGGCCTTAAAGCCGCAAGCTGACGTGGGCATATCCACCTGCCGTGCTTAAATATATCAGATTTCATATTTAATGGCTTATGCGCTGAAGCATGTCATAGCTATTGCAAGATATCCGGCATACATGCAGAGCATAACGGCGCCTTGCCACTTTTTGAACTTCTCGGTAAACAAAGTCGGTATGATTGCAACCGCGACGATTGCAAGGCAGGCGGGCATATCAAGCATCCAGCCCTGATTCGAAATTTCGAGTCTGCCGCCGGAGACTATCGATGAAAGAGGAAGAATAAGCGAAAGGTCGATAACGTTCGCACCTATTATATTTCCTGCCGAAAGACCCGACTGCTTTTTAACAATGGCAGTGATGGTTGTTACCAGCTCCGGCAGAGAGGTTCCTATAGCTATCATGGTTATGGCGATAATAGCCTCCGGGATGCCTATTGCGGTGGCAATCGCGGAGCCGTGATCTACCAAAAGATTAGAACCGAACACCAGCATAACCGCGCCTAAAACAAAGAAAACGACCTTAAAAACTGCTTCCCTTTTTGTAAACGAGAGCTTTTCATCATTCGAACGTTCAGACTTTGCCGACTTGATGTTTTCAAAAACATAAACTGCAAAGATTGCAAACAGAACTATGCTTGCGATTATCGAAAAATGCCTCGGCTCTGAGCCAAGGCTTCCAAGCCAGACCATTACAATAGCCCCTATAAGAAGAAGCCCCTTAACCAGATATTTTTTGCGGGATATTGCTATGCTCATAAAAATAATGGCGATGGAAAGTATCAGTCCGGTATTTGCGGTTACTGAGCCGATGGCGTTTCCTACTGCCATATCATATTTGCCCTCGGCTGCAGCCATGATAGATACTATCATCTCGGGCATGGTGGTTGCCACCGAAACAATAGTTGCTCCTACTATAAATTTGGGTATTCCCGAAACCTCGGCTATCCACGAAGCGGAATCCACGAAGAAATCTCCGCCCTTAACAATAAGCACAATTCCTATTGCAAACAAAAGCAGGTGAATCCAGATAGACACGATTAAAAACCTCCGATTAAAAATTATTTTCTTCAGGACAAAAAATAAAGACCCATCTGCCCCAAAGCAGATAAGTCTCATCGTTTAACGCTCTGCCGGGCGGCAAAACCACCGTGATGTCGGCAAAACTACACATATACTGTGCCAATTACTCCCTTATCGTAAATAATTATAATAGCCCCTATCGAAAATGTCAATAGGAAAAAAGTAAAATAATTCAGATTTCCTATTGTAAAACGGGTCGAAAAATGCTATAATAGGCTACAATAGGTTAAAATTAATAAATTTAATATGATAGAGAGGTATAATTATGGCCAATGTAACTATTTTCGAACACCCGCTTATCAAACACAAGATTTCCCTGCTAAGAGATAAAAACACCGGCACCAAGGATTTCAGAACCCTTATTGAAGAGATTGCAACCTTGATGGGCTATGAGGCCCTGCGTGACCTCCCGCTGGAGCAGGTTGAAATCGAAACGCCTATTTGCAAAACCCTTTCACCGATGGTATCGGGCAAGAAGCTTGCAATAGTGCCGATCCTGCGCGCCGGCCTGGGAATGGTAAACGGCATTCTGGCTCTTGTGCCTTCGGCAAAGGTAGGACACATCGGAATGTACCGCGACGAGGTTACACACGTTCCGCACGAATACTACTGCAAGCTGCCGGACAATATCGGCGACAGAACCATAATTGTGCTCGACCCCATGCTTGCAACCGGCGGCTCTGCTGTTGACGCTGTTAACCTTATCAAGCAGCGCGGCGGGAAGCATATCAAGTTCATGTCGATCATAGCGGCGCCGGAGGGCTTAAAGCTTCTTTCGGAAAGTCACCCCGACGTTGAAATATACTGCGGCAACCTTGATGAGCGGCTTAACGAAAACTGCTACATTGTTCCCGGCCTGGGCGACGCCGGAGACAGAATATTCGGCACCAAATAACAATACACTTTAGAAGAAGAGCATACTAACAAGCAATAGGCGTAAGCCCGATGGGCGCACTGTGACCAATCATCGTCCCGATTATCATTGTAAAATAGTATTAATAGCTTTATTTGTTTTTGCAGGCTATGTTAAAGCTCCGCCGGATACCGCGCTTATCATATCGGGCCTGCGCAAGAAGCCGAATATAATTATAGGAAAAGCCGGCTTTAAGGTTACATTCTTTGAAATGGTAGACCGCCTTTTGCCGAAGCTTATCCCTCTGGGCATTAAGACGGGAGCGCTGTTCCGGTCGCCGACTGCATTAATATCTACGTTGATTCGGATGTTGCAAAAAACAGCTGTTTTTTGTAATATTCTGTAGATATTATACTTATTCTGAACATATAGCATTTTTCATGATGTAATCCCCGCAGACACCCTCTGCGGGGATTTTTGCGCGTGCCGGTTGAAAAGTCGATTGAAATGTGCTACAATACTACCATCATAATTATTCGTGATTTACCATGAAAGGAACCCATCATGAAGAAAATCCGCAAGATAATAGCCGCAGTGATAGCGGCGTCAGCAGCGATGATACCTTATTTTTGCCTGGAGAACAATTCCCTGACCGTCTCAAACTACACCTACGAAACCCCAAAAGCCGGGAAATCGCTTGACGGTTTTAAGATAGTTCACATCTCCGATCTTCACAACAAGCGCTTTGGCCGCAAAAACAGCCGACTTATCAAGCTTATACGCAAGCAGTCGCCGGATATTATAGTCATCTCGGGGGACATCGCAGATTCTCGCCACACCGATATAACGGCAGCTGTGGAGTTTGTTTCCGAGGCTTCGGATATTGCGCCGGTTTATTACACTACGGGCAATCACGAGCACAGATTTTCCGCCGAGAAGTTCGACAGCCTTATTTCCGGCATACAATCCGCCGGAGGAACGGTTCTTTTAGATGAAACGGCCGTTATCGAGCGAGATGGCGAAAAGCTCTATATCACCGGCCTGGCGGATTCCTCGCTTCATACCGGTAAGCTTGAGGACATCATGCCTCAGGAGCCCGGTTGCCTTTCTTTGCTGATATCTCATCAGCCGCAGTTTATAGATATGTATACCTCGTCCGGCGCGGATATCACCTTCTGCGGACATGCTCACGGCGGGCAGTTCAGAATCCCGGGAGTGGGAGGATTTATCGCTCCCGGCCAGGGTTTCTTCCCAAAATATACCGAAGGTATGCACTATCGCGGCGAAAGCGCAGTCGTTATCAGCCGTGGGCTTGGTTCCAGCGTTATACCGTCAAGAATAAACAACCGCCCCGAGGTTGTTGTTTTAACTGTAAAGAGTGCAAAATAAGACCATCTGGGGCAATTTGTCTATTTCATCCTAATATTTATGCTCCTCTTTAGTTAATTTTGGATTGACTTTTGAGGTAACTTGTGTTAAAGTGTATTTATGGCAAGTACATCTGTATGTTCTTTGAGCACTTATTTGGAGCATACTGCCGTTTGTCGATATTTATACTTATTTTTCGTAAAAAGTGTCTGTAAAATCGCCGTAAAGCCCATAATATAGCGGCTTTGCGACGCCATTTATGTGGGCCGCCTGTGCAACTCAAATACACTTTTATGAGAAATCAGTATTACACTTTAATATTACACTTTAATTATTTAAAGAGAGGAATACTCATGAGCGAAAAGTTTGTTGTTGTCAGAGCGGACGTTCTGCCGGAGGTTATTTTGCGGGTAATCGACGCAAAAAGGATGCTTTCACTCGGAGAATGCAGAACCTCGACAGAGGCCTGCCGTGCCGCGGGAATATCTCGAAGCGCATATTACAAATACAAGGACTGCGCTTTTATCTACAACGAAGACACCAATTCGGGAATCGTCACCTATTTCTTCACATTAAAGGACAAGGCGGGCGTTTTCAGTGAGGTTCTGGCGTGTCTTTACAACAATGGCGCCAATATTTTAACCGTCAACCAGAATATCCCTATAGACTCCACAGCTACAGCAACAGTTACGGTAAGATTTGAAACGGGGAGCAAGGATTTCCAGCTTGTAAGGGAACAGCTTGCTTCTTTGAGCGGGGTTGTTAAAGTCTCCGCTTCATATGGCAAATGAGACAATGAGTAGATTCGGATAGGAGTAATCGATATGTCATCATCGGCAAAAATTGCAGTAATGGGATTTGGAGTGGTCGGCTCCGGAACCGTTGAGCTTTTACACAATAATATGGACGTTATAAAAAACCGCTGCGGTCAGGAAATTGAGGTAAAATACATTCTTGACCTGCGCGATTTTCCCGACAGCCCTTTTTGCGGCAGGTTTACCAAAAGCTTTGAAGATATTTTAAATGACCCGGAAATTACCGTAGTGGCAGAGCTTATGGGCGGCAAAACCTTTGCGTATGACTATACCAAAAGACTGCTGCAAAAGGGAATAAGCGTTGTAACCTCGAACAAGGAACTTGTCGCAGCATACGGCGCCGAGCTTTTAAAAATCGCCAAGGAAAACGGCTGCAATTATCTGTTTGAAGCAAGCGTCGGCGGCGGAATTCCTATAATTCGCCCGCTCCACCAGTGTCTTGCCGCAAACCGTTTCAGCCGCATTGCCGGAATTCTGAACGGCACCACCAACTATATCCTGACAAAGATGATATACGATCAGAAGTCCTTTAATGAAGCTTTGGCTCAGGCGCAGTCTTTAGGCTATGCGGAAAAGGACCCCTCGGCAGACGTCGATGGGCACGACGCTACAAGAAAACTATGCATTTTAGGCTCTCTTGCGTTTGGCAGGCACATCTATCCCGAATATGTCCACTGCTCCGGCATCCGCGAAATAACGCTCGACGATGTTGAATACGCTGAAAACGCCGGCTATGCCATAAAGCTCATCGGGCTTATTGAAAACACTGAATCGGGAATTGTGGCAACCGTCTGCCCAAGGCTTGTAAGTATAAATAATCCTCTCTCCGGCGTGAACGATGTTTTTAATGCCATAATGGTAACCGGCGACGCTGTGGGCGACGTTTTGTTCTACGGTAAGGGCGCAGGAAAGTTTCCAACCGCCTCGGCAGTTGTTGGCGATATTATCGACGCCGTTAAGCACAACGGAAAGGAAATAATATCCCTGAACTGGGCCGACAGCGACTCGCGCGATTTCATCCGCCGCTATAAAACCGCTCCCGTAAGGATATATGCAAGGATACGTGCTGTTGATGCCGACCGCCTTAAGGAGCTTATAACCGGTCTTTTCGGGTATGTCGATTTCATTCCTAGAAAGCACCGTTCCGAAAACGAGCTGGCGTTTATAACTCCAATGATGATAGAATCGGAGATTGATGAAAAACTTGCCGAGATTTCAAAGAGCGCAGATCTTAAAAAGAAAATACGTCTGCTGTAAATACTTATTTTGCGTTAAAATTTTTTTGGCGTTTTATCGCAGCACTTTTACGCAGAATTATACTTATGTTCGTCTGGAAATGTGCATACTATGAATGGTTAGAGCATTCATAGTCATACCATTCATGGTCACAAGGGCAGGTGCAAAACCTCATCGCTTAACGGTTTTGTGCCTGCCTTTTTTGAATCATTTCTGACAAAGATTAGTATTAGTATCACCGTCCGGATAACCTCCGGGCGGTTTTTTTCGGCTGCTTTGAAAAAGGGATTGACAATTTCGCCCGCAAGGTGTATCATATGAGACAAATATTAATAATTTGTTATTAAAAAGCATATAATCCTATATCAAATATCTATTATAATGTCATTACCGTGAAGGAGAAATCGCCATGACTGACAGTGAAATGCTCCGACGGGCTTTGATTAAATCCCCGCTGTTTGAAGGCGAATGCGCTGACAAGGGCTGGAACATAAAAAGCTTTGAGCGCGGAGAAACCGTTTCCGAGGAACAGAACGGAGTCGGCTGCGTCGGCCTTATGCTTAGCGGAAGTGCAGAGGTTACGCCGAGCGAACAGGGCGCTGTTTCAACGCTTAGCCGGGGAGCAGAGTTCGGGATATGCAATATCTTCGTCCGCGAGGATATGCCCACCAAGCTTAAGGCAAGAACCCCGATAAAGGTCGCCTTTATTCCTAAAGAGGTTTTTGCAGCGACTCTGAGCGAGAACAGCGCACTTATGTATCGCTACATAAGGCTGTGCAACAGCAAGATGATATATCTTGCAAGAAAGCTTAGGCTTATGTCTATAACCGACTGCACCGGGCGGCTTGCCTACTGGATAAGCTGCAATGCCTCCGGCGGAAGCGTCTCCCTGCACTATTCCAAGGACGAGCTTGCGCGCATGCTCGGCATTTCAAGAGCAAGCCTGTTCAGGGCAATAGCTTTGCTGGAAAGCCAAGGAATAATTTCAAGTGTCGGCAGTAAAATTGTAATATTGAGGCCCGAAGCGGAAATATTAAGAAAAAGCGCAGAATAATTCTGCACCGAACAATACATTTATGAAAGGTTGGATTCATTATGAAAAAAATACTTGCTTTTGTACTTGCAGCAATGATGACTTTAATGTGCCTTTCGGCCTGCGGTACACAGCCGGCCACCCCGGATAGCAATAACAAAACGCCGGAAGCTTCGGCAGAAACCGATGAAGATGCTGCCGCAGACAACGAAGACAATACCGATGACAGTGCTTCTGTGGAATACATGGGCATAAACATCGCCTCGATGAAGGGACCTACCACAATGGGCATGGTTAAGTTGATGGACGATTCCGAAAACGGCGTCTGCGAAGGCTCCTACACTGTTACCGTCTATGGCACGGCTGACGAAATCGTTCCCCTTGTTGTAAGCGGAGAGGCCGATATTGCAAACGTCCCCTGCAACCTGGCTTCAGTTCTTTATAATAAGACTGAGGGCAAAATATCCGTAATAGATGTCAACACTCTGGGAGTTTTATATGTTATTGAGACCGGTGAAGAAATCAACTCGGTTGAGGATTTAAAGGGCAAAACAATATACTCCACCGGCAAGGGAACAACTCCCGAATATGTTCTTAACCGGATTTTGACTCAGAACGGCATAGACCCCGAAAAGGATGTTACCGTTGAGTTCAAATCAGAGGCTACCGAGGTGACAGCTATGCTTGAAACAGCTGAGAATGCCATTGCTGTTCTTCCCCAACCGTATGTAACCGTTGCCATGACTAAAAATGACAAAATAAGAATAGCGCTTGATCTTACCGAGGAGTGGGAAAAGACAGAGGGAACCCCGCTTGTAACGGGTGTTACTGTTGTTCAAAACGAGTTCTTG
This sequence comes from uncultured Oscillospiraceae bacterium, assembly GCA_964541045.1. Lineage (GTDB taxonomy): Bacteria > Bacillota > Clostridia > Oscillospirales > Ruminococcaceae > Faeciplasma. Next base: position 37,907 of record CAZIOV010000004.1, on the reverse strand, counting down.
GAAGCACACCCGGAAACAGTCGATAAATTTCTTGAAGAATACGCTGCTTCTGTCGAATATGTTAATACTGATAACGACGGCGCAGCTGCACTTGTAGGCAAATATGATATAGTTGTTGAAAGCGTCGCCAAAAAGGCGCTTCCCTACTGCAACATAGTTTCACTTACAGGTGAAGACATGAAAGCCAGTGTTGAAAAGTATCTTTCGGTCCTTTTCGACAGTGACCCCACCTCGGTTGGAGGACAGCTTCCCGATGATGCCTTCTATTACATCAAGTAGCTTTTTTAAAAAGCACAAAACGCTATTATTGAGAATATCTGCCATAGCCTTCTGGATTGCTGTCTGGGAGGCTTTGGCTTTGTGCATAGGCTCCGAGCTTATAATTGCTTCGCCGGTGCAGGTGGCACGGGTATTCTTTGGAATGCTTTTCAAGGCAGACGCGTGGCGCTCGTTGGGATTTTCCCTGGCAAGAATATCGCTTGGCTTTGCTTCGGCGCTTGTTTTGGGGAGCGCCTTAGCGGCGGTTTCGGCGCGCGTTCAGGCAGTAAAGATACTTTTGGCTCCGATAACCTCGGTGATAAAATCAACTCCTGTCGCCTCATTTGTTATACTTGCAATAATATGGTTTGGAAGCGCAAATCTGAGCGTGTTCATATCGTTTCTGATGGTTTTCCCGGTCATATACTTAAATATCCTTAAAGGAATTGAAAGCGTAGATAAGGATATTTTAGAGATGGCAAAGGTCTTCAGCATAAGTCCCGGCAGAAAGGCAATGTATATCTATATGCCATCGCTGATGCCGTTTGTAAATTCCGCCTGCTCGGTGGCATTAGGACTTTGCTGGAAATCCGGTGTGGCGGCGGAGGTAATAGGAATATCCTCCGGCTCCATCGGAGAAAGGCTTTACCGTGCCAAGCTCTACTTTGAAACCGGTGAGCTTTTGGCATGGACAGCGGCAATTATACTTATAAGTACCGCCCTTGAAAAGCTGGTTATGGCGCTAATAAACAGGATATCTCTTATACCCGGCAGGGCGTATTCCGAAAAGTATATTAAGGAGGCCAAAAAGGGTCGGCCCGCGAATGCCTCTCAAAAAGCGGATGCCTTAATTATGAACGATATTAGCAAGGCCTTTGGCGACAGAAAGGTTCTGCAGGGTCTAAGCCTTAGCATTGCCCCTTGCGAGCATACTGCCGTTATGGGCGAATCAGGTGCCGGAAAAACCACACTGGCGCGCATTGCTGCGGGGCTCGAACAGCCTGACTCCGGCAGTGTTTTGGCGGCAAGACCGATCGGCTGCGTTTTTCAGGAGGACAGACTTATCAATTGCCTTAACTCGTTGGGCAACATTGTTATAGCCGGTGCAGATCCGTCCCAGGCATATGAGGTGTTGACTGCCTTCAGGTTCACCGACGATATTATATTTAAGCCGTGCGGTCAGCTATCGGGTGGGGAAAAGCGCCGCACAGCCATTGCAAGAGCGCTTTTATGCAGTGCGGGAAGCATTATTATGGACGAGCCGTTTAAAGGCATCGACGACGGAACGAAGCGCGAATACATCATTCCCGAGGTAAAAAGACTGACTGAGCAAAAAACCCTTCTTATGATAACCCACAGCCGTGAAGAAGCT